>NZ_JAQGKL010000090.1 GCF_028290105.1 Methylobacterium sp.
GGCGGCCGGATCATCGTGGTGGCGGGCGTGCCCTTCGGGACGCCGGGTGCCACCAACCTGGTGCGCATCGCCTTCGTCACCCGCGAGCACGCTGCCAAGGCCTGAATCCGCAAGACCTGAATCTGCAAGACCCGACTCTGACTTAAACAGCGCCCCCCGCGAAACCGAGGGGCGCTGTTCAGCGGACCACGTCGCGCGTGGACAGGCGCGCGACGGCGTCGATGACGGCCGACGTGGCGACGCTGTGGACCATGTGGCCGATGCCGGGCAGCACCACGAGGCGCGCGCCCGGGATGCGGTCAGCCAGGGGCCTGGCGTGGCGGCTCGCCGGCACGATGGCGTCGCGATCACCGGTGATGATGACGGTCGGCGCGGTGATGTCCCCGTAATGTCGGCTCTGCTCCTGGAGTGCTGCCGGAAGGCCGACCAGATCCTGCACGTTCGCCAGCATGGTCGTGGGCCGCAGCACGAGGGCGGCGCGGCTGGCCTCAAGGTAGCCGGGCGGTGCGTCCTGGGGCTCGAACACGTGTCCGCCGGCTCGGGGCAGGAAATAGAGGCCAACCGGCGTGGCGACGGTCCGGCTCAGCAGCCAGGTGACCGGGGGCCAGAGCGCGAGCCGGTAATACCAGGGAATAGGCCCGATTTCCGGCAGCGGCATCACGGCCGGCGACACCAGCACAAGGCCCGCGACCGCCTCAGGATGATCCAGCGCCAGGGCCGTTGCCAGCGCTCCGGCCCACGAATGACCGAGGACGATAGCCGGACCGACGCCGAGCGACTTCAGCGCCTCCGCGATGGCATCGGCCTGCGCCTTCGGCGTCGCCATCGCGGCACCGGCGAGCCGGTCGCTCCAGCCGAAGCCCGGCCGGTCCAGGGCGATGACCCGGAACCCCGCAGAGGCGAGGTCCGGACCGAGCGCCGCCATCGGGTCGGCTGCGTTGGACGAGGCGCCGTGGAGCAAGACCACCGTTCCCCGCGCCGACGGATTCGGCCCGGCCTGGATCATGCCCAAGCGGCCGCCGGATACGGCGACGAAGGGACCGGCCGGAGGATAGCGCGCCTCGATCCGGGCGGTGATGAGCTGGGTGATGCCGGCGGCGATCAGCGCCAGCCCGACACCGCCGCCCACGAGCGCGGCCAGCACTTTCAGGATGAACATCGGCGCTACAGGTCGCGTCCGTCGACATCCGGTGCCAGACGATCGATCGCCGTCTGCAGGCGGTCCATGCGGGGATAGATGGCGGCGGCTCGCCGGAAGGCCTCCAGCGCCCGTCGCTTGTCCTCCAGCGTCTGATAGATGCGCCCCAGGGCGGCCCAGGCCTCGTAGTGGCGCGGCTCCAGCACGAGGGTCCGCTGCAGGTCTGAGATCGCCGCCGAGGGGTCGGAGAGCATCCAGAACACCGTGGCACGTCGGTTCCAACCTTCCGACCAGCCTGGCTCCAGGGTGGTGGCGCGGTCCATCAACTCCACAGCCAGCGGAAGGTCCTGGATCGACATGGCTTGACGCGCCCGCTCGGTGAGCAGGTCCGCCGTGGCACTTCCCGAGCGACCGAGGCGCTGTTCGATCAGCTTCGAGACCCCCTTCGCCTCGGCGTCGTCGCTCGCCACCTTTAGGCGCGCGAAGAGGTCGTCGAGGCTGAGAGGCAGCTTCTTGGCGCTCTTGTCCGCGTCCGGCGTCGCAGGTTCGGCGATTGCGCCCGGAGCCAGGCAAACGCAGAAAGCCGCGACGAGCGCGGCTTTCAAGCAGAAACGGGTCGAGAGATGTGACGACATGACGAGAGCTTCCTCGCCCGACGCCGTGTCGTCAACGTGCTCGCTTGCCGCGTCCTCACAGAAGCGCGGCGCAGGCCTCAGCCCTGACGAGCCTTGAAGCGCTTCTGCGTCTTGTTGATGATGTAGACGCGGCCCTTGCGACGCACGATCTGGTTGTCGCGGTGACGGCCACGGAGGGACTTGAGGGAGTTACGAATCTTCATCGGTCTCACGTCGGCCGGGCCTTGAGCCCGCCGCCTGTCCATAGGGTCTCGGGGACGAGGCACCTGATGGCGGCCTCGGCGATGTGTCGATGCATCGCGGAAAGGCGGTTGCCTTATCAGGATTCGCGACGACAAGGCAAGGCTTCGCGTGGGGTCTTCGTCGTCGAGCCGCTTATGCCGGCACACGCTTCGCGATAGGTGCCGACGTACTGGGTCCTCTCGCCGGCTCGGTTTCTCCGATGGGGGACGATCCGGAACCGGGACGCAAGCAGGGCGGACCCGTCGCTCGATCAACGCCAAGTCCTAGGGGCTGGCCCCGCTTTCCAACCTCGCACCGCGCTCCCGATCCTTACCGCGAGAACACAAAAGCCGGCCGAACGATCGCTTCGAACGGCAATAAATCGCTTACGAGCCGGTGATGGTGAGTGGAGGCGGGGCGCCGGCGCGAAGTCGTATCGCAATACTTCGAGGGCACAACCGAAAAACAAAAAGCACTTTTGCCCGCGTAGAGATGACGCGTTCGTGAAGTCCCGTGGATGCTTGTGCTAAATCGAGTCGCGCGGCACGACCTCACCAAGGACACCTCCGACGCATCGAATTGACTGCCCACGGGCAGCCATCGGTATGTCTCCGTAAACCCTTTGTCCTTCATATGTCGTCGACGCTGGCGGACGCGGAGATCGAACGGTGACGGCGGAAGCGGAGGAAGCGGCACTCGCGGAGACGATTGCGCGGCGCGAAGAACGCAGCCCGACGAACTGGATCGCGACGATCCGGTTGCGCGATGGGACGGAGATTCCCTGCACCGTGAAGGACGTGTCAAAGTCCGGCGCGAAGATCGGGATCCCCAAGGGGCA
>NZ_JAQGKL010000010.1 GCF_028290105.1 Methylobacterium sp.
ATTTCGAGACGATCTACTCGCGTCCCTGCCGGGTCTTCGTGCCTTTGCGATGTCGCTCGTCGGTAATTCAACCCGCGCGGATGATCTCGTGCAGGAGACACTCCTGAAGGCTTGGGCGAGCCAACATCGGTTCCTGCCTGGCACGAACCTCATGGCTTGGCTGTTCACGATCCTGCGCAACCAGTTCTACACCGAGTGCCGCAAGGCCAAGCGCGAGGTTGAGGATGCCGATGGTGCTGAGGCTGCCAAGATCATCACGCTCCCCTCGCAGGAGCACGGGATCGAACTGCAGAAGGTTTGGACCCTCCTTGAGAAGCTTCCGCCCGCACAGCGTGAAGCTCTGCTGCTCGTGGCGGGCCAGGGCCTGACCTACGAGGCTGCGGCCAATCTCCTCGGCACCCAGACCGGCACCATGAAGAGCCGGGTCAGCCGGGCACGAGCCTTTCTGTCTGAGTCGCTTAAGATGGCTGGAGACCGCGCCTCTGCCTGAGAGGGAGCCCAGTAGTCACCGTCATGCAACCCTTAGGTCGTGTTCCGCGTAGACGCGGTCATGGTCAAGAGGGTCACCTACAGCATCATCGATCAGCCGGATGGGCGCTTCGACGTCGTCGTGCTCCTCGGCGCGACGTCGCTCTTCGCGCGCGAGGGGCTGATGACCCTTGCGGAGGCCGAGGAGGAGGTCGAGTGCCTGCGTGCGCTGATGGCGGCTTGCGGGGCTCCTGTGGTTCAGGCGATCGGTTCGGATGACGGGCCGAGCGTGCTGGAGGGCACTCAAGACGGCGGCGCCGCCCAACCTGCGCAGTGCGTTAAGTGGCCGGGACAAGCGCGCACAAAATGAGACGTCTCACTGGGTCGATTGAGTACCGTCGTGATGGTCGGTGTTCCGTCATCCGCCAGGACGGTCATCATCAAGCGCCGCCATGTTGCTGGCATCACGAAAGTGCCCCGGCCGAAGGCTCGACTCTCTTGCTGGTCACGGAGCCTTGCATTCCATCAGGCCTGCAGCCTCGACGACACTGAGTGCTCGGCGGCGGACCTCCAAAGGCACGCTCGGCTTCTCAGCGACTAAACCAGCTTCGCGTTTGAGTGTCTGATCACAGCTACAGGCTCGGTAGCCAGCCGTGTCGTAGCAAGCATCGTGGTGCATGCAGGCGGCGTCCAGGGCATCCGTCGGGGGCAGCCCCTCGCCGCGTTGGCCTGCACCGCAATAATTGCCGTGGAACAACTCCTTGCCTGTGAGCACGTTCGCTAAGTCACCGCGTGGGAGTGATGCCTCTTCGGCCTGACCGCCGGGGTTCAGATCGTTGGCAGGACCACCAGCCTTGGATGCGGAGCCGCGCAAGGTCTTGGGGATCGACGAGCGAGAGCCAGGTTCATTCGATGCCTCCCCGGTCCGGGAGTTCGGGTCGGTGAGATCGGGTAGAGGCGGAGGCGGCCCTGGTACCGCCTCCTCGATCTCTGTCGAGGAAGGGCTCTCCTGAAGAGGCTGCCCAAAGGCTGAAGGTGCTGCCAGTGCAAGGCACAAGAGCAGCATGGGGCGAAGGCGAGCGTTCACGCATAAGCTCCTGGCGTAAGCGGGGCTAAGAAACGCCAGCGTGACCGAAGCCGTTCCGAACGGCGGCGGGACGAGGACACGAACCGCTTCGCTCTTCTTAGAAGAAGATTCGGCTTCTGGCTTCTGCTGCGAATGCGCTACCCCAATTGCTGTTGCTTGGTGTTCTCAGCCGGCGAAACGTACTCCCATTTCGTTCTGCTTGCGCTAAGCGACGTTGACGGCATGTTGCTCGCCACCCCCTCCGACAACCAAAGCGAAGACGTCGGGAGTACCGATCACGCTCGCAATTTTGAGCCGCGACCCGAAAGCAGATCGATCGCGGATCGTGCAATCGATCATTCCTCCACTATCGAGCACAGTCGTCCCGGCTAAGGAAAACGCGGTGGCGAGGTTCTGTTCATTCAGAAGCCGGAAGGTTGGCTTGTACCGCTCGTCCTGTGGCTCCTCGGCGATCAACCATCCTCCTTGATTTTCGTTCAGGAAGAGAGGCGAGCTCCCCCGTCCGCCTCTTCCTCCGTCGGCAGCTCACAGCGGTTGTGAATGTCGGTTGCGGCTATCGCGCCATGCCCCATCGCGACAACAACTTGATCCAGGCCGCGAACGACCCCTCCCGCAGCATAGAGCCCTGATACTGTCGTGCGATTGTGCTCATCGACGCTCAGCGCGCCGGTTTCGTCGTGTTGAGCCCCGAGGGTAATAGCCAATTCGGAACGGAGCTTCAGTCCCAAGGCCGAATAGAGAACCTCGAAGTGATACTCTCGGCCGCCTATCGTGCGCAGAACGGTGATGCGATCATCCTCGACACCGAGTTCCTGCACGGGTTCATGAACCACCTTGATGCCGTACTTCTCGACACGCGCACGCTCAGCCGCATCAAGTTCCATGCCCTGGCCCAGTGTCAGCAGCGTCACGTCCTGAGAGTAGGTGCGGGCCACGAAGACGGCTTCGCCTAGGCCCCGGTCTCCATAGCCGATCACCGCGATGCGTTTGCCCTTCGCCTCATAGCCGTCGCAGATTGGGCAATACCGCACGAGCCCCTGTCGGACGGCATCTGCCAAGTCGGGGAGGTCCGGTTCGATATCGTCCGCGCCGGTGGCGAGCAGGACGCGTCGTGCCTGGACCTTGTGGCACGGCCCACCTCTCGTCCCATCCTCAATCGTGGCGGTAAAGCCACCCTCGGCCTTGCTCAGTCCCTTCACGGTGCCTCGCATGATCCGCACCCCGTAGCGGGCGACATGTTGGCGCTGGCGGTTCAGGATCTCTTTGCCGGAGATTCCGTCAGCAAACACGGGAATGTTGTGGCTTGTCGGGATCCAGGAGGCACGAGGCTCGCCGGCGTCGACAACCATGAAGCGTCGGCCAAAGCGGGCCAAGTAGAGAGCAGCGGTCAGGCCCGCTGGGCCTCCACCGATGATGAGGCAGTCGAGTGCTTCTTCCTGCACGGCGGGCCAGGACACGGTTTTCACCTCTTCGGTTCAGCAAGACGCCCCTCGAAACGACCGTTTTTGGCTCGGCGAGGTTCCGCCTGGCTGCGGCCTGAGCTTCCAGTCTGGAACACATTGTACCAAGGGGCAGTTCAGGCCTCCACGCAGACAGCATCCCGACGCAAGGTAAGCAAACGTGCTCCCGACCAGTTCTCGACTTCGTTTCCTTATAGCCGAGAGCGAACCGCCTGAATCGCGGGAAAGCCGCCGCCAGAGCGTCGGCCGTTCCTCAGGGGAGACTTATGTCGACGCCCTGCGAGGCTTGGCAACGGGAGCCGAGTGTCACCGGATTGAGCCAGCGGATGCAAATGCAACACTTCCTGCAGAAGCATCTCCTGCGAGCTATGACGGCGTTTTCCTAACGGGCTTACCTCTACACCTCTATCAGGAAACACCTGAGACACGGCGCACGTCGAGTTCATTCGGTCGGTGTTTGCCTCAGGCGTGCCTTCCTTCGGCTCCTGCGCAGAGCTCCAGGTCGCCACAGTTGCTGCGGGAGAACGGTTCGCCACAGCGCGCACGGATGCGAGGCTGCTTTTGCCCGACGGATCACACTGACGGAGGCAGGACGCACCCATCCGCTTTTGGCCCGCTCCTCCGCCTGTGATGCATCGCCGGTGCACACGGACGAGGTTGAGAGCTTACCAGAGGGCGCTACGCTTCTTGCCGGCAATTGGGTCACTGCCGTGCAGGCCGCAGAGATCCGTTACGATGGTCGAGTCTTCTGGGAGTGCAGAACCACCCGAAGGTCGCGCTCGACGAGATTGCTGGGGCTCTGCGTCGCCAAGCCAAAGGGCTGCTTGAGGCAGGGCGTGTTCGAACCAGAAGCGAGGTGGACGTCTATGCTGATGATTTGGACGCGCTCCATCGCGAACCTGGACGTCGAGACATCGCTCGGCGTCTGGGTTTCGATGAGCAAGTGACCGACGAAGCTAGATGGCTGCCAGAACTGCTAAAATCGATCGCAGCGCTCGTTGAGCCGCATGGAGCCCCACGAGTATTAGCCAGGCCGTCCTCATTACCGCCTGGAAAGAATTGGAGATTGAAGAGATTTATTTCTACAGCTTAAGGCTTCATCATCATCGAAGTGGGCCTCTCGATCTGGACAGGTCGGGTTCGGTTCAGCCTCATGTTTGCCTTCGTCACCTGTCAGTGATCTGGCACGGTTGACGCCGCGCCCGATGTATCGGTGCCGGACCGTTGTCGATCAAATCCCAAATAGCCGAGCCAGACTGACCGCATGTCGCTGCGTCCTCCTTTCCCCCACCCCGCCTTCCTCTCGGGTGGTGGGCACATGGGTGCGCAGATGCGAGCTCATGATTGGTCCGGCTCGTCGATGGGCTGGCCCGAGACTTGGCCCCAGTGGCTACGCTCGGCCGTGAGCCTGATGCTGGGTTCCAAGTTCCCGATGTTCGTGGCCTCGGGGCCCGACCTCGGCTTCCTCTACAACGACGCCTATGCCGAGATCCTCGGCGACAAGCATCCGGCTGCTCTCGGGCAACGGTTCCAGGACATCTGGTCCGAGATCTGGTCCGATCTCTTGCCCTTGGTCGACACCGCCATGGCAGGTGAGGCGACCTGGGCGGAAAACCTACCGCTCATGATGCACCGGCGCGGCTACGATGAGATGACCTACTTCACCTTCTCGTACTCGCCCGTGCGTGACGATGCCGGCGCGGTTAAGGGGATGTGCTGCATCTGCACGGAGACGACGGCCAAGGTTCAGGCCGAGGAAGCCCTTCGCGCTAGCGAGGCCCGGGCCTCCGGCGTGCTGGAGGGCATGACCGAGGGGTTCATGCTTCTCGATCGCAACTTTATCACCCTGCAGATCAACGCGGAAGGTTTGCGCCTCGAGGGTCGTCCCGCGAGTGAGATCGTGGGCCGCTCGCACTGGGACGCCTATCCGGGCTCCGAGCACCTGCCCGTCGGCCAGCTCTACAAGGAGGTCATGCGGGAACGCGTTCCGGGGATGCTGGAGCACCGTTACGTCTGGCCGGACGGCCATGACGCCTGGCTGGAGGTGCGAGCCTACCCATCGCTCGACGGTGTGGCCGTCTTCTATCGAGACGTGAGCGAGCGCCGGAATCGTGAGGAAGCCTTGCGCGAGGCCGAGGCGCGCCTGCGCCGCGCTCAGGAGGCGGGTGGCGTCGGCCTGTTCACGGTCTATGTCGCCGATAACACGCTGCGACCCTCACCAGAATTCTGTCGGCTCTACGGCCTTCCGGAGCGCGACAGCTATCCGTCGACGGCCTTCGAAGAATTGGTCGTCCCCGAGGATGCTCACTTGGTCTCGACGGCGGTGACCCGGTCGAGTGGCGAGCCGCCTCGCGACGTCGCCTACCGGATCCGGCGCGCGGACACGGGCGAGTTGCGCTGGATTGCACGAAAAGGGGAGATCGAAACCGACGAGCATGGACGGCCCAAGCGCTTCTCGGGCGCCGCACGCGACATCACCGAGCAGCGCGCGGCACAGGAAGCGTTGCGCGAGAGCGAGGACCACTTCCGGCACGCGGTCGAGCTGAACCCGCAGGTGCCCTGGACGGCCGACCCGCAGGGCAACATCACTTCCTACTCGACACGCTGGCTCGACCTGACCGGCCAGGCGCCCGACGAGCCGCTCGGCGCAGGCTGGATCAAGGCCCTTCATCCCGACGACGTGCCGCCCACCCTCGACAGGTTCGCGGCCGCGCTCGGCTCGGGCGAGCCGGTGGACGTGGATTACCGGATCAACGTCGGCGGGCGCGGGGAATACCGCTGGATGCGGGCTCGTGCTTATCCGCGCCGTGACGCGCTCGGTGCGGTCATGCGCTGGTACGGCGTCGTGGAGGACATCCACGACCGCCGCCTCGCCGAGGCGCATTTACGGGCGAGCGAGGACCAGTTCCGCGTCATGGCCCAGACCGTCCCCAACCAGGTGTGGGCGGGGCGTCCAGACGGTTATCTCTATTGGTTCAACGAGCAGGTCTATGCCTACAGCGGCGCCGAGTCCGGTACCTTGGACGGCGTGACCGGGTGGACCCGCATCATTTATCCCGACGATGTGCCCAGTGCGGCCGAGGCTTGGTCTCGCTCGCTCGCAACGGGCGAGGTCTACGAAACCGAGTTCCGCGTCCGGCGGACGGACGGGGTGTATCGCTGGTTTCTGGTGCGCGCCGAACCGGTCCGTTCCGCGGATGGGTCCATCGCCCGGTGGGTCGGAACCAACACCGACATCGACGAGCGCCGCCGCCACGCCGAAGAGCTGGCGACCTTGAATGCCACCCTGGAAAAGCGGGTGGCGCACCGGACGAAGGAACTGATGGTGGTGGAGGAGGCGCTCCGGCAATCGCAGAAGATGGAGGTGGTCGGACAACTGACCGGCGGCTTGGCGCACGACTTCAACAACCTGCTCGCTGGCATTTCGGGCAGCCTGGAGCTTCTCCAGACCCGGATGGCCCAGGGGCGTTTGACCGACCTCGACCGCTACATCAACGCCGCTCAGGGCGCCTCGAAGCGGGCCGCGGCCCTGACCCACAGACTCCTGGCCTTCTCACGCCGCCAGACTTTGGATCCGAAGCCCACCAACGTGAATGCCCTCGTTGCCGGGATGGAGGAACTCGTCCGCCGCACCGTCGGACCTGCCATCCACGTAGAGGTGGTCGGCGCTTCCGGGCTGTGGCCTGCGCTGGTCGACCCGCCCCAGCTTGAGAACGCCCTGCTCAATCTCTGCATCAACGCCCGCGACGCGATGCCGCATGGTGGCCGCATCACCATCGAGACGGCCTACAAGTGGCTCGACGAGCGGGGCGCGAAGGACCGTGACCTACCACCCGGACAGTACCTGTCGCTCTGCGTCTCGGACACTGGCACGGGCATGACGCCCGAGGTGATCGAGCGTGCCTTCGATCCGTTCTTCACCACCAAGCCCATCGGACAAGGTACCGGGCTCGGCCTCTCGATGATCTACGGCTTCGTGCGGCAGTCGGGCGGCCAGGTCCGGATCTACTCGGAGGTCGGCGAGGGCACGACGATGTGCCTCTACCTGCCGCGTCATTACGGCGAGGCCGAGGAGGCTGGCCTCATGGCCTCCCTCAGCGACGCGCCACGCGCCGAGCAGGGACAGACCGTGCTCGTCGTCGACGACGAGCCCACCGTCCGCATGCTTGTGACCGAAGTGTTGGAGGATCTCGGCTACACCGCCATTGAGGCGGCGGACGGCCCGGCGGCGCTTAATATCCTTCGTTCGAACGTGCGCATCGACCTGCTGGTCACCGACGTCGGCCTGCCCGGTGGCATGAACGGCCGGCAGGTGGCGGATGCGGCCAGGGTCAGTAGACCAAGGCTCAAGGTACTCTTCATCACCGGCTACGCCGAAAACGCCGTCGTCGGCAACGGTCACCTCGACCCCGGCATGGCGGTCCTGACGAAGCCGTTCGTCATGGAGGCTCTCGCCTCCCGCATCAGGGAACTGATAGCCACGACTGAGAGGCTGTTTTAAACCGCCCGCGAGTCGAGCGGCCTGTTTGAGCATGAGGCAGACGAAAGCGACGATGTGGAGATCTGCGAGCGTACTGGGTACCGCTCGATATCCTTGACCAGACGGCGAAAGCGCGTCGCCCGGGCAAAGGAGCGTTCCACCGGGAGAGCGGCGCGGACGACCTGAAACGCGATACCGCGTGCTCGCGCAGTCTTGGACCGCTCATCTTCCGTGTAGCCCTGATCAACATAGGCGAGATCGCCGCCGCCACCGGTGGCGGCCTGAACGGCCTCGGCCAGACGCCCGACCTGGGCGCGGGCATCGGCATTGTCCGGCGTGATGTGCAGCGCGAGGAGGTGGCCCAGCGTGTCGACCGCGAAGTGGACCTTTGAGCCTCAGGCAGACATCCTGTTCATGCCGTGGCCTGCCTACGACGGCACGACCATCACGCTCCGACAGGGCCAAAGCCGTCGAAACGGCAGGGCCGGCCCGCTGCTGACCATTCCCTTGCACAGCCGCGCTCCGGCATATGCTGGACGGCATGGAGCGGGTGTCTCCACTGATTCTGACCACAAAAACGGGCCAGGCGTTCAAGAAGCGGTATTTCGCTGAGATGTGGGAGCAGGCCTCCAAGCGAGTTGGGCTCGACACAGTAATACTGCCCAGCCTCGACGAGCCCGTCTCGCTCCACTTTCACGATCCGCGTGGAACGACCGTCACGCTTCTTTCAGAGGCGGCTGCAACCCTCGGCAGATCGCAACCATCATCGGCCACTCGCTCAAAACGGTGCCCGTGATCGTGGATCGCTACCTGCCCGAACACGGGCTCTGGCGGACCAAGCTATCTTAAAATGGGAGGACTCACCGCGAACAGAGTTTGCAAACCAACGGCAAACTACCGCTTCCGCAGTCAAGGCATGGAAAGACCAATTCCATGCAGTACAACAAGAAGACTGGCGCGCCCGAAAGGATTCGAACCTCGGACCCCCAGATTCGTCGTCTGGTGCTCTATCCAGCTGAGCTACGGGCGCCTGCGACCGGGGGGCTCGTCGTTGCCGCCCCGGTGTGAGCGGGTGTTTAGAGGCTCCCTTTTGCCCTGGCAACCCTGGCCGGACAAGTTTTTCGCACCCGCGGGATTTGCCGGCTTTGTGGAAGCGACCGCTCGTGAGGATCGATCGAGGGGCGGTTTTTCTCGAGTTTTCCAGGTGGCCGGTGGAAACGTCATTGCCTGCTGGATCTTGGACAAAGCGTGGCGGCAAAAAGATTTATCGTACGAGGAGATCAGGATTGTGGAACGGCCGCAAGTCAGTGTCGGGCCTGTTGCTGGTAGAAATCGGTCTGCGGCAACGCACAATTTGGAAGAATCTGCCTTGACGTCATGGCGCATGCATGACGCTGCGCTGGCTTGTCTTTCGAGGCGGCTGGTTCAGCGAGGCCGTATTGGAACGCTTTGCGGCCTCGCGGAATTGAGAGGGACTTCCGATCGTCGAAGATCCAACAAGGAGAATGCCGTGAAACGCTCCCTGACCACCCTCGCCCTCCTCTCTCTCCTCGGCGCGAGCCCGGCCTTCGCCCAGACCACCGTGACCGGCACCCCGGCGGCCCCCGACGCGAAGTCCAGCGCCAAGTCTGGCGGCCAGGAAGCGGTGACCCGGGCCAACACCGACAAGCCCGACGCCGCGAAGCCCGCGACCGCCAAGGCCGCTTCGAATGCCAAGCTCGAGGAAGGCGCCAACAGCTTCACCGAGGCGCAGACCCAACACCGCTTGGCCGAGGCCGGTTACAAGGACGTCAAGGGCCTCACCAAGGACGCCAAGGGCATCTGGCGCGGCGACGCGGTGCTCGATGGCAAGCCCGTGAAGGTCGGCGTCGACTTCAAGGGCAACGTCGCCGCGCAGTGACGGTCGTCCACGCCGATCCGACGCGCATCGCCGCGATTGATTCGCCAACAGGAGATTTTCCCATGGCCCAGCAGACCATCACCGCCCTCTACGACGATTACGACGCCGCGAGCACGGCCGTCTCGAAGCTCGAGGCCGCCGGTGTCGCGCATGGCGACATCAGCATCGTGAGCAGCAACGAGGGCGACCGGCATGCCGGCCGCCTCCAGACGACCACGGACGTGAGTGGTCACGGCGATCACGACACCACCGAGAAGGCCTCCACGGGCGCGGGCACCGGTGCCACGGTCGGGACGGTCCTGGGCGGCGCGGCCGGCCTGCTGACCGGCCTCGGTCTCCTCGCCATTCCGGGCGTCGGCCCAGTGGTGGCGGCGGGCTGGCTCGTGGCGACCCTGACGGGGGCCGGCATCGGTGCCGCCGCCGGCGGTCTGGCCGGTGGCCTCACGGGCGCGGGCTTGAGCGAGGCCGATGCCCACACCTACAGCGAGGGCGTGCGCCGGGGCGGCACCCTGGTGACGGTGCGGGCCGATCAGGCGCATGCCAGCCGGGTGATGGACATCCTGGAGGAGCACGGCTCGATCGACGTCGACGAGCGGGCGCAGAACTGGCGTGCCCAGGGCTGGACGGCGCCGCATGCGGCCGCCGCGACCTCGCCGGATGCGCTCCCGGGCAACGCCCTGGGCGGTGGCGTCGAGGGACGCAATCGCGTGCGCGCCTACCCGACCACCCCGGTCTGATCCAGGCGACCAACCATCCTCGGCATTCGAGGATGGGATGATTTTTCGGACGATGAGCCCCAGGACCCGCACGGTCCCGGGGCTTTTTGTTGTCTGAGGGGTTGTGAACGCTTCACGGTCCTACGGACCGGCAAGACAAACTGGCAAGATCCGGCAACCGACGTTCGACCGCGTCGGCGGTCCATCTCGACGGCGAGTGGAATGGCCAAGACCCGGGCCGGCAATGCTCGCACCGAGAGGCAGAACGTAACGGGACGCCGGATCGGTCTGCCGCAGATGACCCTTCCGGCAGAAAAACCTCCGGTGGCTCGGCCAGCGACGGAGGAGAAAAGGTGGGTCCCGGAGCCGAAGCTCCGGGTTCTGTTTCGACGGTTACCCTACCGCAAGATGCTTACGCCGCGAGGCGGGCATCCATGACAACGTTATCGTTGGCATTTAGAGTTTTGGCCAAATGCCCGAAACAGGGGTTGCCTGCGTCGAACCGGTCGAGTCCTTACCGACAGTCGCATCGTCCTGCACCGAAATGCACGCGAACTCGCGATCCCTTTACCGCCCAGTCGATCCTATTTCGCCCCCATCAGAAGCCCAACTGCACAGGGCCGATGGGCTCATGGTGGAGGCGCCGGAGTACTGCCCTCCGGGTCCTGAAACGTTATTACGAACCGGTCATCAACCGCATCCCAGATATAGGCGAAACCGGCCCCGTGGTCCAGCCTGCGCGTTATCCCGTCGCATCGCCCAGCGCCGCGAACCAGGCGGCGTAGGGGGTGTTGCGGGCCATGTGCCGGTTGAAATCGGGGGTGCCGTCCGCCCACCACACCGGGCCGCGCTCGCCGAGCCCATGCTTGGCGGCGTCCACGGCGGAGCGGGCCTCACGGAGGGCGGCGGCATCGTCCGCGGCCTTGGCGGCCTTGACCGCGCGACGGGCATCCATCAGCGCCGAGACCAGCGCCGCGCGGCGGGCGGGTTCGAGGTCGGGCCGTGTCCGGCGCCAGAGCCGACCGCGCACCACGATGTAGCGCCCGTCCGGTGTCTCCAGCGGGGCGGACGCGCTATCCGGCCGAGCGGCCACGCCGATGGGCCTGTTCCTCGATCAGCGCTTCCACGGCCGCGATCGTGTTCTCGAGGTCGGCCACGCGCCGCAGCATGCTGTCGGGCGGCAGCATGTCGATCCGCGCCGCCTCGACGATGAGCGTGCGCTGAGCATCCTTGAGGCGGTCGAGGAGGGTTTGGAGGTCTGACATCCTTCGGCTTTAGCGGATGCCCGCCCCGCCCCGCAATGCGCCTTCGCCCGACGCCGCAATCTTGGCCGGGGCGAACGCCGGTCGGGAGGGCGCGCAGGTGAAGCGCGCTCTGCTTCGAAGGGACCCGTTCGGAGGGGATCCGCTCGGTCCCGCCCCCGGCGAAGCCGCCCGGGCCAGGAACGCGCGACCGGTCCCGCCCGTTGGCCGTGTGGCCATTCCCGGCGCGGCGACGGATTCGTCTCGATGCTTCTCGTCCTGCTCTCCCTCGTCCTTCTCGCCACGCTGGCGCTGATCGTGGTGCGGCGGCGCTACATCGGACGATTGACCTCGTTCGCGACCCTGATCGCCGCGATCATGCTGATGATCTGGATGCAGGATGCGGGGCTGCTGCCGGGGACGAAGGGACCGCTCGGCGACAGCCGCCCCCGCACCAGCCTCGACTCCCCGTAAGCGGCGAGGTCACCGTGCCGAGCCCCTGTCACCGGAACATGCGTTGTTCCGATGGCATGGACCGTTCCGGCTCATCGTGCGTTCTCAGCACGGCCCGAGCACGTGTCTTGCTCGGGAGCCAGGCCCGATCGGGTCGTCCGGAGGCTGACGAGCCGGGCGGCACCGGGCTGGTGGCGATCGAAGGGTTGAGGGGTCATGGCGAAAATCCTGCTGGTGGAAGATCACGAGGAGATCTGGGACTTCCTGTCCCGCCGGCTGAAGCGGCGCGGCTACGATGTCATCCTGGCGCATGACGGCGAGTCCGGCGTGCAGCAGGCGCGCACGGGACGTCCGGACGTCATCCTCCTCGACATGAACCTGCCGATCCTCGACGGCTGGTCGGCGGCGCGCGTGCTGAAATCCGGCAGCGACACGCAGGGCATCCCGATCATCGCGCTCACCGCGCACGCCATGTCGGGCGACCGCGACAAGGCGATCCAGGCGGGCTGCGACGACTACCACCCCAAGCCCGTGGATTTCTCCAAGCTCCTGACCCAGATCAGCGCCGCCGTGGGTCCCCAGGCGCCCGCCGTCGCCTGAACGCGGCGGCACGGCCGCCGACCGTCGACCCTGACATCCGACCCCTCGCGCCCGCCCGGTCCGTATTCGTCGGGCGCCAGCGTCGCTCACCCTGACGAGACCCGAAGCGTACCATGAGCGACGATCCCATCACCGCCCGCCTGCTCCGGCAGGCGATGCCGGTCTTCACGGCCCTGGCATCCTGCCTCCTCGTCATCACCATCGCGGCGGCGCTCTATCTCGGGCGCGACATCTTCGTGCCGGTGACGCTGGCGATCCTCCTCAGCTTCGTCCTCGTGCCGGGCGTTCGCCTCCTGCGACGCATCCGGGTGCCGCGCGCGATCGCCGTCCTCGCCGTCGTGCTCACGGCCTTCGGTGCGTTGCTCGGGGTCGCCCTCCTCATCGCCAACGAGGCGGCGCAACTCGCCTCCGACCTGCCGCGCTACCAGGTGACGATGCGCGAGAAGATCGCCTCGCTGAAGGAGGCGACGGCGGGAAGCGGCACGCTGTCCCGCATGGTCGACATGGTGCAGGACCTCGGCTCGGAGCTTCAGCCCGACCCGAAGGCCGCCGTGCCCGAAGGCACCGCGGGCAGCGTCGCCCACCCGCTCCACGTGCAGATCGCGGCGGAGAAGGCGGGGTTGCTCGGCACGCTCGGCGCGGTCGCGGGTCCGATCCTGCATCCCCTCGCCACCACGGGCCTGATCCTCATCTTCACGATCTTCATCCTGCTGCAGCGGGAAGACCTGCGGAACCGCGCGATCCGGCTCGCGGGCTCGGGCGACCTGCGCCGGACGACGGCGGCCATCGACGATGCGGTGGCCCGCCTCAGCCGGTTCTTCCTCGCCCAACTCATCCTCAACATCGCCTTCGGCGTCGTGATCGGCGTCGGTCTCTGGTGGATCGGCGTGCCGAACCCGATCCTGTTCGGGGTCCTGGCCGCGATCATGCGCTTCGTGCCCTATATCGGCGCGGCGATCAGCGCCCTGCTGCCCCTCATCGTGGCGGCGGCCGTCGATCCGGGCTGGAGCATGGTGATCGCCACCGCGCTCCTCTTCGTGGTGGTCGAGCCCATCGCGGGCCACGTGGTCGAGCCCCTGCTCTACGGCCATTCCACCGGCCTCTCCCCCATCGCGGTGATCCTGGCCGCCACCCTCTGGGCCTTCCTGTGGGGCCCGATCGGCCTCGTGCTCGCGACCCCGATCACCGTCTGCCTCGTGGTGCTGGGACGCCATATCGAGCGGCTCTGGTACCTCGACGTGATCCTGGGCGACCGCCCGGCCCTGTCGCCTCCGGAGATCTTCTACCAGCGCATGCTGGCGGGCGATCCCGAGGAGGCCATCGACCAGGGCCGGATGTTCCTGAAGGCGCGCGCCCTCGTCACCTATTACGACGAGGTCGTGCTGGCGGGCCTCCTGATGGCGCAGGAGGATCTCTCGCGCGGCACCCTCGACCGGACGCGCCAGGACGAGGTCGGAACCGCCTTGCGGACGGTGGTCGCCCGCCTCGAGACCGTTCCGGCGGGGCGCAGGCCGGGATCCGGCAGCAGCGCGGGCAATTCCGAGACCTCGGCGGCCTTTGACGCCATCGGGCCCGACCGGCAGGTCGCCGCCGTTGTGATGCGCCCTGCCGACCTCCCGCCGCGCTGGCAGGCAGCCAAGCCCGTGCTCTGCGTGTCGAGCCGGGGCCCCTTCGACGAGGCGGCGACCCTGATGCTCGGCCAGATCCTGGGCCGGCACGGCCTCGCCGCCGAGGTGATGTCGATGGCGGACCTGCGCCGGGGCGAGAGGCCGGCGGATCTGCCCGGCATCGCCCTCGTGTGCTTCTCCTATCTGGAGCCCGTCAGCCTGTCGCAGATCCGGCTCAACGTGCGCCAGGCGCGCCAGGCGATCCCGGGGGTGCGGGTGCTGGTCGGGTTCTGGCGCGAGCGCGATCCGGCCTCGATCGACCGGCTGCGCCGGACCCTCTCGGCGGACGTGCTGGTGACCTCCCTGAACGGGGCCCTCGACGCGGCCCTGACCTTCGCCAAGCGGGCGTGAGGCGGGGCCGGCGGGCCCGGGTCATTTGACTTCCCCCGGGGCTTGACCCACTTCTCCCCCGCGTCGACCCCCTTTTTGAACGGGTGGTGGTGCCGCCCGCACAATCCTCCACCGATCGTTGCTGTGGGTCAGGCTCTGACGAGAGGCTAGAATCCGCACATGAAAGTCGTCGTCGTCGAGTCGCCGGCCAAGGCCAAGACGATCAACAAGTACTTGGGCCGCGACTACGAGGTTCTCGCCTCGTTCGGCCATATCCGCGACCTTCCCGCCAAGGATGGCTCCGTCGACCCGGAAGCGGACTTCCACATGCTGTGGGAGCTCGACGACCGGGGTTCGAAGCGCGTCTCCGACATCGTCAAGGCGCTGAAGGGGGCCGACGGGCTCATCCTCGCGACCGATCCGGATCGCGAGGGCGAGGCGATCTCCTGGCACGTTGTCGAGGCGCTGACCGCCCGGCGCGCCCTCAAGGGCATTCCGGTGGAGCGCGTCACCTTCAACGCCATCACGAAGTCGGCGGTGGAGACCGCCATGCGCCAGCCCCGGCAGATCGACCAGGCCCTGGTCGACGCCTATCTGGCCCGGCGGGCGCTCGACTACCTCGTCGGCTTCAACCTCTCGCCGGTGCTGTGGCGCAAGCTTCCGGGCGCGCGCTCGGCGGGCCGCGTGCAGTCCGTGGCCCTGCGCCTCGTCTGCGAGCGCGAGCGCGAGATCGAGGTGTTCAAGCCGCGCGAGTACTGGTCGCTGGTGGCGACCCTCGTGACGGACACCGGCGCGACCTTCGAGGCCCGGCTCACGGGCGCCGACGGCAAGAAGATCCAGCGCCTCGATGTCGGCACCGGCGACGAGGCGGCCGCCTTCAAGCGCGACCTCGAACTCGCCACCTTCTCGGTCGCCAGCGTCGAGGCCAAGCCCGCCAAGCGCCATCCCGCGCCGCCCTTCACGACGTCCACGCTGCAGCAGGAGGCCTCGCGAAAACTCGGGATGGCGCCGGCCCAGACCATGCGCGCCGCCCAGAAGCTCTACGAGGGCGTCGAGATCGACGGCGAGACGGTGGGCCTGATCACCTACATGCGGACCGACGGCGTCGACATGGCGCCGGAGGCGATCGCCGATGTCCGCAGCGTGATCGGACGCGAATACGGCGAGCGCTACCTGCCGGGTGCCCCGCGTAAATACAGCGTCAAGGCGAAGAACGCCCAGGAAGCGCACGAGGCCGTGCGCCCCACCGACATGAGCCGCCTGCCGAAGGCGGTCGCCCGCACCGTCGATGCCGAGCAGGCCAAGCTCTACGAGCTGATCTGGACCCGCACCGTCGCGAGCCAGATGGAATCGGCCGAACTCGAGCGCACCACCGTGGACGTCGTCGCCCAGGTCGGCCCGCGCAAGCTGGAGCTGCGCGCCACCGGCCAGGTGGTGAAGTTCGACGGCTTCCTCACCCTCTACCAGGAGGGCAAGGACGACGAGGAGGACGAGGACGGCAGGCGCCTGCCGCCGATGAACGCCGGCGACCCGCTGAAGCGCGAGCGCATCGCCTCGTCCCAGCACTTCACCGAGCCGCCGCCGCGCTATTCCGAGGCGAGCCTCGTCAAGCGCATGGAGGAACTCGGCATCGGCCGGCCGTCCACCTACGCCGCCGTGCTCCAGACCCTGCGCGACCGCGAATACGTGCGCATCGACAAGAAGCGGCTGGTGGCCGAGGACAAAGGCCGCCTGGTGACAGGCTTCCTCGAGAGTTTCTTCAAGCGCTACGTCGAGTACGACTTCACCGCCGATCTCGAGACGCAGCTCGACCGCGTCTCGAATGCCGAGATCGATTGGCGCGAGGTCCTGCGCGATTTCTGGCGCGATTTCTCCGCCGCGATCTCCGGCACCAAGGAGCTGCGGGTCACGGAGGTGCTCGACGCCCTCAACGACCTCCTCGGCGCCCACATCTTCCCGCAGAAGGCGGACGGCTCGAACCCCCGCACCTGTCCGACCTGCGGCGCGGGACAGCTCTCGCTCAAGCTCGGCAAGTTCGGCGCCTTCGTGGGCTGCTCGAACTACCCCGAGTGCAAGTATACCCGCCAGCTCGCCGCCTCCAGCGTCGAGGGCGACGGCGAGGGCACCTCCGAGAACGGCGGCCAGCCCGGCACGCGGGTGCTCGGCAACGATCCGGTGAGCGGCCTGCCCGTGACGATCCGGGACGGCCGCTTCGGGCCCTTCGTCCAGCTCGGCGAGGCCTCGGCCGAGAAGGATGCAGCGAAGCCCAAGCGTTCCTCGATCCCGAAGGGCTTGAGCCCCTCGGACGTCGACCTGGAAAAGGCCCTGAAACTGCTCTCGCTGCCCCGCGAGGTGGCGAAGCATCCCGAGACGGGCGAGCCGATCCTGGCCAATCTCGGCCGCTTCGGGCCTTACGTGCAGCACGGCAAGATGTACGCGAATCTCGGCCGCGACGACGACGTGCTGGAGATCGGCGCCAACCGGGCCATCGACATCATCGTGGCCAAGGAGCAGGGCGGCGGCCGGCGCGGGCCGGCCTCCGATCCGGGCCGGCCGCTCGGCGAGCACCCGGAGACGGGCAAGCCCATCGTGGTGAAATCGGGCAAGTACGGCCCCTACGTCACCGACGGCACCACCAACGCCACCCTGCCCAAGACCATGGCGGCCGAGGCGGTGGATTTGCCCCAGGCGCTCGAACTGATCGCCGCCCGCGAGGCGGCGGGCGGCGGCAAGAAGAAGGCGCCGGCACGCAAGGCGGCGAGCACGAAGAAGGCGCCGGCCAAGAAAGCGCCTGTCAAGAAGGCTGCAGCCAAAGCTGAGGTGGCGGACGGGGACGCCGCTCCCGCCAAGGCGGCCGGCAAGCCCACTGCCAAGAAGGCTCCGGCGACAAGCGTGGCCGGCACGGCCGCTGCCGGCAAGCCGGCCGCTGCGGCGCGCAAGAAGGCGTAGAACGCCGCGCGTCACGGCTGAGGGCGTATTCGACGAGAGCGCTGCGGTTTCACGCGAGGCCGCAGCGTTCTCGCGGCTTCGGCCGTGGCAATGCATCCAAGGATATCTATAGGTGGATATATTATAGCTTAGGGTTGTCTGCCCGACTGGCGCGCCATCCCCTGCGTTGTGATCGCCTGGCGCCCCGAAATCCACGCGTCGTTAGCAATTGCTTATGCGGTTGTATCGAACATTCCGGGCATGAGATTCCTGTCCCGAAAGCCGGCCGGTTCGCCCGTCGTGGCGCTCGTGCCCGAGCCTGCCGTGCTCCCGCTGGGCGCCCCGCCTGCCCCGCCGCCGCTGGCGGTGAACGGCGAGGTGCTGGATGCCATCGAGAGCGATGTCCTGAAGGCCATCGGCAATGTCGGCGCCTCGATCGCGGCGACGCGCACGGAGGTCGTTGACATGCAGGCGGGGCTCGCCGCCATCCGCGCCCGGATGAGCCATCTCGCCGACGCAGCCGAAGCGGCCAGTGCCGCAAGCGCCGGGTTCACCGAGCGGACCGAGGGGCTCTCCACGGTCTCGACGCGCATCACCGATGCGATGCAGGAGGCGTCGGGTCATCTCGATGAGGCCGGCCATCGCGGCGCCGAGGCCCGTGCGCTGATCGGCGCCCTGGCGGCGGCGGGCAACGAGATCGCCAGCATCGTCGACACCATCTCGGCGGTGGCCCGGCAGACCAACCTGCTGGCGCTGAACGCCACCATCGAGGCGGCGCGGGCCGGTGAAGCCGGGCGCGGCTTCGTGGTGGTGGCGGCCGAGGTGAAGGCGCTCGCCATCGAGACCGCGCGGGCGGCCGATGACGTGCGCGCCCGGATCAGCCGCCTGCGCGACGGCGCCACCGCTTCCAGCGCGGCCATCGGTGCGGCGGCGGAGGCCATCGAGGCGGCGCGGCCCGCCTTCGGCACCGTGCGGGGCATCGTCGACCAGCAGGTCGGCATCGTCACGCATGTCGTCTCGGAGGCGACGCGGGCGGCGTCGCTGGTGGCCGACGTGAGCACCGGCGCTGGCGAGACCAGCGCCGCCACGGTCGCCCTCGACCGGCGGGCTGAGGCCATGGAGAGCGCGGCCGCGCAGGCCGCCGACGAGGCGGCCGGCCTCGGGCGTCGCTTCGTCGCGGTGATCCGCCAGAACGAGATCGGCGACCGGCGCCGGGCCGACCGTTACCCGGCCGACCTCGCCGTGACGCTCGGGGGCGGCGCACGCACCCGCACCATCGACATCAGCGAGGGCGGCCTCCTGCTGGCGCGACCCGAGACCGGCCCCGAGATCCCGGCGGGCGACCTCCTCGATCTCGACATCGCGGCGATCGGCTCCGTGCGGGCCCGCGTCGCGGCGGCGAGTTCGATGGGCCTGCACTGCGCCTTCGAGGGGCTCAGGCCGGAGGCCGGCGCGAAGCTCGCCCTGAAGCTCGGTGAGATCCAGGCGGACTACGCCCCCCTCGTCGCCCGGGCACAGGGGCTCGCCGCCACGATCGGCGCCCTGCTGGAAGCCGGGCTCGCCGCCGGGCGGCTCTCGGCCGCGCAACTGTTCGACACGGATTACGTAGCAATTTCCGGCACCGATCCCCGCCAGTTCACGACCCGCTCGGTCGAGGCCCTGGAGGCCCTGCTGCGCACGGTTCTCGAGGCGCCGCTCGCGGAGGATTCCACGATGATGTTCTGCATCGTGGCGGACCGGAACGGCTACGTGCCGGTCCACAACCTGGCGGTGTCGCAGCCGCAGCGGCCCGCCGACCCGGTCTGGAACAACGCCAACAGCCGCAACCGGCGCATCTTCGACGACCGCACCGGTATCACCGCCGCGCGTTCCACGCGCCCGGCCACGGTCCAGGTCTATCGCCGCGAGGTCGGCGACCGGATCATCATGGTGCGCGAGGTCGATGCGCCGATCCGCGTCCAGGGGCGTCATTGGGGCGCCTGCCGCACCGCGTATCGGTTCTGAAGGCGCGTCTGTCACACCGGTGCCATGCGGGCGCGATACGGGGACAGGTTGTCACCGCCATGCCACCGGACCCGAGATTCATGACCGAACCGACGCGAACCCGCTCGCAGGCGGCGGAGGCCAGTGAGGATGTCGGCTCGAATGCCAGCGCCAACCCGACCTTCGGCGACGTGGTGGCGGCCCGTTTCGACCGGCGTGACCTGCTGCGCGGGCTGCTCGGGGTCGGCGCCATTGCGGCGGTGGTGACCCCGCGCGCCCTGGCCGCCGTTGGGGCGCAGGCCGCGCCCGGGCAAGGCACCCTCGGCCAAGCGGGCGCCACCCCGTTTCCGTTCGCGGAGCTCGAGGCCGGATCGGACGGGCATCATCACGTCGCACCGGGGCACGATGCCGAGATCCTGATCCGCTGGGGTGACCCCGTGCTGCCCGGTGCGCCGGCCTTCGACCCGCATAACCAGTCGGCCGCCGCGCAAAGCCGGCAATTCGGCTACAACAACGATTTCGTGGGCTACTTCCCGATGCCGGGCGCGGCCGATCCGGCGGCGCACGGCCTGCTCGTGGTCAACCACGAATACACCAACGAGGAGCTGATGTTCCCCGGCCTCGGCCGCCAGGACATCCCGTCGGCCGCCTTCGCGGGCATGACCCGCGACCTCGTGGAGATCGAGATGGCGGCCCATGGCGGCTCGGTGATCGAGATCCGCCGCACGGACGGCACGTGGGCGGTGGTGCCCGATTCGAAATACGCCCGTCGCATCACGGCCCAGACGCCGATGGTGCTGACGGGCCCGGCCGCCGGCACCGACCGCGTGAAAACCGCCGCAGACCCCACGGGACGGTCGTCGCTCGGCATGGTCGGCAACTGCGCCGGCGGCACGACCCCCTGGGGGACTTGGCTGACCTGCGAGGAAAACATCAACTACTACTTCTCCGGCGTCCTGCCGAAGGACTCACCCGAGGCCGTGAACCACAAGCGCTTCAACCTGCCGGGCAACGCCTATGCGTGGGGCCGCTTCCACCAGCGCTTCGATGTCGGGCACGAGCCCCGCGAGCCCAACCGCTTCGGCTGGGTGGTGGAGATCGATCCGTTCGACCCGACGAGCGTCCCGAAGAAGCGCACCGCCCTCGGCCGCTTCAAGCACGAGGGCGCCGCTGGCATCGTCGCCCGCGGCGGCCAATACGTGATCTACCAGGGCGACGACGAGCGCTTCGACTACGTCTACAAGTTCGTGACCAGCGGACGCGCCGATAGCGGCGACCGCGACCTCCTCGATTCCGGCACGCTGCACGTGGCCCGCTTCGATGCGGACGGGCGCGGCACCTGGCTGCCCCTGGTCTTCGGCGAAGGGCCGCTGACGCCCGAGAACGGATTTGCGTCCCAAGCCGACGTGGTCCTCGGCGCC
Source organism: Methylobacterium sp. (assembly GCF_028290105.1). Taxonomy (GTDB): domain Bacteria; phylum Pseudomonadota; class Alphaproteobacteria; order Rhizobiales; family Beijerinckiaceae; genus Methylobacterium. The sequence goes on from NZ_JAQGKL010000010.1 coordinate 20,735, forward strand.
CGGCTCGCCGCCGACCGGCTCGGGGCCACCAAGATGGACCGGCCCGAGGATGTCGAGGCGAACCCGAAGACCGGCAAGGTCTACGTGATGCTCACCAACAACGGGAAGCGCAAGGCCGACCAGGTCGACGCCGCCAACCCGCGCGCCGACAACCGCTTCGGCCACATCGTCGAACTCACCCCCGACGAGGGCGACCACGCCGCCCGGGGCTTTGCCTGGGAGATCCTGGTCCGCTGTGGCGATCCGAGCATCGCGGCGGTGGGTGCCACCTTCTCGTCGGCCACCACCCGGAACGGCTGGTTCGGCATGCCGGACAATTGCTCCGTCGACGGGCTCGGCCGCCTCTGGGTCGCCACCGACGGCAATGCGCCCTCGCGCACCGGACGCAACGACGGCATCTGGGCCATGGAGACGGAGGGCGCGGGACGCGGTACGGGCAAGCACTTCTTCCGCGTGCCATCGGGCGCCGAGATGTGCGGGCCCTATTTCACCCCCGACGACACCACGTTCTTCGTCGCCGTCCAGCACCCCGGCGAGGCCGACGAGGAGGACCCGAAGGCGGCCCCCGCCACCTTCGAGGCCCCCACCACCCGCTGGCCCGACTTCGACGACGCGATGCCGCCGCGCCCGGCGATCGTGACGATCACCCGGCGGGGTGGCGGGCGCGTGGGCACCTGAGGCGCGTTCCGCCCCGCTTTCCGCCCCGTCAGAACCTTCGCGACACCGTCAGGCCTTCTTAACCAGCCCCATACCATGTCATGGGGTGGTACGCGCTGTGCGGCGGGTGGCGTCACCCCCTACCCCGCAGTGCGAGAACCTCTTTCTGTTTCCGGTTTGTTCCGGTATGATCAGAGGATGAAGGCGAATGCTGCACGGTCTCCCTCTGCGATCCGGTCCGCGAAGCCCGCGACCGCACCACTTCCCGCTCGGAGCGCTCCGGTGAGCGACCCCGCGCGTGACCTTTTCGCAGGCGGCAAGGCGCCCCTGCCGAAGCCCGCCGAGCGGCGCAAGCTCGACGCCGCCGTCGCTCCGCTCAGCGCCGTCCCTTCGGCGGAGGCCGGCTATGACGCCTCCGACATCGAGGTGCTGGAGGGGCTGGAGCCGGTGCGCCGCCGCCCCGGCATGTATATCGGCGGCACCGACGAGCGGGCGCTGCACCACCTCTTCGCCGAGGTGATCGACAATTCCATGGACGAGGCGGTGGCGGGACATGCCAGCTTCATCGAGGTGGAACTGGAAGAGAGCGGCCACCTCGTCGTCACCGACAACGGCCGCGGCATCCCCGTGGACCCCCACCCGAAATATCCGAACAAGTCGGCGCTGGAGGTCATCATGACCATCCTGCACGCGGGCGGGAAGTTCGATTCGAAGATCTACGAGACCTCTGGAGGCCTGCACGGCGTCGGCATCTCCGTGGTCAACGCCCTCTCGGACGAACTCGAAGTCGAGGTCGCCCGCAGCCAGACCCTCTATCGCCAGACCTTTTCGCGCGGACACGTGCAGGGGCCGCTTCAGACGGTGGGCCGGGTGCAGAACCGGCGCGGCACGCGGGTGCGCTTCCATCCCGATCCCCAGATCTTCGGCGCCCTGAAGTTCGACCCGCGCCGCCTCTTCAAGATGGCGCGTTCCAAGGCCTACCTGTTTGGCGGCGTCGAGATCCGCTGGCGCTGCGCGCCCGCCCTCATCGAAGGCATGGACGATGTGCCGGCCGAGACCGTGCACCGCTTCCCCGGGGGCCTGCGCGACTATCTCGCCCGGGATCTCGAGGGCAAGGAACTCGTCACCGACAGCATTTTTTCGGGAAAGATCACCAAACAGGGAGGGCATGGCTCGCTCGAATGGGCGGTCGCCTGGATGGTCACGGACGACGGCGTCTCGGCGTCCTACTGCAACACGATCCCGACCGCCGAGGGTGGCACCCACGAGAGCGGCCTGCGCGTCGCCCTCCTGCGGGCCCTGCGCGAACACGCCGAGCGCGTGAACCAGGCCAAGCGCATGACAGCGGTCACCACCGACGACGTCATGGCGACCTGCGCCTCGATGCTCTCGGTGTTCATCCGCGAGCCCGAATTCCAGGGTCAGACCAAGGACAAGCTCGCCACGGTGGAGGCCTCGCGCATCGTCGAGACCGCGATCCGCGATGCCTTCGACCATTGGCTCGCCGCCTCCCCGGCCCAGGCCAACAAGCTCCTCGACTGGGTCATCGACCGGGCCGAGGAGCGTCTGCGCCGACGCCAGGAAAAGGAGGTCGCGCGCAAATCCGCCACCCGCAAACTGCGCCTGCCGGGCAAGCTCGCCGATTGCTCCAAGGCCGGCATGGCCGGTTCCGAGATCTTCATCGTCGAGGGCGATTCGGCCGGTGGCTCGGCCAAGCAGGCCCGCGACCGCGCCAGTCAGGCGATCCTGCCGTTGCGCGGCAAGATCCTCAACGTGGCCTCGGCGAGCCGGGACAAGCTCGGCGCCAACCAGCTCATCTCCGACCTGACCCAGGCGCTGGGCTGCGGCACCGGAAACAGCTTCCGGCTGGAGGAGCTTCGCTACGAGAAGGTCATCATCATGACCGACGCCGACGTCGATGGCGCCCACATCGCCTCGCTGCTCATCACCTTCTTCTACCGGCAGATGCCCAAGCTCATCGACCGGGGCCACCTCTACCTCGCGATTCCTCCGCTCTACCGCCTGACCCACGGCGCCAAGACGGCCTATGCCCGCGACGACGCCGACAAGGAGCGCGTGATCAAGACCGTGTTCAAGGGCGCCAAGGTCGAGATCGGCCGGTTCAAGGGCCTCGGCGAGATGATGCCGGCGCAGCTCAAGGAGACCACGATGGACCCCAAGAAGCGCACGCTCCTGCGGGTCGAGGTCCTGGAGGAGGCCCGCGCCTCCACGGGCGACGCGGTCGAGCGGCTGATGGGCAACAAGCCGGAAGCCCGCTTCACCTTCATCTCCGAGCGCGCCGCCTTCGCGGACGGAGCGGAACTCGACATCTGACACGCCCGAGCCCGCGCGGGGCCGGGGCGGGCACCGCGCGGGCTCGGCGGGAGATGAGGCGCATCCGGAGGCGTGGCTTCTTCGAGGGATCGACGAAAGAAGCCCGGCCGCGAGGCGGCCGGGCTTCTTTTTGACGTCACGCCTTCTCGCGCGACCGGGTCGGCCGCGCGAGAGGACTGGTGTTCGGCCTAGTAGGAGCCGAACTTGTAGTTCACGCCGGCGCGGACGACGACGAACTCGTCGGAGCGACGGTTGTTGTAGCCGGCGGTGGCGGTCGCGTAGTTGGTGTTGACGCGGTAGGTCTGGCCGGTGGAGTTCGAGTAGGCGAACACGCCGTTGTTGGCGTTGTCGCGGTCGAGGTTCACGTACAGGCCTTCGATCTTGAAGGTCACGGCCGAGGACTTGAAGAAGTTCAGGAACGAGTCGGTGGGGAGCGCGTACTCGATGCCGCCGCCGGCGGTCCAGCCGGTGCGGAAGTCGTTGCGGCTGCTGTTGGGCAGGCCAAAATCGGAGCCGCCGCCGCCGCCGTAGGCGAAGCCGCCGGTGCCGTACACGAGGGTGCGGTCGAAGGCGTAGCCGAGGCGGCCGCGCACGGTGCCGAA
>NZ_JAQGKL010000136.1 GCF_028290105.1 Methylobacterium sp.
GCTCGCCGTCCCCGATGGCGAGGCGGTGATCGCGCCGGTCAACCGCCTGCTGAAGGCCTTTCCGCACGCGGTCCTGACCCAGGACTGGCACCCGCCGGGCCATGTCTCGTTCGCCGCGAGCCATCCCGGCCGGGAACCCTTCGACACCGTGCCCCTGGCCTACGGCCCCCAGGTGCTGTGGCCGGAGCATTGCGTGCAAGGGAGCGACGGCGCCGCGTTCGCCCCCGGCCTCGACGCACCCCGCGCCGAACTCGTGATCCGCAAGGGTCACAACCCTGCCCTCGACAGCTACTCGGCGTTTCTCGAGGCCGACCGGCGCACCCCCACGGGGCTGGCCGGCTACCTGCGCGAGCGCGGCTTCACCCGCGTGGTGCTGTGCGGGCTCGCCACCGATTACTGCGTCGCCTGGAGCGCGCTGGACGCGCGGGCGGCGGGGTTCGAAGCTTTGGTGGTGGAGGACGCCGTGCGCGGCATCGACCTCGACGGATCGGTGGCGCGGGCCTGGGCCGAGATGGCGGCGGCGGGGGTGGAGCGGATCACCAGCGGGGCGATCGCCCCTATACCGCGCTCCCATACAGATCGTACGCATCCGCGCGCTCGATCTTCACCGTGACGATGTCGCCCACCCGCAACGGCCGGCGTGACGTGACGTGGACGTTGCCGTCGATCTCGGGGGCATCGTATTTCGAGCGGCCCTTGGCGATGCCGCCCTCGACCGCGTCGATGATCACCGGCAGGCGCTTGCCGATGCGGGCCTTCTGCAGGCGGGCGGAGACGCCCTGCTGCGCCTCCATGAAGCGGCGCTTGCGCTCGGCCTTGACCTCCGGCGGGACGAGATCCCCGAGGGTGTTGGCGACGGCACCACCCACCGGCTCGAACTCGAAGCAGCCGACGCGCTCCAGCTTGGCTTCGCGGATCCAGGCGAGCAACTCCTCGAACTCGGCCTCGGTCTCGCCGGGAAAGCCGACAATGAAGGTCGAGCGGATGGCCAGATCCGGGCAGATCTCCCGCCAGCGCCGGATGCGCTCGAGCTGGCGCTCCTGGTTGCCGGGCCGGCGCATGCGGCGCAGCACGGAGGGGCTGGCATGCTGGAGCGGCATGTCGAGGTAGGGCAGGATCTTGCCCTCGGCCATCAGCGGGATGACCTCGTCCACGTGCGGGTAGGGGTAGACGTAGTGCATCCGCACCCAGGCCCCGAGTTGCCCGAGTTCGGCGGAAAGATCGTAGAATTTCGCCCGGACCTCCCGGTCGCGCCAGGGGCTCGTGGCGTAGCGGATGTCGACGCCGTAGGCGGATGTGTCCTGCGAGACCACCAGCAGTTCCTTGACGCCGGCTTTGACCAGCTTCTCGGCCTCGCGCAGCACGTCGCCCGCCGGCCGGCTGACGAGGTCGCCACGCAAGCTCGGGATGATGCAGAAGGTGCAGCGGTTGTTGCAGCCCTCCGAGATCTTCAGGTAGGCGTAGTGGCGCGGGGTGAGCTTCACCCCCTGCGGCGGCACGAGATCGAAGAACGGGTCGTGCGCCGGGGGCACCGCCTCGTGCACCGCCGCCACCACCGATTCGTAGGCCTGCGGCCCGGTGACCGCGAGCAGGTTCGGGTACTTCTCGCGGATCTCGTCGGGCTGGGCGCCCATGCAGCCGGTCACGATGACGCGGCCGTTCTCCGCCATGGCCTCGCCGATGGCCGAGAGGGACTCGGCTTTCGCCGAATCCAGGAAGCCGCAGGTGTTGACGATGACGACGTCCGCGCCGTCATGCCGCCGGGCGAGCTCGTAGCCCTCCGCGCGCAGGTGCGTGAGGATGCGCTCGGAATCCACCAACGCCTTGGGGCAGCCCAGCGACACGAAGGAGATCTTGGGCGCCGCCTTCGCGCCGGCCGGCGGCAGGACGGGGGGCGAGGCGGGCGGCAGGGAAGATGCGGTCATGGGGGCTCGTCGGGCCGACCGGAAACCGGAACGGCCCTGGATTCGGGGGAGGGCGGGACAAAGAGGTTGACAGCCCTATAACGGGATTCGCTCGCCCAAGCGAGCGGCGCGGGTCCGAGCCATGCGCGGATCGCGCTTTTGCCACGCCGTCGCGCATGCCACCTGTGCAGGCTCGACCCAACCCTCGACCGTCCGCCGCGTCCCCGAAGCTGATCCCGAGTCCCCATGTGGATTGCTGACATCCCGTTCGTCGATTCCGTCGCGGCGGCCGAGGCCCTGGCCGCCCTGCCGGGGCTCGCCTTCCTCGACAGCGCGATGCACCACGACACCCTCGGCCGGACCTCGACCCTGGCGGCGGACCCGTTCGGGCGCTTCCGGTTTCGCGATGGCGTCGCCTCCCTCGACGGGCGCCCCGTTCCCGGCTCCGGCCTGGAGGCCCTGCGCGCCTGCCTCGCCCCCTACCGCACCGCCCGCGACCCCGATCTCCCGGATTTTTCCGGGGGCGCCATCGGCTACGTCGCCTACGATCTCGGCGCCTGCCTGGAGCGGGTGGCGCCACCGGCCCGGCGCGCAGACCTCTGCGACGACATCGCCTTCAACCTCTACGACACCGTGCTGAGCATCGACCACGCCAGCGGGCGCTGCCGGCTCCTGGCCACGGGCTTTCCCGAGACGGCCCCCGCCGCCCGCGAGGCCCGCGCCCGGGCGCGGCTGGCGCAGTTCACGGACCTGCTCGCGGGTGCGCGCCCGAGCCCCGAGCCGGCGGCACAAGGACCTCTCACGTGGCGCTCGAACTTCACGCGGCCCGCCTACGAGGCGGCGGTGGAGCGGGTGCGCGACTACATCCGCGCCGGCGACATCTACCAGGCCAACATCGCCCAGCGCTTCGAGGCGGACCTGAGCCCCGGCTTCGATCCCTTTGCTCTCTACCGGCGCCTGCGCGCCACCAACCCGGCGACCTTCGGCGCCTATCTCGACTTCGGGCCCTTACGCGTCGCATCGAGCAGCCCCGAGCGCTTCCTCAAGCTCAGCGGCCGCCAGGTCGAGACCCGGCCGATCAAGGGCACGGTGCGCCGCGTCGACGATCCGGTCAAGGACGCGCGCCTCGGGGCGGCCCTCCAGGCCAATGCCAAGGAGCGGGCCGAGAACATCATGATCGTCGACCTCCTGCGCAACGACCTCTCGCGCATCTGCGAGGCCCACAGCGTGCGGGTGCCGGTCCTGTGCGGGCTCGAATCCTACGCCTCCGTCCACCACCTCGTCTCGGTGGTCACCGGAACCCTGAGACCCGACCTCGACGCCCTCGACCTCATCGCCGCCACCTTCCCGGGCGGCTCGATCACCGGCGCGCCGAAGCTGCGCGCCATGGACATCATCACCGAGATCGAGGGGGATGCCCGCGAACTCTATTGCGGCGCCATCGGGGCCATCGGCTTTACCGGCGACCTCGACACCTCGATCGCCATCCGCACCGTGTTCATGGACGACCGGACGGCCGTGCTCCAGGCGGGCGGGGGCATCACCCTGCTCTCGGAGCCGGGCCCGGAATACGAGGAGACCCTGACCAAGGCCGCCCGGGTGTTCCAGGCCTTCGAGCCGGAAGCAGAGCCGGGGAGGGCGCCGTGATCCTCGTCATCGACAATTACGACAGCTTCGTCTTCAACGTGGTCCGCTACTTCGAGGAGCTCGGCGAGACCGTGCGGGTGGCGCGCAACGACGCCCTCGATGTCGCGGGCATCCGCGCCCTCTCGCCGGAGGCCATCGTGATCTCCCCCGGCCCCTGCACCCCGGCGGAGGCCGGCATCTCGCTGCCCGCCATCCGCGAACTCTCCGGAGAAATGCCGCTGCTCGGCGTCTGCCTCGGCCACCAGGCCATCGGCGCGGCCTTCGGGGGCCGGGTCGCGCGCGCCGGCCGCCCCCTGCACGGGCAGGCGACGCCGATCCGCCACCAGGGGACGGGCCTGTTCGCAGGGCTCGCCAACCCGATGCAGGTCGGGCGCTACCACTCCCTGATCGTGGCACCCGAGCCCGGCATGGCCGACCGGCTCTCCATCGACGCGGTCTCCACGGAAGGAGAGGTGATGGCGCTCTCGCACAAGGCGCACCCGACCTGGGGTGTGCAGTTCCACCCGGAATCCGTGCTCACCGAGAACGGCCACGCCCTCTTCGCCAACTTCTTGCGACTTTCTCGCGATTGGCGCGCGAGGCGGGAACTCCGCGATGCTGTGGTTTGACGGCGCCCTGCGCGAAGGGCCCGTGCCCTTCGACCTCGCCGACCGGGGCCTGACCCTCGGCGACGGGGTGTTCGACACCGCGCTCGCCCGCCACGGCCGCATCCTGTTCGAGGACGCGCACGTGGCGCGCCTGGCCGCCGCCGCCGCGCGGCTCGGTTTTCCGGTCCCGCCCGAGCGCATCGCCATGGCCATGCGGGCCCTGGCGGAGGAGGGGCTCCCGCTCGCGGCGATCCGCACCACGATCACGCGGGGCTCCGGCCCGCGCGGCCTCGCGCCCCCCGCCGAGCCCCGGCCCGTGCTCTGGGCGAGTTCCGCCCCCGTCGGACCCGGCCTCGCCTTCTCGCCCCTGCGCCTGCACCCCACCGCGATCCGCCGCAACGAGACCTCGCCGGGGGCGAACCTGAAGACCCTCGGCTACCTCGACGCGGTGCTGGCGGCGGGCGAAGCACGGGCCGCCGGCTTCGACGAGGCCCTGTTCCTGAACACGCGGGGCCGGGTGGCCTGCGCGGGGACAGGCAACCTGTTCGCGGTGATCGACGGCATCCTCGTCACCCCGCCCCTCGCCGACGGCGTCCTGCCCGGCATCCTGCGCGCCGAAATTCTGCTGCGCGCGCCGCGACTGGGCCTTCCGATCGCGGAGCGGAGCTTCGATCTGGCCGCGCTGCTCGCCGCCGAAGCGGTGTTCGTGACGAATTCCCTGCGCGGCCTCGCCCCCGTGACGGCCATCGGGGCGAACGCCTTCGCCAGTCCCGCGCATCCCGTGCTGAGCGCCCTCGTCGCAGACCTGCGGCGCGACGCCTTCCCATGAAGGCGCCCCGATTCTGGTGGCGCGCGGTGCTGATGGCCGCCTACGCCTTCATCGGCGTCGTCCACCTCGCCGCCCCCGACGCGTTCCTGCCGATCATGCCCGATTGGGTGCCGATGCCCCGCCTGGTCGTGATCCTCACGGGCCTGTGCGAGTTCGCCGGCGTCGCCGGCCTCGCCTTCGCCCCCACCCGGCGCTGGGCCGGGATCGGCCTCGCGCTCTACGCGATCTGCGTCTTTCCGGCCAACCTCAAGCACGCGCTGGCGGGCATCGTGGTGCCGGGCCTGCCCGACACCTGGTGGTATCACGGGCCGCGCCTGGCCTTTCAGCCGGTCTTCGTCTGGTGGGCGCTCTACGCCGCCGGGATCGTCGACTGGCCCTTCGGCGCCGGGCGGGTCAGCCCCTCTCGGCGACCTTGACCGCCCGCCAGGCCGCCTCCATCGCGTCGAGGTCGCTGTCGGAGAGGTTTCGACCGTCGGCCGCGAGCGTCGCCGCCATGGCGTCGAAGCGGCGTTCGAACTTCATATTCCCTTTCGCCAAGGAATATTCCGGATCGATTCCGAGATGCCGGGCGAGGTTGGCCACCGAGAACAGCAGGTCGCCGACCTCTTCCGCCACCGCCTCGGGTGTCCCGTTCGCCATCGCGTCGGCGACCTCGTCGATCTCCTCGCGCACCTTCAGGACCACCTGCTCGGGATCGGGCCAGTCGAAACCGTAGGTCGCCGCGCGGGCCGAGAGCTTTTCCGCCCGCGTCAGGGCGGGGAGGGCCAGCGGAATGCCCGCGAGGGCGCTGGCCTCCCCCGTGGGCTTGGACCGGCGCTCCTGCGCCTTGATCGCCTCCCATTGCCGCGCCACGGCCTCCGGGTCGCGCCGGGGCGAGCCCGCGGGAAGCAGGGTGCCGTCGGCCTCGAACACGTGCGGGTGGCGCCGGACCATCTTTCCCACCACCGCGGCGACCACGTCCGGAAAGGCGAAATGCCCGGCTTCCTCGGCGAGGCGCGCGTGGAAGACCACCTGGAGCAGGAGGTCGCCGAGTTCGTCGCGCAGATCCGCCATGTCGCCCCGCGCGATGGCGTCGGCCACCTCGTAGGCCTCCTGCACCGTGTAGGGTGCGATGCCGGCGAAATCCTGCGCCACGTCCCAGGAGCAGCCGACCTCCGGGTTCCGAAGCGTCGCCATCAGGGCCAGCAGTTCCTCGATGTCCACCACGTCGTCTCCCGCGTCTCGCATCCGTCGGATGTCCCTTAGCCGATCGGCTCCCAAGTCGTGAGGCTGGGGACGAATGCGGGAGAAGCGGTGCCTCGTCCTTCATATTCCCTCGAAAAAGGCCTTGTCCAGGAGGTGTTCGTTCTTCCGAACGGTGATCCGGACCCTTAGGAAAGGTATCGGTAAGGGATTCTCAGAGAGTCATTTCTGAGAGTTATAAGGGAGCGCCGAAAGCGCAATCCTGCCATGGACTTGAAGGGTGTTTGCGTATCGAACTCTGCGCGGATCCGTATCGAACTCTGCGTTCATGCGTATGGAAGTCTGCGTGGCGAACGGGCTTTCGCGCATGCGATTCTGCGCAGGACCGTATCGGGTTCGGCGTGGATAAGCGCCCTGGCCGGTGAACTCCGGGGACAAGCCCGAATCCGCCCCCGTATCGAACTCTGCGTGGGGGCGCCGTCGCGGGAACCCCGAAGGCCGACGGCGTCCGTTTCTCCAAGCCCGACCGGTGGATAGCCGGGATGACCACCCCGTTCCGCGGCGGCCCGCGAGACTCGGAGATGTGGAATCGGGCATGGTCGCCGCGCGGCGGGAGTCCGGGCATTTGCCGGACCGCGCCGCTTGTTCGCGCGCCACGAGGGTCGGCACCGGGATCATGGGGATCGAGGACACAGTGGCGGGCATCCGCGATGCCGATCTCCTGGCCGAGGTCGAGGCGGCGCGCGGCAGCTTCCTGTTCGCCACCATCGCCAACACCATCCTGCACCGGCAGCGGGCCCGGGACGCCGAGGCCGAGGCGCGTGGCGCGGTCGCCGGCCGGCGCCAGGCCATGGGTCGCGACCAGCGCCGGCGCGACGCCGTGCGCGAGGTCATCGAGAACGAGCCCACCGGCCCGGAGAACCTGCAGCACATCCATTCGGTGCTGGCGCTCTGCGGCCTGCCCTATCGCGACCCGGGCGACGCCCGCGAGTTTTTTCGCGAGTATGGGCGTAACTCGCTCAGTCTCCTGGCGGGGCGCCTGAAGAACCCCGCCACCGGCGAGATGGAGTTCCAGGGCCTGCCCTACGGCCCCAAGGCCCGCCTCGTGCTCCTGCACCTCTGCACCGAGGCCGTGCGCCAGCGCAGCCCCACCATCGCGGTGGCCGACAGCCTGTCGGGCTTCATGAAAGAGATGGGGTTCGCGGTCACCGGGGGCGAGCGCGGCACCATCCGGCAGTTCAAGGAACAGCTGTCCAGGCTCGCCGCCTGCACCCTGCAGATCGGCCTCTGGGACGGGGCGGGCAGCGCCAGCACCCTCAACGTGCCGCCGTTCCGCCAGCTCGACCTCTGGCTGCCGCAGGGGGCCGACGGGGTCGTCTGGCAGAAGAGCGTGCAGTTCCACCAGGATTTCTACGACAACCTGATCCAGCACGCCCTGCCGGTGGACATCCGGGCGGCGCGCGCCTTCTCGGGCTCGGCCCGGAAGCTCGATCTGCTGTTCTGGGTCGGCTACCGCCTGCGCGCCCTGCAGCGGCCCCTGCGCCTGACCTGGGACAACCTGCACCGGCAGTTCGGCGCTGACAACGCCAGCATCCGCAGCTTCCGGCAGGCCTTCAAGGCGGACCTCGCCCACCTGCAGGAGGTGTTCCCGAAGCTGCCCATCCGGCTGGACGACAACGGCATGCTGCTCCAGCCCGCGGATCCGAGCGCCCTTCTGATCCCGCCGCGCGGCGCCAAGCCCCCGCGCAGGGCCGTGGCGACGGCCGGCTGACGGCATATTCCTTCTGCGGCGTGGAAGAATGGTCGGAATATACCTTGCGCCTGGGATGAACGCAGGGAATAAAACATGGAATATCCGGTACCGAAGACGTTGTCTGGAATATTCCGCGAGGTCCCCATGTTCCTGTCCGAAGCCGAGGCCGAGGCGGCCCTGCGCGACCTGCGCCGCCGCCGCGACGAACTCGACCGCGCCATCGCCGACCACCAGCTCTACCTCGAACT
>NZ_JAQGKL010000151.1 GCF_028290105.1 Methylobacterium sp.
CGATGCGGTCGTCGGGGGTGTCGAAGACGTGGTGCAGGGCCACCGTGAGCTCGACCACGCCGAGCCCCGAGCCGAGATGCCCCCCCGTCACCGAGACCGCGTCGATCATCTCGGCGCGCACCGCATCAGCCACCGCCTGCAACTGGCTCTCCGGCAGAAGACGCAACGCCGAAGGCTCGGACAGACCGTCCAAAATCGCCGTCTCGGCGGATGAAGTTGGCGTGGATGCGTCCTTGAAGGTCGCGGTTTGGGAGGTCGCGTTGTGCGGAATTTCTTGCCGTGACACTGATTCACACCCGTTCGTTTGCTGGGCATCCGTTCGATTTCGACCCGCCCGCGCCGCACCCGGACCGACCTTCGAACGAAGCATGCCCCAAGACGAAACCGGGGCCCTTCGATCACACTTATAACGCCATGACGCGGCTTTGCCACGTTGCGGAAATACGCCAGCTCGTGGCGGCTCCCACCGCACCTGCAATACCGTTCCGAAAACCTGCCCGAAACCGAGATGTTCGAACGAAGTGCCGGTCCGGAAAGATGCTGGCGCGGTCATCCGAGATCCGGCAGTTAAGCGCCTCGGTCGTTTCGATCAACGGTGCGGGCCGCTTTTCCCGCGTACCCTTCGCGTCTCGAGGCAGGTCATGCTCGCGTTTCGGCACGTCACCGTGTTCACCTTCGCGCTCCTGATCCAAGGCGGATCCGTCCTCGCCGCGGACCCCGCTGCGGATCGGCGTCTCGAATCCCGACGCGGCCGGGCTCATGCTGTCACGATCGCGTGCGGGGCGGCCGGACCTTGTCGGGACCAGGCGGGGCCAGGCCCCGCCGACCGTGCGGTCCATCCGTTCGAGGGCACCCTCGGGCGCCCCTGCGGCTATCGCTGGCGGGCCACGCCCGAGGGGACGCGCAAGGTCCGCGTGTGCTTCTGAGCGCTCGCTTCCTTCCGCGAGTCGTGCGTGCGTCTCTGCTGGCACTCTCGGTGATGGCGTCGTGCTGCGCGGCTCGGGCCAGCGACTGCGACGAACTTTTCGCCGATGCGCGCCGGCCCGAAATCACCAACCCGAAGCTTGCTTTGCGCCTGGTGCCGCTCTGCTACGAGGCGTTTGCGGTGCTGCATTCGGGCGTCTCGCACACCCCTCTCTATGCGGCGGAGCGCCTGACCTCGGACAGCGTCGCGGCGGCGCGGCGGATCGACCGGGTCGATGCCTTCCACGACGAGAACGCGCTGCCGACCGACGACCGGGCGCGGCTCGACGACTACGTGCGGAGCGGCTTCGACCGGGGACACATGGCCCCGGCGGGCGACATGCCGACGGGCAGCGCGCAGGCGCAATCCTTCACCCTGGCCAACATCGTCCCGCAGGATCGTGAACTCAATCGCGGTCTCTGGTCGGCCATCGAGGAAAGCGTGCGCCGCCTCGCCACACGGCGCAAAATCCTCTTCGTGGTCACGGGGCCGATCTATGCCGGCGACGCGGTGCAGGCGATCAACGGGCGGGTGCTGGTGCCGACGCAGCTGTTCAAGGCGCTCTACGACCCGGCCACCGGAGAGGCCGGCGCCTATCTGGTGCCGAACCGGGACGATGCGGGCTGGCAGGCCGTGTCCCTCGATGCGCTGCGTCGGATCGCCGGGCTCGACGTGTTTCCGGCGCTGTCGCCGGCTGCGAAGGCACGGGCCATGGATCTGCCGGAGCCGCGCGCCTATTCCCGGGGGGAGGCGGACGGCGACGAGCATCCCCGCCGCAAGCCCCGGGCGGACGATTCGTTCGAGACCTGGGCCAAGGCTGAACTGCATCGCTTTCTCAGGCGTGTCTGGCGCGATCTCATGCGCGCGCTTTTCTGAAGGATGATCCGATGGCGACCCGCGACATGCCGCCGACAGGAGAGCCTGAGCCGGGGACGCGTTTCGAACCCTTTGCCGACGATGTCGCCGTCCAGACCGTCGGCGGCCTCTCGATCGAGAACGGTACGGACCGCATCGCGATCCATGGCTCCGTCGACCTCGCCCGCGACGCGGCGGGTCTGACCCGCGCGAAGGCGCTGGCCGCGACCCTATCCGCCATCATAACGGCCCTGGAAGGACAGGCTTTGCCCGAGCGAGTCGCGGACGCGACACGGCCGAGCGTCGCGGTGAAAAACCCGTTCGCCTGAGACGGGGCGCGGCTGCACGGCAGGCGTCCCCCGATCTTCGATCGGACGCCCTTATTGATCCCGTGTTCTTGCCGGTCCGGCGCCGCCTTGATACTCCGGCGCAACACCTTTACGCGAAGCGGTTCGACGACGGCGAGCGCCCGAGGATCAGCCTTTATCGCGCGGCAGACCGGCCGGCTGGACGGAACGCCGCCCGCGGAACCACGCAGACACGATTTCCGACGGTCGAGGCGCGAGGGCGCGCCGGGCCGCCGACACGACGAGGGACACCGAGATGGCGCGCGAATTCATCTACCACATGAAGGGTCTGACCAAGACCTATACCGGCGGCAAGAAGATCTTAGACAACGTCAACCTGTCGTTCTACCCGGACGCCAAGATCGGTGTGCTCGGCATCAACGGCTCGGGCAAGTCGACGCTGCTCAAGATCATGGCCGGCATCGACACGGAATGGACCGGCGAAGGCTTTGTCGCGCAGGGCGCGCGCGTGGGCTACCTGCCGCAGGAACCGCAACTCGACCCGAACAAGTCGGTGCGCGAGAACGTGATGGAGGGTGTCGCCGAGAAGCAGGCGCTCCTCGACCGCTACAACGAACTCGCGATGAACTACTCGGAGGAGACGGCGGACGAGATGACCGCCCTTCAGGACAAGATCGAGGCGGCCAACCTCTGGGAGCTCGATTCCAAGGTCGATCAGGCCATGTTGGCTCTCGGTTGCCCAACCGACGAGATGCCCGTCGCGACTCTTTCGGGCGGTGAGCGCCGTCGCGTCGCCCTCTGCAAGCTCCTCCTGTGGGAGCCTGAATTGCTGCTCCTCGACGAGCCCACCAACCACCTCGACGCCGAGACGGTGAACTGGCTGGAAGGCCACCTCAAGCAGTATCCCGGCGCGATCCTGATCGTGACCCATGATCGCTACTTCCTCGACAACGTCACCGGCTGGATCCTCGAACTCGATCGGACCCGGGGCTACCCCTACGAGGGCAACTACTCGGCCTGGCTGGTGCAGAAGCAGAAGCGTCTCGCCCAGGAAGGCCGCGAGGACATGGCCCGCCAGCGCGCGATCAACCGCGAGCAGGAGTGGATCTCGGCCTCGCCCAAGGCACGGCAGTCGAAGTCCAAGGCACGCATCACCCGCTACGACGAGCTCGTGGCCAAGCAGAACGACAAGATCGACGCCTCGGCGCAGATCGTCATTCCGATCGACGAGCGGCTGGGCAACAACGTCATCGAGTTCGATCACCTCAACAAGGCGTTCGGCGACCGCCTGCTGATCGAGGATCTGTCGTTCAAGCTGCCGCCGGGCGGCATCGTCGGCGTCATCGGCCCCAACGGCGCCGGCAAGACGACCCTGTTCAAGATGATCACCGGCTCCGAGAAGCCCGACGGCGGCACCATCTCGATCGGCGAGACCGTGCATCTCGGCTACGTCGACCAGTCGCGTGATGCCCTCGACCCGAATTCCACGGTCTGGCAGGAGGTGTCCGGGGGCAACGACATCATCTATTTCAACAAGCGCGAGATCAATTCACGCGCCTATTGCGCGGCCTTCGCCTTCAAGGGCTCCGACCAGCAGAAGAAGGTCGGCACGCTCTCGGGCGGTGAGCGCAACCGCGTGCACCTCGCCCGGACCCTCAAGGGCGGCGCCAACGTGCTGCTCCTGGACGAACCCACCAACGACCTCGACATGGAAACCCTGCGCGCGCTCGAAGAGGCGCTGGAGGATTACGCGGGCTGCGCGGTGATCATCAGCCACGATCGCTGGTTCCTGAACCGCATCGCCACCCACATCCTCGCCTTCGAGGGCGAGAGCCACGTGGAGTGGTTCGAGGGCAACTTCTCGGATTACGAGGAGGACAAGAAGCGCCGTCTCGGCGCCGACTCGCTGATGCCGAAGAAGATCAAGTACAAGAAGTTCTCCCGCTAAGCGCGGCTCGAACGCCCTCTCCCTTTCGAGGGAGAGGGGACGGTCCGGAGCAGGCCGCGCTCCGGCGCGGACATGCCCCCGGCGGATGGACGCGTCAGGCCGTGGCGCTGAGCGCCAGTGCGTCCTTGAGATCACGAACATCCGTGAGCTTGCGGCCGCGGCGGCGCAGGTCGGCAAGCAGAGCCCGGTCCGGGAACGGGCAATAGGGCAGGATCGGCGGCGTCTCACCACTCTCGAGGGTGCCATCGGCCAACCGGACGAGGACCTCGTCCAGAAGCACCCGGCCGTCCTCGTGCAGCAAGACCGACGCCCGCGTCGCGGTGGTGTCCGGGGGCAGCCGGACCGCCTTTTGCGCCAGGATCGCACCGGCATCGATGGTCACCGCGAGGCGATGCACCGTCACTCCGAAGGCAGGGTCGGCTTCCGCCAGGGCATGAATCGTCGGGACGGGGCCGCGGTGGCGGGGCAGAAGGCCCGGATGGACGTTGAAGCCCCCAAGGGGCGCCCGCATCAGCGTCGGTCCGGATAGGATCTGGTCGAAGTGGAAGGTCACGATCAGGTCGGGTGTATGCACGGCGAAGGCCTGCGCCACCTCCGGGCCGTTGACGTCGTCGACCTTCAGCGTCGGGATGCCGAGGCTTCCGCACAGGGCCTTGATCGGCGTGGCGCTCGCCGCCGCTCCGGCTCCGGTGAGGCGGCGCAGCAGGCCCGAGGTCGGGGCAAGGAGATCGGGCAGGCCGAAATTCACGCCGAGATAGGGCAGGATCGCCGGGCCGGAGCGGGCGAGGTGGCGGCGCACCTGACCCACGAGGCCGCCGGAACTCGGGCGCTCGGCATTCGACAGGCCCACGAAGGCGATGTCGGCGGCGTGTTCGGCCACGAACCGGCGCACCGCACGGGCGTTGGGGAGCGCCTCCAGCACGAACAGGGCGAGGCGGGGGCGAGGCGTCACCGGCCGACCCGGATCTTGAACTTGAAGCCGCTCATGCCGAGGCGCCGGAGGGATTCCGGCAGCAGGGCGGCACCTCGCGCCGCAGCGGCCATGATCCACGGAAAGGCGACGATGTCCTGGTCCCGCGCGAGGCCGCGCGCGATGCGGACGGCGGCATCCTCCGCGCTGATCTCCATCGGACGCCAACCCTGGTACTCGCCGCCCATCGCGGTCTTCACGTAGCCCGGCGTCACCACGTTGATGCGGACCCCGTGCGGCTTCAGCTTCTCACGAAGGGCGAGGCCGTGGGCGAGGAGGGCGGCCTTCGTCCCGCTATAGGCGGGTGCGTCGGGCAGTGGCGCGAAGGCCGCGAGCGAGGAAACGAGTGCGATCTGTCCCTGGCCCCGCGCGCGCATCAGCGTCACGCAGGGCAGGGCGACGTTGAGCGCACCGACAAGGTTCACCTCGACGGTCTCGAAGGCCATCGCCTCGGTCTCGACGTCTCCGCCCGGGTCGCCCCCATTGATCGCCGCATTGACGATGACGAGGTCGAGGGGATGCGCCGAATCCAGTGTCTTCAGCCAGGTCGCGACGGCCGCGCGGTCCCGGACGTCGAGGCGCGCGGTCTCGACCCGGGCACCCCGGGCGCGGCACGCCTCGGCGACGGCGTCGAGCCGCAACGCGTCTCGGCCCTGCAGCACCAGCGTGGTGTCGGAGCCGGCATAGTGACGGGCGAGGGCGGCGCCGATGCCGCTCGACGCGCCGGTGATCAGGATAACGGACATGGCGTCTGCTAGCCCGGAGCTCAGACCAGGATCAATAGACCGCCGCGAGTTCCTGTGCCGGGTCCGCTTCCGCGCGGATGGCCGCCGCGGCGGCGCGGGCCGAGGCGGGCAGGGTGGCCTCGAGGCGCGGGATGGTCCCCATGATCGCGCGTTCGATGGCTGGGCGCGAGAAGAAGCCGCCGTTTACCTGGGAGCGATGCAGGACGACGCGGCGGAAATCGGACATCAATGCGCTGTCCGGCGGCGTCGGCGCATTCCAGAAGGTGTTGATCCCACCCTGATGGGTCAGTCCCGGCAGGTTGTAGATCGCCTTGCCGGCCGCGTAGGTCGGCCGCCCGAGCTCGAGGGAGAGCATGCCGACCGTGCTGTTGACGAGCACCACACCCCGGCTGCCCGAGATCAGGTTCGGCAGGTCACCTCCGTCGATGATGTCCAGGCGATCGTTGACCCCGTGCCGCTTGGCCGAGTGGCGCGCATATTTGCGCCAGTTGATCAGGCCGCTGTCGAGGGGGTGCAGCTTGATGAGAAGGCGCGTCGGCGCCGCCGAATGGGCCGCGAAGGATGCGATGGTCCGGTCCATGAAGGCTTCCACCCCGAGGAAAGGGGAGTGGACCCGGATCTGGTAATCGCTGTCGAGCTGAAGTGGCAGCAGGAAGTAGTCGGCCTCGATGGCGACATAGGCCTCGTTGAGTCGCGCGGCCTCTCGGCGCGTGTGCGCGCGGCGGGAGAACTTCTTGATCCAGCCCGCATATTCCACCGCGATGTGGTGCGGCCGGTGGCTTCGGAAGCGCGGAAAGAAGTAGGGAAATCCGAAATTCGCGATGTTGTAGGCGATGTCCCACAGGCTGCGGCGCGCCATGTCGCCGCTCGACGGCATGGCTCGGCCGGGCTGGGGCAAGCGTCGGGCGACGGCCCGGATCTCGTCGGCGGTCTTGGGTAGGGGCGAGTGCCCGTTCACGCCACCGAGTTCGCAGGTGATCCAGTTCGGCCGGAGATAGCCCTCCTCGAAGACGTGGAGGCGAACCCCGAACGGCTCTGCGGCGGCCGTGGCGGCGACGTGGTAGGGCCGGCAATCGCCGAACAAGATGATGTCGGTGACGCCATGCTGACGGATATAGGCGGCGACGTAATCGCCCCAATCCGCGAAGCTGCCGCGATAATTGTCGGCCGGGAGGCGCCAGAACAGCCAGTCGCCGGACGAGAAGTTGATGCGTCGCACGTTGTGGCCGCGCGCCTTCAGGGCGAGACCGAGATCGGCGAAGAACGGGGATGCCAGCCCCTGAAGGAAGAGAAACGTCGCCGGTCTGTCGCGGTGCATGTCTGCGTGAGGACGCAAGTCTGCGCGGGGCTGAAGCATTCTCGGGGACGCCTGCTCCTGCGGCCGTGAACTCACGGACCGCCTACCACGGAGTATTCCGTCGCACGGCTCATCGATCCCATCAATTGGGCGGCTATGGGGCCGGATGCGGATTTCCCGGGCCTGTTGTTTCGAAGCAACGATTCTGTCCACAGCGCTTCTGCGAAGCAGTTGCGCCTCGGCGAGACACACCGGCGGACGGATCGGTGCGGCGAACCGGCGGTGACGAACCGGCGGAGACGAGCCGGAAAGCATGCGCGGTCATCGCCCCTTCGGCCGGGAAGGTGCTAAGGCAGCCG
Organism: Methylobacterium sp.; assembly: GCF_028290105.1. Taxonomy (GTDB): domain Bacteria; phylum Pseudomonadota; class Alphaproteobacteria; order Rhizobiales; family Beijerinckiaceae; genus Methylobacterium. The sequence continues at coordinate 7,448 of NZ_JAQGKL010000151.1, forward strand.
CCGACTGTGTCGCTCGAACGGGTCCATGCCTGCGAAACCGCCTCCATCGGTCTTTTCCACGGGCCGGACCACCCAGGCCTTGCGCGGCCAGATCGAAACGGCTGCCCGGACGGTCTTCGGTTCGCCGTGGCGACCCGCTGCGGTTCCTGTCGCCTGGGAGCGGAATTCGCTGGCGGGCCTCGCGGAAGGGCTCGGCCGCCCGGCGCTGGTGGTGCAGCCGGGACCGCTCCTGTCTCCCTACGATACGCCATTCACCGGCATGGCGAGCCTGCGTCTGACCCGAGCCGGGTCTCCCCTCGGTGACGGTGCGGAGATCGACGTCGATGCCCTGCGCCGCGCTCAAACCTTCGGCCGGAACGCATTCGCGCGCGACACCACGCGCGTGGTCACCGAAGCGCTGGCGGGATCGGTCGAGCCGTCGCTGATCCTGGTCGACGGAACACTCGGCGATTCGCCGAGCCGCCTGGGTGCCTTCGTGAGGCGCGCCCTGGCGCGATTTCCGGGCGAATCGTTCGTCGTCGCGGGCAGCGCGGGGTGCCTTGGACTTCCCGGTCCAGCGTCGACGCGGGTGCGGATCATCCCCGGCCCGGTCAATCCTTGGGTCCTGTTTACCCGCGTGCGGCGGGTCCTCGTGGAGGATTGGCGCTCGGCCTGCGAAGCCCGGCTCGCTGGAGCGGAGGTCGCCTGTCTGGATGCCGCCGACGGTGAGCCGGTCGGGCGTGTGCCCGAGACGCAAGAACTCGTGGCGCTGCGCTACGGCGCCGGCGTGCATTATTTCGATCCCTGGACCCGGGCGCCGATCGGCTTTTCGGAATGCCTGGAACGCGTGGCTTGGCTGCGCGATCGCTTCGCCGACAACGATCGGCCGACCGTGCTTGTGGGGATCTCACGCTGGAAGCGACCGGGGCTCGACGCATTCATGCGCGGCCCGCACGGGACGCCGGTTCACGCGATGACGGCCGAGAACGCGATGATCGCCGCGCGTCCACGCGGCGCCCGCGTGCTCGCCTGGGCCACGCGGATGCCGGAGCGCCTGGAGGCTCTCTGCGCCGAGAAAAATCTGCCGTTCGCCCGCATGGAGGATGGCTTCCTTCGCTCTGTCGGGCTCGGCGCCAGCCTTCAGCCCGGTGCCTCCATCGTGGTGGACGATCGCGGGATCTACTACGACCCACGGACCGAGAGCCGTCTCGCGGTGATCC
>NZ_JAQGKL010000159.1 GCF_028290105.1 Methylobacterium sp.
GCCTCGTGGTGATCGGCGGGGAGGGGGCGATCGTGCTCGGCGGCCTCGCGGCCGCGGCGGCGGCGACCCCGCTCTCCGGAGCGCCCGCCGCCCTCGGCATCCCCCTCATGGCGCTGGCGGCCTTCGCGACCGGGGCACTCTGGCTCGGGGCGGTGGGGGCCCTGCGGGCCTACCGGGGCGTCAACGAGACCATCGCCAGCCTGCTGATGTCCTACATCGCCATCGCGCTCGCCAACCACCTGATCGAGGGCTGGCTGCGCGATCCGGGCAGCCTCAACAAGCCCTCCACGAAGGCCATCGACGAGGCGTTCCGGATCGGCGCGATGCCCGGCCTGGAGGTGCATTGGGGACTCGGCGTCGGCCTCGCCGCCTGTCTCCTCGCCTGGGTCCTGACGGAGCGCACGACGCTCGGTTTCGCCGCGCGGATCGCGGGCGGCAACGTGCGCGCCGCGCAGATCCAGGGTCTGCCCGTCGGGCTGCTGGTGGCCGGGTTCACCGCCCTCGGCGGCGCGCTCGCGGCACTCGCCGGCTTCTTCGAGGTGGCGGCCGTGCACGGCAACGCCAACGCCTCGCTGGTGGCCGGCTACGGCTACACCGGCATCCTCATCGCCTTCCTCGCCCGGCAGAACCCCCTGGCGATCCCGCCCGTGGCGTTCCTGCTCGGCGGGATCGAGGCGGCGAGCGGCCTGATCCAGCGGCGCATGCACCTGCCGGACGCCACCATCCTGCTGCTCGAAGGCCTGCTCTTCATCCTCGTCCTCATGGGCGAGACGCTCTACGGGCGCTTCAAGGTGTTTTCCCCCCATCTCTGGGGGGAAAAGCGCGCGGCGGCCGTCACGCCCTCGAAAGCCGCGGCACCATGAACGAGATCGGGCTCTGGAGCGTCCTCATCGCGGTGATCGGCGGGGCCATCCGGGTCTCGACGCCCTTCCTGTTCGTCAGCCTCGGCGAGACCATCACGGAGCGCTCGGGGCGGATCAATCTCGGCCTCGAGGGCACCCTCGTGTTCGGAGCGATGTCGGCCTACGCCACCGCCGTCCTCACGGGCTCGGCCTGGGCCGGCGTCGCCGTGGCGGGGTGTGCGGGCGGGATGTTCGGACTGCTGCACGGCTGGATCTGCCGGCTGCCCCGGGTCAACGACGTGGCGCTCGGCATCGCCCTGATGCTGTTCGGCTCAGGGCTGGCCTTCTTCTTCGGCAAGGCCTTCATCCAGCCCTCCGCGCCGCAATTGCCGGCGCTTGCCCTGGGCAACTGGTCCGACCTGCCCCAGGTCCGGGCGGCGCTCCAGGTCAACGTGCTGTTCCTCGTCGGCGCGGCCTTGAGCCTGTTCCTGTGGTGGGCGTTTCGCAACACCCGGGTCGGGCTCGTGGTGCGCATCGTCGGCGACAGCGCCGACGCCGCCCGGGCCATGGGCTACCACGTCGACCGCGTGCGGCTGCTCGCCACCGGGGCCGGCGGGGTGCTGGCGGGCATCGGCGGGGCCTACCTGTCGCTGTACTACCCGGGCTCCTGGAACGAGGGGATCTCGTCGGGCCAAGGCCTGATGGCGGTGGCCCTCGTGGTCTTCGCCCGCTGGAACCCGCTCGCCTGCTTCGGGGCCGCGCTTCTGTTCGGCGGGGCGGGGGCGCTGGGGCCCGCCCTGCAATCGGTGGGCGTCTCGTCGGGCTACTACCTGTTCTACGCGGCCCCCTACGTGCTGACGCTCGGCGTCCTCGTCGCGACATCTTCGCCCGACCGGGCTCTCGCCGGCGCGCCGGGCGAACTGGGCCAATCCAAGTAGATCCCAATCCAAATAGATCCAAGTCAAATAAAGCAAAGCAAAAGGACATCGTCCCATGAACGGACTGGGCGGCCTCAACAAATCTCCCCACGGCGTGGTGCTGGGCCTGGTCCAGCTGCAATTGCCGAGCGTTGCGACCAAGGCCGACCTCGCCGCCCAGACCCAGCGCATCGTCGCGATGGTGGGCAAGGCCCGGCGCAACCTCGCCACCATGGACCTCGTGGTGTTCCCCGAATACGCGCTCCACGGCCTGTCGATGGACACCAACCCCGACATCCTGTGTCGGATGGACGGGCCCGAGGTCGCGGCCTTCGCCGAGGCCTGCATCGACAACAAGATCTGGGGCTGCTTCTCCATCATGGAGTTCAACCCGCACGGCAACCCGTACAACACCGGCCTCATCATCGACGATACGGGCGCGGTGAAGCTCACCTACCGCAAGATGCACCCCTGGGTGCCGGTGGAGCCCTGGGAGCCCGGCGACATCGGCATCCCGGTGATCGAGGGGCCGCGCGGATCGAAGATCGCCCTCATCATATGCCATGACGGGATGTTCCCCGAGATGGCGCGCGAATGCGCCTACAAGGGCGCCGAGATCATGATCCGCACGGCGGGCTACACCGCGCCGATCCGCGAATCCTGGCGCTTCACCAACCAGGCAAACGCCTTCTGCAACCTGATGGTCACCGCCAATGTCTGCCTGTGCGGCTCGGACGGCTCGTTCGATTCCATGGGCGAGGGCATGATCGTCAATTTCGACGGCGCGGTCGTCGCCCACGGCACCACCGGCCGGGTCGACGAGATCATCACGGCGGAGGTCCGGCCCGACCTCGTGCGCGAGGCGCGCATCCACTGGGGCGTCGAGAACAACATCTATCAGCTCGGCCATCGCGGCTACACCGCCGTGAAGGGCGGGGCGGGGGATTGCCCCTACACCTACATGCAGGACCTCGCCGCCGGCCGGTACCGGCTGCCCTGGGAGGACGAGGTCAAGGTCGTCGACGGCACCTCCTGCGGATTCGCGGCACCGACCCGGTCCTACGGCGCCGGCCGGGCGCCGGACGCGCGGGAGGCGGCGGAGTGAGCGCGGAGCCGGCACCCGCAAGCGGACGCTACGCCGCGGCCGAGCCCTATCCCTGGCCCTTCGACGGCGCGCTGCGGCCCGGCAACACGGCGCTCGTCGTCATCGACATGCAGGTCGATTTCTGCGGGCCCGGCGGCTACGTCGACGCCATGGGCTACGACATCGGCCTGACCCGCGCGCCGATCGCCCCGATCGGGCGCCTGCTCGCGGTGGCCCGGCGCCTCGGCTACCACGTGATCCACACCCGCGAGGGCCACCGCCCGGACCTCGCGGATCTTCCCGAGAACAAGCGCTGGCGCTCGCGCCGGATCGGCGCCGGCATCGGCGATCCCGGCCCCTGCGGGCGTGTGCTCGTGCGCGGCGAACCCGGCTGGGAGATCATCCCCGAACTCGCGCCGGAACCCGGCGAGCCGGTCATCGACAAGCCCGGCAAGGGCTCGTTCTGCGCCACCGATCTCGAGCTGATCCTCGGGCGCCTGGGGGTTCGCAACCTCATCCTCACGGGCATCACCACGGATGTCTGCGTCCACACCACCATGCGCGAGGCCAACGACCGGGGCTTCGAATGCGTCATCGTCTCCGACGCCTGCGCGGCCACCGACCCGGCCAACCACGCCGCCGCCCTCCGGATGGTGACGATGCAGGGCGGGGTGTTCGGCGCGGTGGCGACGTCGGACGCGATCCTGGCCGCGATGGGATGATGCGCGATGGTGCCTTTCCCGCAATCCGTCAGAGAGGTGGTCCCGTGGACCGACCGGAGGCCATCCGTGCCGCCTGAGACCCCGCCCGGCGCCATCGCGGTCGAGACCATCGGCATGACGAAGCGCTTCGGCGCCTTCGCGGCGCTGGACGACGTCTCGATGAAGATCGAGGCGGGCGGCTTCCACGCGCTGCTCGGCGAGAACGGGGCGGGCAAGTCGACCCTCGTGAAGTGCATCATGGGGTTCTACGCGCCGAGTTCGGGAAGCGTGCTGGTGGCCGGGCGCGAGGTGGCGATCACCAATCCGAAGGGGGCTCAAGGCAGGGGCCTCGGCATGGTCTACCAGCACTTCACCCTGGTCCCGTCGCTCACCGGCTTGGAGAACCTCGTCGTCGCCCGGCCCGACGTGCCGGCGGTGATCGACTGGCGCGGGGAGCGGGCGGCGCTCGCCGCCTTCATGGAGCGGATGCCGTTCCGGCTGAACCTCGACCGGCCGGTGGCCGAACTCGCCGCGGGCGAGAAGCAGAAGCTCGAGATCATCAAGCAGCTCTATCTCGAGGCCCGCTTCCTCATCCTCGACGAGCCGACCTCCGTGCTCACCCCCGACGAGGCCGGGGAGGTGCTCGGCTTGCTACGCGCCATGGCGGACCGGGGCGAGATCAGCGTCCTGATGATCAGCCACAAGTTCCGCGAGGTCGAGGCGTTCGCCCGCAGCGTCAGCGTCCTGCGCCGGGGTCGCCTCGTCGGGGGCGGGCGCGTCGGCGAACTCAGCCGCGACGACATGGCGGCGATGATGATGGGCGCGCGCCCGGTGCGCGTGGTGGCGGACCGGACGGGAACGCCCGACACCGCGCGGGACGTGCTGCGCATCGCGGGCCTGCGGGCCAGCGACGCCTCCGGCCTGCGCCGGATCGCCGTGGAGGGGCTGACGGTGCATGCCCGCGAGATCGTCGGTGTCGCGGGCGTGTCGGGCAACGGTCAGAAGGAACTCGCCGACGTGCTGGGGGGCCAGATCCGGGCCGAGGGCGGGCAGGTCCGGGTCGGGGGCGAGGCCTATGACGGGCGCCGCGCCCAGAGCCGGGCGCAGCGGGTGCGCTTCATCCCGGAGGAGCCCCTGCGCAATGCCTGCGCGCCGCGCATGTCGGTCACCGAGAACCTCGCCTTTCGCGCCTTCGACCGGCGCGGGGAGGGAGCGTCCAGGGCCGGGTCTCCGGCAGGCCGGCCGACATTCTGGCTCGACGGAAGCGCCATGCGCCGCCGCGCCAAGGATCTCATCGCGCGCTTCGGCGTGAAGACGGCCTCCTCCGAGGCCCCGATCGCGACCCTGTCCGGCGGCAACGTGCAGCGGGCCGTGCTGGCGCGGGAACTCACCGACCCGGTCGACCTCCTCATCGTCGCCAACCCGTGCTTCGGGCTCGACTTCTCCGCCGTGGCCGAGATCCGGACCCGGATCATGGCCGCACGCAACGCCGGTGCGGCGGTGCTGCTGATCAGCGAGGACCTCGACGAGATCCTGGAACTCTCCGACCGCATCGTCGTGATGTCGGACGGGCGCATCGTCTACGAGGTCTCCGGCGCGCAAGCCGACGCGCAAGCCATCGGCCGCCACATGGCGGGGCATCACTGACGGTCTCGGGTCTCTTGTCTCGGGCCTCGGGCCGGCGCGGGTGACGGTCGCGGGCGTCTGCCCTATCGTGACGCCCGGAGATGTCGCATGGCGCAAAACCACCAAGACCAAGACCATCATGACCACGACCATCACGCCCACGAGGAGAGCGAACTCTCCCCGATGGACCTGCGCGTCCGGGCGCTGGAATCGGTTCTGGTGGAGAAGGGCTACGTCGATCCGGCCGCCCTCGACGCGCTGATCGAGACCTACGAGACCAAGGTCGGGCCGCATAACGGCGCCCGCGTGGTGGCGCGGGCCTGGGTCGATCCGACGTTTCGCGCGCGGCTCCTCGCCGACGCGACGCCGGCCATGCGCGAACTCGGAATCGGCGGGCGCGGCGGCGAGCACATGGTGGTGGTCGCGAACACGCCCGAGACCCACAACCTCGTCGTCTGCACCCTGTGCTCCTGCTATCCCTGGCCGGTGCTCGGCCTGCCGCCGGTCTGGTACAAGTCGCCGCCCTACCGCTCGCGCGCCGTGATCGAGCCGCGCGCGGTGCTGGGCGAATTCGGCGTCACGCTCCCCGCTTCACAAGGCATCCGAGTCTGGGATTCCACCGCCGAGCTTCGCTACATGGTCCTGCCGATGCGCCCCGCCGGGACGGCGGGCCTCGACGAGGCGGCGCTGGCCGCCCTCGTCACCCGCGACGCGATGATCGGCACCGGCCTGCCACGCCCACCGGGGGGAGCCGGATGAACGGCGGCCAGGACCTCGGGGGCATGCACGGCTTCGGCCCCATCGCGCCGGAGGCGGACGAGCCGCGCTTCCACGCCGCGTGGGAAAAGCGCGTCTTCGGCCTGGCGATGGCGATGGGCTACACCGGCGTCTGGAACCTCGACGCGAGCCGGTCCGCCCGCGAGGCGCTGCCGCCGGGCGAGTACCTCACCTCGAGCTACTACGCGATCTGGCTCAAAGCCCTGGAACGTCAGGTCCGGGCCCACGAACTCGCCACCCTGGAAGAACTGTCCTCCGGGACGGTCTCGACCCCGCCCGCCCCGGTGGCGCGGGTGCTGAAGGGCGAGGCGGTGGAGCCCCTCTTCGCGCGCGGTTTCCCGAGCGACCGGCCGGTGGACGCCCCCGCGCGCTTCGCGGCGGGCGAGCGCGTCCGCGCCCGCATCCTCAATCCCGCCGGCCATACCCGGCTGCCGCGCTACGTGCGCGGGCATGTCGGCACGGTGGAGACGGTGCATGGCGGCTTCGTGTTTCCCGACACGAACGCGCGTCTGGCCGGGGAGGCGCCGCAATGGCTCTACACGGTGCGGTTCTGCGGCCGCGACCTCTGGGGTGCGGAGGCGGAGCCGGGCCACGCCGTCTCGGTGAACGCCTTCGAGAGCTACCTGGAACCCGTGGAACCGGAGCCCGTGCCATGAGCGCCGACCCCATCCCCTTCGGCGGGGCGGCCGATCCGGCCTTCGCCGAGCCTTGGGAGGCCCAGGCCTTCGCCCTCGTGGTGGCGCTGCACGATCGCGGCCTGTTCGATTGGCAGGCGTGGGCGGATGCCCTCGGGGCACAGAGTGCGGCGACCGGGCGGGCGGCGGATTACACCGCCTGGATCGCCGCCCTGGAGGGTCTGCTCGCCGCGCGAGGGATCCTCGCCCCCGAAGACCTGGCCGAGCGCCGGGCGGCTTTCGCCCGCGCCGCCGCCGCGACCCCGCACGGCGAACCGATCCGGCTCGCGAACGATCCCTTGATCCGGAACTGCGTGATTCGAGAGAGCTCGGCCCGGCACGCCGTCGGTGGCCCGCCCGCCTTGGGCGACTGATCACCACCCGGCCCCTGGCGCCCCGCCACCCGATGACCCCACGGCGCCGCGAGCGGGCCCGAGACGAGACCTCGAGATGCTTGGAACAGCGATCCATACGCCCGCCCCCGGCCTGAACGGCGCAGCCCCGCGGCCGGTCACGCTCGGGGAGGCGCTGCCGGTCTGGGCGCGCATCGCCGGCCTCTCCTTCGGCGGGCCGGCCGGGCAGATCGCCGTGATGCACCGCATCCTGGTGGAGGAGCGGCGCTGGATCTCCGAGCGGCGCTTCCTGCACGCCCTGAATTTCTGCACGCTGCTGCCCGGACCCGAGGCGCAGCAGCTCGCCACCTATATCGGCTGGCTCCTGCACGGCACCCGGGGCGGGCTCCTGGCCGGCGGGCTGTTCGTGCTGCCGGGCCTCCTCTCCATCATGGGCCTGAGCTGGATCTACGCGCTCTACGGCAATGTCGGGCTGGTCGCGGGCCTGTTCTTCGGGCTGAAGGCGGCGGTGCTGGCGGTCGTCGCCCAGGCGGTCCTGCGCATCGGCCGCAAGGCCCTGGGCAGCGGCACGATGCGGGCGCTGGCCGCCGCCTCCTTCGTGGCGATCTTCTTCCTCGACGTGCCGTTTCCCGTCATCGTCCTCGGCGCAGGCCTGATCGGCTATCTCGGGGGCCGGGCGGGCCTGCCGCAGTTCCGGCTCGGGGGGCACGGCGGCGCGGCGGTGGAGGCGGGCGGGGCCTATCTCCTCGGCGACGAGACCGTCCCGCATGAGCGCGCCGGACACGGGCACGTCCCCCGGGTGCTCGCCCTCTGGGGCGGGCTCTGGCTGGCGCCGGTGATCCTCGTGGTGGCGCTGCTCGGGCCCGGCGACGTGTTCGCCCAGATCGCTCTGTTCTTCTCCAAGATGGCGATGGTGACCTTCGGGGGCGCCTACGCGGTCCTGGCCTACATCGCGCAGGCGGCGGTGGAGCAGTTCGGCTGGCTCCGGCCCGGCGAGATGCTGGACGGGCTCGGCATGGCCGAGACCACGCCCGGCCCGCTGATCATGGTCACGCAGTTCGTGGGTTTCATGGCGGCCTTCCGCAATCCCGGCGCGCTGCCGCCGCTCCTCGCCGGGACCCTCGGCGGGCTCCTCACCACCTGGGTGACCTTCGCGCCCTGCTTCCTCTGGATCTTCCTCGGCGCGCCCTACGTGGAGCGCCTGCGCGGCAACCGGGCGCTGGCGGGCGCGCTCTCCGCCATCACGGCGGCGGTGGTGGGCGTGATCCTCAACCTCGCGGTCTGGTTCGCCCTCCACACCCTGTTTACCGAGACGCGGACCGTCTCGGCCGGGCCGCTCCGGTTCGACTGGCCGGTGCCCGCGAGCCTCGATCCGGCCGCGCTGGCGCTGGCGCTGGGCGCGCTCGTGGCGGTGTTCCGGTTCCGCCTCGGCGTGCTCCCGACGCTGGCGGCCTGCGCCACGGCCGGGATGCTGCTCCACGGGCTGGGCTGGGCTTGAGGCACCCGTGCGCGAGGCCTTCCCGGGATCGGGACAGCGTCGTTTGGGACACACAGCCGCCGAATCCGGCCCTCGCCGAGGACGTGCATTGACGGGGTGCCGGCACCCGCCCTAGGCGCGGTGGCATGCGCATCACGCGGTCCGATCTGGCGGCCTGCCGCGCGGTCATCGCGGTGGCCGCGCTCTACGCGCTCGCCCTGCAGGCCGTGCTCGGCGGCATGGTCGGGGTCCGCTCCATGGACCCGGCCCACAGCCTCTGCCTGCAGGATGCGGAGGCGTCGCAAGGGCCCGCGAAGCCGGCGCCGCCGGTGCATGGCCACCTCGCCTGCTGCACCGCCGCCCATGTCGTGGCGCCCCTCGACGCGCCGATCCCGGCCGCCGCCGCGATCGTCTGGCCACGCCGCCGTGCCGCCGTGACGGTCTGGCGCCCCGAGATCGTCGCAACGCCCCGGGCGCCCCCCGGCGTCAGCGCCAGCGCGCGCGCTCCCCCCGTCGTCTGATCGATCGCTCGCCCCTCGATCCCTCAGACCACGGATTTTCGCCATGTCCCCCGTTTCCCGGGTCGAGCCGCGTCTCGCCCCGCTCCTGCTGCTGTTCGCCGCCGCGCCCGCCCTGGCGCAATCCTCCGGCGAGGGCGTGACCCTCGCGGAACTCTCGGTGGTGGGCGAAGGCGGCGGGTCCGCGAGCCGCCGCCAGGAGGCCGTCCCGTTCGGGGTCGCGGCCCCGCCCGGCTCCGCGCCGAGCGTCATCGAGAACCCCGTGGGTCAGGTGGTGAGCACGGTGGGGCGCGACGGCACCATCGCCGACCGGCCCGCCACCAACATCGGATCGGTTCTGATCAACAGCCCCGGCGTCACCGTGCGCCAGGGCAACGGCGCGCGCGACGTCGTCATCTCGATCCGGGGCAACAACGCCCGCTCCACCGGCGTCACCAAGAACACGGTGGTGCTGGAGGACGGCTTCATCCTGACCCAGCCCGACGGCGCCTCGCGCTTCGACCTCGTGGATCCGCGTGCCTACAGCCGCATCGACGTGTTCCGGGGGCCGCAATCGGCCCTGTTCGGCAACTACGCCACCGGCGGCGCGCTCGCCTTCCGCACCCGCACCGGCCGCGAGATCGACGGCTACGAGATCGGCACCG
>NZ_JAQGKL010000202.1 GCF_028290105.1 Methylobacterium sp.
GAACGCGCTTGGTCGCCAAGCCGGTCGTCGAAGGATGCATGAACGCCGGTGGCCTCCGGGCGCACGTCACCGATACCGCACCTCCGGTGGTCGACCCCGCCGACACCACCATGCTCTGCAACCCGAACGCCCCTTGTGTTACCGGGGGTGTAAAGCGATCGGGGCATTCGGCGCAGGCGTTTTTTGTCGCCTACCCTTTGCTTCTGAACCGACCAGGGGAGAGGCGACCTCCACTGTATCCAGCGGGTTTCCACCCCGTTGAGAGTTTTTCTTCGGACGGCCGCAGTGCTGACCGCGGGCGACTTCGGAGTCGCCGTTCAGGATGCATACGCCGCCCCCAGACTTGGCGACTATCGAAACGATCCGCCCGCCGCTGCGAACGATGCCGGGGGTTCAACAGGGATGTACCCGGCTTCTGCTGCCTGCGGTAACCCGGCAGGATCGACACCGGACGGCCGGGTTCCGTCAAAGGAAGTGAGGACCGCCAAGACCAAGGCGTAAGACGGCTTGCTCCGCGTCGATCACGGTCGACAAGGCCGCCGCGTCGGCGTTCGACATCGACGCGTCAGCGCTTGCCGCGGTCGGCCGCTGACGTGAAGGTCCTGGTGGCTCCGTCGCCTTCTCCCCCGCTCCGTTCATCGCTGCGATCCGGAGGTTGCAGCGGGGCACGTCCAGGGGCGCGCCTCGGCACAGGGGCAATCAAAGCTGGCTCAGGCGCGTGGTCGGCCCCGGTCTCGGATCGTAGCGGTTCGCCCCTCACTCCCACTCGATGGTGCCAGGCGGCTTCGAGGTGATGTCGTAGGTCACTCGGTTGATGCCCTTGACCTCGTTGATGATGCGGGTGGCGACCCGGCCGAGGAAGGCCATCTCGAAGGGGTAGAAATCCGCCGTCATGCCATCGACGGAGGTGACGGCGCGCAACGCGCAGACGTGGTCGTAGGTGCGTCCGTCACCCATCACGCCCACCGTCTTCACGGGGAGAATGACCGCGAAGGCCTGCCAGATCGTGTCGTAGAGGCCGGCCTTGCGGATCTCGTCGAGGTAGATCGCGTCGGCCTTGCGCAGGGCCTCGAGCTTCTCGGGCGTGATCGTGCCGGGGCAGCGGATCGCCAGGCCCGGCCCCGGGAAGGGGTGGCGGCCGACGAAGGCCTCCGGCAGGCCGAGTTCCTTGCCAAGCACCCGGACCTCGTCCTTGAACAATTCGCGCAAGGGCTCAACGAGCTGCATGTTCATGCGCTCGGGCAGGCCGCCGACATTGTGGTGGCTCTTGATCGTCACCGAGGGGCCGCCGGTGAACGAGACGCTCTCGATCACGTCCGGATAGAGCGTGCCCTGCGCCAGGAACGCGGCGCCGCCGATCTTCTTCGACTCGGTCTCGAACACGTCGATGAACAGGCGCCCGATGGTCTTGCGCTTCTGCTCGGGGTCGCTGACGCCGTCGAGTTCGCCGAGGAAGAGCGCCTGCGCCTCCACGTGGACGAGGGGGATGTTGTAATGGTCGCGGAACAGGCGCACCACCTCCTCGGCCTCGCCCATCCGCAGGAGGCCGTGATCGACGAACACGCAGGTCAGCTGCTCGCCGATCGCCTCATGGATCAGCACCGCCGCCACGGCCGAGTCGACGCCGCCGGAAAGCCCGCAGATCACCCGCTCCTTGCCCACCTGCGCGCGGATCTTCGCGATCGCCTCCTCGCGATAGGCCCCCATGGTCCAGTCGCCGGAGCAGCCCGCGATGTCGCGCACGAAGTTGCGGATCAGCAGGGCGCCGTGCGGCGTGTGCGCCACCTCGGGGTGGAACTGCACGGCGTAGTAGTTGCGCGCCTCGTCCGCCACCGCCGCGAAGGGGGCGTTCTTCGACATGGCGACGGTGGTGAAGCCGTCGGGCAGCTTGGTGACCCGGTCGCCGTGGCTCATCCAGACGGGGTAGTGCTCGCCCACATGCCAGACGCCCTTGAACAGGGGGCAATCCGACAGGATCTCGATCTCGGCCCGCCCGAACTCGGCGTGGTGCCCACCCTCGACCTCGCCGCCGAGCTGAGCCGCCATGGCCTGCTGGCCGTAGCAGATGCCGAAGACCGGCACGCCGGAATCGAACACGATCTGGGGCGTGCGCGGAGAGGCCTCCGTCGTCACCGATTCGGGGCCGCCGGACAGGATCACGCCCTTGGGCTTGGTCTCCGCGAAGGCCTCGGCCGCCTTGGCGAAGGGGACGATCTCGCAATAGACGCCCTCCTCGCGCACGCGGCGCGCGATGAGCTGGGTCACCTGGCTGCCGAAATCGACGATGAGGATCTTGTCGTGCTCTGTATTCATGGACTTGGAGTTAGACGAGGCCTCGGCGCGGTGCAACGGATCGCCCTGCAGTGCCGCCCCGCGAGGGGCATCGGGCTGGGGATTCGCGTCGTGCCGGCGTTAATCGGCTGTTCACCGCGGAGCGCCGAAACCACGCGCCCCAGCAACGAACAGGAGCCTCATTTCATGAGAGCAACCATCTTCGGGATCGCCGCCCTCGCCCTCACGGGTTTCGGTGCCACGTCGGCTTCCGCCCTGCCCGTCGCGGCCGGCATCGCCCCGGCGGACGGCATCGAGCAGGTCCGGGTCGTACGGCGTACGGTGATCCGCGGACCGCGCTGCAGGACCGTCGTGACGAAGCGCCGGGGTCCGATGGGCCGCGTCGTGGTCGTGCGCAAGCGCAGCTGCTTCTAGGGATCTCGCGGATTGCGAGACGTCGCGATCCCGCATCAAGGGCATGGCCCCCCGTGGGGCCATGTCTCCTTTCAGACCTGAAATTCCGGTTCAGCCCTGGCGCAGCAGCGTCGCCACGTAGAATCCGTCCGTGCCCGTCAGGGCCGGGCTCATCTGCAGGCCGTGCGCGGTGAGGCGGACGGCGGGCGCGAGATCCGGCGCCCGCTCGCGCAGCACCGCCTCAGCGCCGATCACGGCAAAGTCGCCGGATGTGCGAGCCAGGAGACCCGCCACCGCCGCGTCGTTCTCCTCCGGCAGAAGCGAACAGGTGATGTAGGTGATCTGCCCGCCCGGCCGCACCAGCCGCGCCGCACGGTCGAGGACGGCGGCCTGGTCGACAACCCGGGTGGCCAGGGCGTTGGGGCGCATCCGCCACTTGGCGTCGGGATTGCGCCGCCAAGTGCCCGAGCCCGTGCAGGGCGCATCCACCAGCACGCGGTCGACGCGTCCGTCGAGATCGGCCAGGACGTCCGTGCGGGCCTTGCCGGCGCGGGGGGTGCGAATGTCGGCGACGGCGCCGGAGCGGCGCAGGCGCTCGTGGATCGGTGCGAGCCGGCGCGGATCGTCGTCGCTGGCGATCAGGTGGCCCTCGTTGCCCATCAGTGCCGCCAGGCTCAGGGTCTTGCCGCCGCCGCCCGCGCAGAGGTCGACGACCGTCTCGCCGCTGCGCGCGCCGCTGAGCAGGCTCGCGAGCTGTGAGCCCTCGTCCTGGATCTCGTACCAGCCGTCGATGAATTCCGGCTCGACGTGGAGGGCGGGCCCGCGTCCATCCTCGCCGATGGGGATGCGCAGGCCGTTGGGCGCGTGCGGTGTCGGCGTCGGCGCGAGGTGGGCGAGGCCCTCCGTGGCCTCGGCGCGGCTGCGCTTCAGGGTGTTCACGCGGATGTCGAGGGGCGCGCGCCGGCTCAGGGAGCGCAGCTCGTCGCGGGTCGCGTCGCCGAAGGTCGTCTCCAGCGAGGGGAGGATCCATTCGGGCACGTCGCCGACGACGTGGAGCGGCGCGTCGTCGAGAGTACCCTGGTCGAGGCGCTGACGCTCGGCCGCGCTCAGCGGCTCCGGGGCGAAGCGCTCGCCCGTGAACTGCTCCGCGATGGTCGGGGCGGCGCGCCCGTACTGGAGCCGCAGCATGCCGATGACGAGGCTGCGCGGGCTCTCGTCGGCCATGATCCAGGCGGCGGAGGCGCGGCGGCGGAGCGTGTCGTAGACGAGACTGGCGATGGCGGCGCGGTCGCCGGAGCCGGCGAAGCGGTGGGCGAGCCCCCAATCCTTCAGGGCATCGGCGGCGGGGCGGCGGCGCGCGGCGATGTCGGCGAGAACCTCGATGGCGGCGGAAAGGCGGGCGGGGGGCGTCAGGGCAAGGTCCTCGGGTTCTCGATCGGAAGCAGCCTTACGGCCGCGCTTTAAGGCAGTGGAGGGTCACAATACGGCCGAGCTTCGGGCGGGTTTGCGGCCCAGCGTCCACATCAACGCCGCCCGTCGCGGTCACCCGGAGCTTTAGAGGTCCCCATGTCTCGCGTCACGAAGTCTCGCGTTACGATGTCTCCCGTCAGGACCTCTCCCGCCATCCACCTGACCCTGGCGGGGCTGATCATGCTGGCGGTCGCCGCCTGCTCGACGGCGCCGGCCGCCCCCGACCTGACGACGCCCCCGCCCCGCCGCCCGGATGCCAAGACGCAGCTCGAATACGGCGCTCCTCCGTCGCCCGGCCCGCGCTACTGAGCTTTTGCGGCCTCGCGGGCGCGCCGGATCTCGTAGGCCGTGAGGTGCGTGTAGACGCGGTCGAGCATCGGATGGGCGAGCGTGGCGGGCGCCCGCGCGATCAGGTCGCCGACGATGTGGTCGGCCTCGATCCGGGCGCCGTTCTCGATGTCCCGCAACATCGAGGCGGTGAAGGCCGAGCCCGCCGCCGTGAGGGTGCTGCGGGTGTTCTCCATCACCTTGGGGCGCGGGTCGTAGCCGGCGTCCGCGGCGATGGTTCGGCATTCCTCCATCAGGGCTTCGATGAACGCGAGTCCGCCGGGTGACGCGACGATGTCGCCGATGGTGGCCCGCATCAGGCAGGTGGAGCCGGCGAGCGTCGCCAGGAAGCTCCACTTCTCCCACATCTCCAGCAGCATGCTCTCGCTGAGGCGCGGCTGGAACTTGACCCCCTGCATCAGCGCCTCGATGGCCTCGACGCGCGCCGAGCGCCCGCCGGCCCGCTCGCCGTAGGTCAGGGTATGGAGCTGGTTCATCTGCCGGATTTCGCCCGCCGGCCCGAGGGTCGCCGCGATGGCGCAGGAGCCGCCGAGCACGCGTGCCGCTCCGAATGTCGCGTCCAGGGCATCGAGGTGGCGCAGGCCGTTCAGTACGGGCAGGATTGCCGTGTCGGGGCCGACCGCCGGCGCCACGTCCGCGATGGCGCTGTCGAGGTCGTAGGCCTTGCAGGAGAAGAACACGAGGTCGAAGGCGCCCGCCTGCCCCGCCGAGAGGTCCGGGGCGGTGACGGTCTGCGGCGCCGGGAGGTGGAGGTTGCCGGCCGGGCTTTCCACGACGAGGCCCGCCGAGGCGAGCTTCTGTGCGCGCGCCGGCCGCACCAGGAAGGTCACGTCGCGGCCGGCCTCCGCGAGCCGGGCGCCAAAGTATCCACCGGTGGCCCCGGCGCCGACAACGAGCACGCGCATGGTGTTCTGATCCTCAAGCCTCGGCCCCAGCCTTATCCGACCGGGGCTCGGTCGATCCAGCGACTTCGCGTGTGTTCAGATGCCGAGGGGCGCCACGAAGATTCGCACGGCGAAGATGATCCACATCGCGAGCAGCACCAGCGTGCCCGCCGTGTAGGCCTGGAACCGGTGCGCGACGCGGTTGGTGGTCAGGTAGATGCCGGCGTGGAGCACGCGGGTCGCGACGAACACCCAGGCGAGCACGACGAACAGCAGGTCGGCCTTGAGTGTCGCAAGAGCCAGCCCGACGAGGACGTAGAACAGGACCGGGATCTCGAACTGGTTCGAGAAGCTGTTGGCGGCCTGCTGCGCGGGGGCGGGCCAGTCGCGCTGGCCGAGGCTGAGGGCGCGTCCCTTCGCGCTGCCGTCGCGGAACGCCCGCAGGCGGGCAAAGCCCGTCCAGAACAGGAGCCCGAAGGTCAGGAACACCTGCGCGAAGACGGGCGACAGGATGGCTTGGACGGTCACGGGATGTCCTTCGCGTGGGTTCAGCCGCCGAGAGCCACGAGGCCGAGATGGCCCACCAGCATCGCGCAGCCGACGGCATTGATGAGGAAGACCCGCCCGCGCAGGGGAACGTCGTCGGTGAGCGTCTACACGCCGCAATGGACGACCCGCCCGGCCACGAAGATCCAGCCGGCCCAGACGTCGAACATCCTGACCGCATCGAAGGCGACCAGCAGCGCGACGCAGGCGAAGACGATGACCGGTAGCTCGAACTGGTTGGCGAGGTTGCGGGTGATGCGGGCGATCCGCACCGGCTCCTCGCGTCCGAGCTCGAAGCAGGCGTAGCGCACCTCACCGGAGCGCACCGCCAGCAGGCGCGCCGCAGAGAGCCAGGCGTAGAGCGCGAAGGTCAGCCCGATCTGCGCCAGCACCGGCCAGAGCAGGAGATGGCGCGGATCGGACATGGTCGTCAGGCTCAGGCGCGGCCGGGGTAGTTCGGGCTCTCGCGGGTGATGGTCACGTCGTGGACGTGGCTCTCGCGCAGGCCCGCATTGGTGATGCGGATGAACTGCGCCTTCTCCTGGAACTCGGGGATGGTCGGGGCGCCGACATAGCCCATGGCGGCGCGAAGGCCGCCCGCGAGCTGGTGCAGCACGGCCGCCACCGGCCCCTTGTACGGCACTTGCCCCTCGATGCCCTCGGGCACGAGCTTGTGCGTGTCGCTGACCTCCGCCTGGAAGTAGCGGTCGGCGGAGCCCCGCGCCATGGCACCCACCGAGCCCATGCCGCGATAGCTCTTGTAGGAGCGGCCCTGGTGCAGGAACACCTCGCCGGGGGCCTCGTCGGTGCCGGCCAGCAGCGAGCCGAGCATGGCGACGGAGGCGCCCGCCGCGATCGCCTTGGCGAGATCGCCCGAATACTTGATGCCGCCATCGGCGATCACCGGCACGTCGGCCTTGTCGGCGGCCTCCACCGCCTCCATCAGGGCGGTGAGCTGAGGCACGCCGACGCCCGCCACGATGCGGGTGGTGCAGATCGAGCCCGGGCCGATACCGACCTTGATGGCGTCGGCGCCGGCATCGATGAGGGCCTGGGCGCCGTCACGGGTCGCGACGTTGCCGGCCACGATCTGGACGGTGTTGGAGAGCTGCTTCACGCGGCGCACTGCGTCCAGCACCTTGATCGAATGCCCGTGGGCGGTGTCGACCACGATGACGTCGCAGCCCGCATCGATGAGACGCTCGGCCCGCTCGAAGCCGCCATCGCCCGTGGTGGTGGCGGCCGCGACCCGCAGGCGGCCCTGCTCGTCCTTGACCGCGCCCGGATAGGCGACCTGCTTCTCGATGTCCTTGACGGTGATGAGGCCGATGCAGCGGTAATGGTCGTCGACGACCAGCAGCTTCTCGATGCGGAACTGGTGCAGGAGGCGCTTGGCCTCCTCCTGGTTCACGCCCTCGCGCACGGTGATGAGCCGGTCGCGGGTCATCAACTCGGCCACTGTTTCGGAGGAGTTGGTGGCGAAGCGCACGTCGCGGTTGGTGAGGATCCCCACGAGCTTGCCACGCGAGCCGTTCGGTCCGCGCTCCACCACCGGAATGCCGGAGATGCGATTCAGCTTCATCAGCGAGAACGCGTCGGCCAGGGTCTCGTCGGGGTGGATGGTGATGGGGTTCAGCACCATGCCGGACTCGTACTTCTTGACGAGGCGGACCTGCTCGGCCTGCTCGTGCGGCTCGAGGTTGCGGTGGATGACGCCCATGCCGCCGTTCTGCGCCATGGCGATGGCCATCGGCGCTTCCGTCACGGTGTCCATGGCGGAGGCCAGGATCGGCAGGTTGAGGTGGATCGAGCGGGTGAGCCGGCTCGCGATCTTGACCTCGGTGGGCATCACCGAGGAGGCTGCGGGACGCAGCAGGACGTCGTCGAAGGTCAAGCCCTCGATGATGGAATCTGCGGTGATGCGGGCCATGAACCAACTCCGAAACGGGTGCCGGCGCCGGGCCCTGTCGGGCGGTCCGGCGTCATCGGGTTGGCACGGGCCAGTATCATGCGTGGGGAACCGGCGCAAAGCCGGGAAGGCCCTGGCGGCACAGGAAAATGCGCGCGCGGTCCCGTTCTCCGGTGGGGGTTGCGCCTAGCGCACGCCCTTCGGCGCACCCGGCAGGCCTTCCGCCGGGCCCTTGTCGGTCCATTCCGGCGGTGCGCCGACGTAATCGCCGAGAATTCCATCGATGCCGGGCGCGCGGCCGAAGGCCTCGCAATCCGGGTCGAGGGGAGCTTCGCCCAGCGTCGTGACGCGCACGCGATCGTAGGTCGGCAGGGTGAGCGGCGCCTTGAAGGGGTCTTGCCCGGTGGCGAGGTAGAACCCGAAATCCTGGCCGAACTCACCGGCGAGATCGTAGGCGTCGCTGGCCGGCGAGAACCGCGCCTGGTTGGTGAAGGCGTTGGTCGCCCCGCCCCAGACCATGGCGGCGCGCTGCCTGTTGCGCCCGTCCAGGGCTTCGGCTTCCACCGTCAGGCTGCCCAGACCGATCGGGATGCGGGGAATCGGAATCCGGCCCACCGCCGTGGCGAACCCGGCGCCGAGCTGCGACGCGATGGTGATGCCGGCCGAGGTCGCGAGCGTCGCACCCGCGGCGGGCACGTTGGTGAGATCGATCCGCGTCACCGCCGAGCGGATCGTGAGGTCGGCCTTGCGGGTCGAGACCACGTCGTAGCGCAGGGAGAGCTCGTAGCAGAGGGCCCGGTCGGCGGCGTTGGCCACGAGCTTGCGCTCCAGCGGCGTCAGGCCGGGGGCCACCGCCTCTGTGAAGGTGGTGGGCACGATGTGAACGGTGCGGGTGGTCGCGAGCGCGGCCGGGTCGACGAAGATCCGCGACGAGCTGGCCGTCTCGTCGCTCGCCGCCAGCCGGTCGTAGCGCGTCAGGATGCCGGACTCGGTGAGCACCACCGTGCCGCAGCCCGCCACCGCCGCTGACAGAGCGAGGCAGGCGGCGAGCGTGGACAGCGTGCGGCGATGTTCGAGCCTCGGACGCATCGATGACTTTCTATAGGACGGAAGGATCGGTCGCGCGGCATCACCACCGAGAGTGGCAGGCGTCGAACCGAACGTTGAGGCCGAGCTTAGCGGGTCCAGCAACATTGTGGAAAGATCCGGAAGCCTGCGCGGGTCCGAAGCTGGACCGATGTGGCCGCAGAGCCACGCCCGGATCGGCCTCTAGGCCTGCACGTGCGGAATACCCTTTTCATCCGGCCGCCCCAGCGTTTTTCGGGTCCACGACGCCGGCTTGAGCGGAATTCGACCGTCGTGAAGCAACCGACCGGGGCCGCGCGCACTTTTCCCTGTCCATGCGCGCCTCCCAGATCGTCCCCCTCGTCGTCGCCACGGCGCTCTTCATGGAGAACACCGATTCGACGGTGATCGCGACGGCGCTTCCCACGATCGCCCGAAGCCTCGGCGAGGAGCCCATCGCCCTCAAGCTCGCGCTCACAGCCTACCTCGTGAGCCTGGCGATCTTCATTCCGATCAGCGGCTGGATGGCCGACCGGTTCGGCGCGCGCACGGTGTTCCGGATCGCGCTCGGCGTGTTCATGGCGGGCTCGCTCGCCTGTGCCGCCTCGAATTCGCTGGCCGGGTTCGTCGCCGCGCGATTTCTCCAGGGGCTCGGCGGCGCCATGATGGTGCCGGTGGGCCGGCTCGTGATCCTGCGTAGCGTGCCCAAGAACGAACTGGTCAGCGCGCTCGCCTACCTGACGATCCCGGCGCTGATCGGCCCGATCATGGGCCCGCCGCTCGGCGGCCTGATCACCACCTATCTCGACTGGCGCTGGATCTTCTTCATCAACATCCCGATCGGCATCGCCGGGATCGTGCTGGCGAGCCTGTATTTCGAGAACATCCGCGAGGCGGAGCGCCCGCCCCTCGACGTGGTCGGCTTCCTGCTGTCGGGCCTCGGGCTCGCGTCCCTGATGCTGGGCATCGCCTCGACGGGCCGCCACCTCCTGCCGGACGGCGTCTCCTGGGGCTGCCTTGCCGCCGGGATGGTCCTGCTGGCGCTCTACTTCCGGCACTCGCGGAACGTCGCCCACCCGGTGATTCGCCTCGATCTGCTGCGCTACCCGACCTTCCGGGCCGCCGTGACCGGAGGCAGCCTGTTTCGCATCGGCACCGGGGCGATCCCGTTCCTGCTCCCGCTGATGCTGCAGATCGGCTTCGGGCTGGACCCGCTGCAATCGGGCTTGCTCACCTTCGCGGCGGCGGCCGGCGCGTTGCTCATCAAGATCATCGGCCCGCGCATCCTGCGCGCCTACGGCTTTCGCCGCGTGATGCTCGTCAACGCCGTGGTGGCCTCGGGCTTCCTCGCGGTGAACGGGCTGTTCACGGCACAGACCCCGCACGCGGTCATCGTCTGCGTGCTTCTGCTAGGGGGCTGCGTGCGCTCCCTGCAATTCACCTGCGTCAACGCCATCGCGTATGCCGAACTCGACAAGCCCGAAATGAGCGCGGCGACCAGCCTCGCCAGCGTGGCCCAGCAGCTCTCGCTCAGTCTCGGTGTCTCGATCGGCGCCCTCGCCATGGAGGCGCATGCCGCCGCCTACGGGCGATCCGAGATCGCGGCTGCGGATTTCGGGCCGGCCTTCCTCACCGTCTCGATGATCTCGCTGGCTTCGTTCTTCGGATTCCGCCGGCTCGGCCCCGACGCCGGGGCGGAAGTCTCAGGCCAGCGGCGCGTCGCCGAGGGAGCACGGAACGCGACGCCGTAGGAGGTCAGGCGGCGGCGCGGGCGGGGGCGCGGCCGGCGGGACGCTTCGGCCTTGCCCCCGACTTCGAGGACGTGGCCTTCGCGGACGTGGTCTTGACAGGCGCGGCCCGGGCTGGACCAGCCGAGGCACGGGCGCCCTGGCGCCAGCCCAGCCAGCTCCAAGCCCCGGGGCCGATCATCGCATACATCAGGAAGCCGCCGGCGAGGCCGAGATCGGCCAGGAACAGCGTGCGCTCGGCCA
>NZ_JAQGKL010000023.1 GCF_028290105.1 Methylobacterium sp.
CGGCTCACCGCCGACTGGCTGAGGCCGATGTCGTCGCCGGCCCGCGTGAAGCTGCCCGCTTCCGCGACGTTGAGGAAGATGCGGATCTTGTCCCAGTCCAAGGCGTCCACTCCCGTACGCGACCCGACGCCGGCCGACTACGTGTCCCGTCGCGGAAGGCATCCGCGATCCGGGCAAGCATGCCGGCTCCGTCGATGTCGCCAAGCCCGGCAGACCCCATCGCGAATGCTGCGCGGGAGAGCGGCATTCGCGGCGAAGTCATGCGGCCAGCGCCGACGGCGCATGCCGTCAACGCTTAGGTTAGTGGGATGACCTTGCGATTGTCTTGACGCCGCGCGCAAGGCGCATGGCGTCGCCGTCCGCCGAAATTTTCCTATTCGGCGGCCGCTTGTTGCGGAGTTTCGCCGATTTCGAGCGCGGCGAGATACTTTTCCGCGTCGAGAGCGGCCATGCAGCCCATGCCGGCGGCGGTGATCGCCTGGCGGTAGACGTCGTCGGTGACGTCGCCCGCCGCGTAGACGCCCGGGATCGCCGTGTGGGTGGTGCCCGGCGCCGTGTCGATGTAGCCGCCGTCGCGCATGGCGAGCTGGCCCTCGAAGATCCCGGTCGCCGGCTGGTGGCCGATGGCGATGAAGACGCCATCGGTCCGGCGCTCGCTGATCTCGCCCGTGCGGGTGTCCTTCAGGCGGACATGCGTCACCGAGGGCGGCTTGTCGCCGCCGCAGATCTCCTCGACCGCATGGTGCCAGACCACCTCGACATTCGGGTGCTTGAACAGCCGCTCCTGCAGGATGCGCTCGGCCCGGAACTCGCCCCGGCGATGGACGACCGTGACCTTGGAGGCGAGGTTGGCGAGATAGAGCGCCTCCTCGACGGCGGTGTTGCCGCCGCCGACCACCACGACCTCCTTGCCGCGGAAGAAGAAGCCGTCGCAGGTGGCGCAGGCCGAGACGCCGAAGCCCTGGAACTGGGCCTCGGACGGCAGCCCGAGCCACTTGGCCTGGGCGCCGGTGGCGATGATGACCGCGTCGGCGGAATAGGTCTCTCCGGAATCGGCTTCGAGCTGGAAGGGCCGCACCTTCAGGTCGACCTTCGTGATGTATTCCGAGACGATCTTCGTGCCGACATGCTCGGCCTGGAGGCGCATCTGCTCCATCAGCCAGGGGCCCTGGATCGCGTCGGCGAAGCCCGGGTAGTTCTCGACGTCGGTGGTGATCATCAGCTGGCCGCCGGGCTGGAAGCCGGAGATCATCAGCGGCTCGACCATGGCGCGCGCGGCATAGATCGCGGCGGTGTAGCCCGCAGGGCCGGAGCCGATGATGATGAGCTTGGAATGCGTATGGGCCATCGTGTCCGTCTCCTTCAGGCCCATCGCGCGCGGTGGTCGGCATAGGCCTTGGCCATCGCGTCCGCGATGGCGGGTGTCGCATCCAGGGGTGGGTAGCGCAATTCCTCGAGGCGGCCGACGAAGGGCTTCAGCGCGCCCGCCATCGCCAGCCCGGCAAAGAGCCGCCTGTGGCGGATATAGGTCTTCGGCAGGTCGAACAGGAGGACGGGCGCGCCCGTGCTGACGGCCTCGCCCACCATGTTGGACGAATCCGAGGTGACGACGATCTGCTCGGCGAAGGCGAGCATCGACACGTAGGGGTTGGCGCCGGAGCCGTCCCAGAAGAACCCGCCCTTGTCCGCGACGAGGCTCCGCAGGGCGTCGCGCAGGTTGCCTGGCGTGCGCCGGGACACCGTGACCATCAGCGAGCAGCCGCCCTCGGCGAGTTTGGTCAGGTCGCGCAGCAGGCGACGCATGTCGATCGCCCGATAGGTCAGGTGACGGCTGTCGCCGCCGACGAGGACCGCGACCCGCGGCCAGGGCAGCCCGGCGAGGCGCGGGTCCGGCGCCGCGCGGGCGGCCTCGATGCGGGCCGCCGACACCTGATGCGGCGGGGTGAGGGTGGTGAAGACGTTTGGGCCGCGCAGGTCGTCGTAATCCGGGACCCAGACGAAGTTCGCGGTGTCGTGCCCGGTTCGCGGGTCCTTGAGGAAGGCCGTGAAGGTGCGCCCCTCCGAGGCCTGCCGGACGGCGCGCAGATACGGCACCGAGCGGCGCCCCGAGGCGATCAGCAGGTCGGGAAGCGGGCCGGCGAGGACGCCCCTGGCGCTGCCCGGCTGGTCGCGCGGGTCGATCGGCCCCCAGGGCGCCATCCAGCCGAAGGGCGGCCGGGGGTCGATGCGCCGCACCTCGAAGGGCAGGCCCAGCGTCTCCGCGATGGCGATGCACTGGTTCTCGTCGCCGGCCTTGCCGTCGGTGACGATCCAGGTCCGGGCCCGGGCAAGCTCGGGGAGGGGAGACGGCGCGGGTGCGCCGGGAGCGGTAGCCATCGCGGACGCTGCCGACATCGGACGATCCTGGTCAATGCCGGAGCGGGTTAATCCTTGGGGAGCGCCCGGCGCAGCCAGCCGGCGTAATGCTGGGCGACGGCCGTGACGCGCCGGCGCTCGGACTCGGCGTCGTACCAGGCGCCACCCGAACTCGCGGGCGTGGCCGAGAGCTGGGGATGGCGGGCGAGGATTTCGCCCCGCCGCCCAACGAGCAGCGCCTCACCGTCGAGATAGTCGCTCTGGGCGCCGCCGCCGAAGCGCCCACGCCCGCCCTCTCCGCCGACATAGGGGCCGATCGACAGCCCCTTGATGCGCACCACGAGGACGGGTCCGCGCCCGCCGAGCTGATCCGCGAACTCGGTCCGCAGGGCGGCGAGCAGATCCTCGCGCAGGGCGAGCGCCTGGCCGCCGGCACCCTGGGCGATCAGCGGCTGCACATCGACGCGGACATCCGACAGGCGCTCGGCCCCGAGGCTCGGCAAGCCCTGAGCCCGCGCCGAGCCCAGCAGACCGGCGAGGGCGAGCACCGCCCCCACCGCACGCCATGCCATGGGACGCATCGGTGGATCAGACGCCGTACTGGACGGCGACGACCTCGTAGGACTTGCCGCCGCCGGGCGTGGTCACCTCGACCGTGTCGCCGACGCCCTTGCCGATCAGCGCGCGGGCGATCGGCGACGTGATGGAGACCAGCCCCGAGCGCACGTCCGCCTCCGGCTCGCCGACGAGCTGGTAGGTCTTCTCTTCCTCGGTGTCCTCGTCGAGGAGCTTCACGGTGGCGCCGAACTTGATCTTCGTGCCCGAAAGCTTGGTGACGTCGATCACTTCGGCACGCGAGATCATGCTCTCCAGTTCGAGAACGCGGCCCTCGTTGTGGGACTGCGCTTCCTTGGCGGCATGGTACTCGGCGTTCTCCGACAGGTCACCGAGGGCGCGGGCCTCGGCGATCGCCTGAATGATGCGTTGGCGCTCCACCTGCTGGCGGTGCTTCAACTCCTCCTCCAGCGCCGCGTAACCGCGTACCGTCATCGGAACCTTGTCTATCGTCATCGTCTCGCGCCACAATGAATAGGCCCGGTCAGGAGCACGTCGCTCCCTCCGGGCCAAAGTAAGAAGGTCCTGAACCGCTGACGACACGGCCCCCGTTCAAGACGGAAGCCGCGCGTAAATTCAGGCCGCGAAGTATTCCTGCAAGGCGCGGACCTTGAGATCGCCTCCGAGATAGGCCTTGATTCCCTCGGCCGCCGCCATCGCTCCGGCAAGAGTGGTGTAGTACGGCACTTTATGCAAGAGGGCAGCGCGCCGGAGCGAACGCGAGTCCGAGAGCGCGCCCGCACCCTCGGTGGTGTTGAAGACCAACTGGATGTCGCCGTTCTTGATCGAGTCGACGACGTGCGGCCGGCCCTCGAGAACCTTGTTGACCCGCTCTGTGGGCACGCCCTGCTCGGCGAGGTAGCGCTGCGTGCCGCTGGTGGCGACGATCGTGAAGCCGAGCTCGGAGAGCAGGCGGATCGTCGGCAGGATGCGCTCCTTGTCGGCATCGCGCACCGAGACGAACACCGCCCCGTCTTTCGGCACCAGGGTGCCCGAGCCGAGCTGGCTCTTGGCGAAGGCGACGCCGAAGCTCGAATCGAGGCCGATGACCTCGCCGGTGGAGCGCATCTCGGGACCGAGCAGCACGTCGACGCCGGGGAAGCGGGCGAAGGGGAAGACGGCTTCCTTCACGGCGATGTGTTCGAGCACCTTCGGTTTCAGCCCGAAGCTCGACAGCGACTCGCCCGCCATGACGCGCGCGGCGATCTTGGCGATGGGTTCGCCGATCACTTTGGCGACGAAGGGCACGGTGCGCGACGCCCGCGGGTTCACCTCCAGCACGTAGATCACGCCGTCCTTGATCGCGTACTGGACGTTCATCAGGCCGCCGACCTGAAGGGCAAGGGCCATCGCCTTGGTCTGACGCTCCAGCTCGGCGATGATCTCGAGCGAGAGCGAGCGCGAGGGCAGCGAGCAGGCGGAATCGCCCGAATGGATGCCCGCCTCCTCGATGTGCTCCATGATGCCGGCGATGAACACGTCGCTGCCGTCGCAGATGGCATCGACGTCGATCTCGGTGGCATCCGACAGGTAGCGATCGAACAGCAGCGGGTTCTTGCCCAGCACCGTGTTGATCTGCCCCGTCTTGTCGTTGGGATAGCGGGCCTTGACGTCGGAGGGGATCAGGCTCGGCAGGGTGTCGAGGAGGTAGTCGGCGAACTGCGCCTCGTCGCGGATGATCGCCATGGCCCGGCCGCCGAGGACGTAGCTCGGCCGCACCACGAAGGGCAGGCCGAGATCGGAGGCGATGAGCCGGCTCTGCTCCACCGAATAGGCGATGCCGTTCTTGGGCTGCTTCATCCCGAGCTTGTCGAGGAGGCGCTTGAACTGGTCGCGATCCTCGGCGAGGTCGATGGCGTCGGGCGAGGTGCCGAGGATCGGCACGCCGGCGGCCTCCAGAGCACGCGCGAGCTTCAGCGGCGTCTGCCCGCCGAACTGCACGATGACGCCGTGAAGCGTCCCGGCCTGCCGCTCGGTCTCGATGATCTCGAGGACATCCTCCTGCGTCAGCGGCTCGAAATAGAGCCGGTCGGAGGTGTCGTAGTCGGTCGAGACCGTCTCGGGGTTGCAGTTGACCATGATGGTCTCGTAGCCGGCCTCCGACAGCGCGTAGCAGGCGTGACAGCAACAATAGTCGAACTCGATCCCCTGGCCGATGCGGTTGGGACCGCCGCCGAGGATGATGATCTTCTTGGCGTCTGTCGGTTGCGCCTCGTCGACGACGGTGCCGGCGAAGGGGGCGACGTAGGTCGAGTACATGTAGGCGGTCGGCGCCTTGAACTCGGCCGCGCAGGTGTCGATGCGCTTGAACACCGGACGCACGCCGAGTGCCCGGCGCGCGGCGCGCACGCTGTCCTCGTCCGTTTTGGCGAGCACGGCGAGGCGGGCATCGGAGAAGCCCGCGGCCTTGAGCTGGCGCAGCGCCCCAGGGGTGTTGGGGATGCCGTGCGCCTTGACCCTGTTCTCCAGGTCGATGATCGCCTGGAGCTGTTCCAGGAACCACGGATCGATCTTGCAGGAGGCGTGCACCTCCTCGTGGCTGACGCCGAGACGCAGGGCCTGTCCGACCTTCAGCAGGCGGTCCGGCGTCGGCGTGCCGATGGCGGCCTTGATGGCGTTGTGGTCGTCGCCCTTGCCCAGGCCCTCGATCTCGATCTCGTCGAGGCCGGTGAGGCCCGTCTCCAGGGAGCGCAGGGCCTTTTGGAGCGACTCGGCAAAGCAGCGGCCGATCGCCATCGCCTCGCCCACCGACTTCATCGCGGTGGTGAGCGTCGGCTCGGCGCCGGGGAACTTCTCGAAGGCGAAGCGCGGGATCTTGGTGACGACGTAGTCGATCGACGGTTCGAACGAGGCCGGGGTGGCGCCGCCCGTGATGTCGTTTGCGATCTCGTCGAGGGTGTAGCCCACCGCGAGCTTGGCCGCGACCTTGGCGATCGGGAAGCCGGTGGCCTTCGAGGCGAGGGCGGACGAGCGCGAGACGCGCGGGTTCATCTCGATGACGATCATCCGGCCCGTGGCCGGATCGATGGCGAACTGCACGTTCGAGCCGCCGGTCTCGACGCCGATCTCGCGCAGCACTGCCAGCGAGGCGTCGCGCATCACCTGGTATTCCTTGTCCGTCAGCGTCAGGGCCGGCGCGACGGTGATGGAATCGCCCGTGTGGACACCCATCGGATCGATGTTCTCGATGGAGCAGACGATGATGCAGTTGTCGTTCCTATCGCGAACGACCTCCATCTCGTATTCCTTCCAGCCGAGGACCGATTCCTCGATCAGGACCTCGTTGGTGGGCGAGGCGTCGATGCCGCGCTCGACGATGTCCAGGAATTCCTCGCGGTTGTAGGCGATGCCGCCGCCGGTGCCGCCCATGGTGAAGGACGGCCGGATGATCGCTGGCAGGCCGACTTCGGCGAGCGCGATCAGCGCCTGCCCGATGGCGTGCTCGCCGTAGCGCTTGCGCCGCTCGGATTCCCCCGAATGCCACTTCTTCTCGAAGGCCGCGAGGGCGGCGGCGCGGGCCTCGCCCTCGTTGGCGGCCTCGATGCGGGCCACTTCGGCCAGATACTTCGCCCGGTCCGCCTTCTTGGCGGCGGAGGCGTTGGCGAGCGCCGATTTCGGCGTCTCCAGGCCGATCTTGGTCATCGCGTCGCGGAAGAGGTGGCGGTCCTCGGCCTTGTCGATCGCCTCCGTGGTGGCGCCGATCATCTGGACGTCGAATTTTTCGAGGACGCCCATCTTCTTGAGCGACAGGGCGCAGTTCAGCGCCGTCTGTCCGCCCATGGTCGGCAGCAGGGCGAAGCCGCCCGGCACCGCGTAGCGCTCCTTCTCGATGATCTTGGCGACGATCTCGGGCGTGATCGGCTCGACATAGGTCGCATCCGCCATGTCCGGGTCGGTCATGATCGTGGCCGGGTTCGAATTCACCAGCACGATCCGGTAGCCCTCCTCGCGGAGCGCCTTGCAGGCCTGGGTGCCGGAGTAATCGAACTCGCAGGCCTGACCGATGACGATCGGTCCCGCACCGATGATCAGGATCGTGGAAATGTCGGTGCGTTTCGGCATCGGGCGCCCTGGCTGCAGGCACGCGCGCCCAGCCTTGCACGGTGCCGGAAGAGCGGCACGGGCGAGGGGGCGCAAGCGGCGTGGATTGTCGTTGATCTTGGCACTTACACGCAGCCCGCCGGCATTGGAAGGGCGTGCGGGCGCAACGGCGTGGGTGGCCGGGCTCAGACGCCGAGATAGAGGGCCGAGACCGCGCGATCGATGGAAAGGGTGAACACCCCGAAGGCCACGCAGGCGGCCGCCGCGAACTCGATGGCGGCGTTGGAGAGCGTCTGGCTCCGGCGCAGCATCTCGCGGCCGTAATACAGGCCGATCCAGGCCAGCGTCATCACGACCGGCAGCGCGAACAGGAACGACCAGGTGCTCTCGACACGGTCCAGGCCCGTGGCGGGGTCGATCAGCGCGCGGATGTTGCGGACCCAGGGTGCGTAGCAGGCGG
Source organism: Methylobacterium sp. (assembly GCF_028290105.1). Classification (GTDB taxonomy): domain Bacteria; phylum Pseudomonadota; class Alphaproteobacteria; order Rhizobiales; family Beijerinckiaceae; genus Methylobacterium. Next base: position 7,472 of record NZ_JAQGKL010000023.1, read on the forward strand.
AGTAGAGGGCCGTCATCCACGCGAGGCCGACGGCCACGCCGAGATGGAAGGTGAAGAGGCGATGCAGGCGCGTGAAGTCGTCGCGCGCGTCGTCGAACGTCATGTGGAATCCCCGCGAAAGCCTGGCTGCGATCAGGCGACGATCCTCGAAGGTCGTCGTTAGCGCGCCGTTAACGGTGCGGGGATGCCCGGAAATGCGGGATTTTTTATGACGCGACGGGAACCATTCTGTGACTCGCGCCAACCGTGCCGGTCCTCGTAGGCCGCGCAACCCGACGATGAATCCAGCCCGGGCCGGACGGCATACCCGCCGTCCGGCCCGGGGATCTCAGTCGGCGGTGGTGACCAGGGTCTCAGGCTTGCCCGCCTTCATCAGGGCGACGAAGCGCTCGAACAGGTAGTGGCTGTCGCGGGGGCCGGGCGAGGCCTCTGGGTGATGCTGGACCGAGAAGGCCGGCCGGTCGGTGAGGGTGAGCCCGCAATTCGAGCCGTCGAACAGCGAGATATGGGTCTCCAATGCGGTCTCGGGCAGGCTCGCCGGGTCCACCGCGAAGCCATGGTTCATCGAGACGATCTCGACCTTGCCGGTGGTCTTGTCCTTGACCGGGTGATTCGCGCCGTGGTGGCCCTGCGCCATCTTCACGGTGCGGCCGCCGAGGGCGAGGCCCATGAGCTGGTGCCCGAGGCAGATGCCGAAGGTCGGGACCTTCTCGGCCAGCAGCGCGCGGATCACTGGCACGGCATATTCGCCGGTGGCCGCCGGGTCGCCGGGGCCGTTCGACAGAAACACGCCGTCGGGTTTCATCGCCATGATCTCGTCGGCGGTGGTCGTTGCAGGGACCACTGTCACATCGCAGCCCGCATCCGCCAGAAGGCGCAGGATGTTGCGCTTCACGCCGTAATCGATGGCGACGACCTTCAGGCCCTCGCCGGGCTTGCGGTCGCCGTAGCCGCGGTTCGCGCCCCAGGTGGTCTGCGACCATTCCGAGCGCTCCCGGCTGGTCACCGGCGGCACCAGATCGAGACCCTCCATCGGTGCCAGCGCGGCGGCACGGGCCTTCAGGTCCTCGCGGTCGAACCGTCCCTCGGGATCGTTGGCGATGATCGCGTTCGGCATGCCGTGGTCGCGGATCAGCGCGGTGAGCGCGCGGGTGTCGATCCCGGTGATGCCGACGATGCCGCGCGCCTTGAGCCACGCGTCGAGGTGGCTCGACGAGCGCCAGTTCGACGGGTTCGTCACGGCCGAGGCGATCACGGTGCCGCGCACGCCGGACGCCGGGGCGGCGTCGAGGCTCTCCAGGTCCTCGTCGTTGGTGCCGGTATTTCCGATATGCGGGAAGGTGAAGGTGACGATCTGGCCCGCGTAGGACGGGTCCGTCAGGATCTCCTGGTACCCCGTCATCGCGGTGTTGAAGCAGACCTCGCCGTCGGCGATCCCCGTCTTCCCGATGCCGAAGCCTTCGAGCACCGTGCCGTCGGCGAGGACGAGGAGTGCGGTCGCGAGGGGCTCGGCCCAGGGTGCGGGCGTGTGTGTGGAGGGCGACTTGGCGCCGTCATCTTGCAGCATCGGCGTGATCTCGCTTATGTCCGGCCGATCCCGGCGCCGTGAAGCGGCGCGTGCGGGCGGCTTGTCGTGCGGCGCTCATAACGAGCGTGCCGCGTTTGGGTCAATGTGGCCCTCGCGGCGGCGCGTCTCAAGAAGTCCGGTTTGCGCAGCAATTCGCAGACCACGCTGTGCACACCACGCGTGTCTGCGGCGCCCCGGGTTCATTGGTTCAGGAGTCTCGACGATGCTGCGCGCCCGCCTCACCACCGAAATGAAGGAGGCCATGAAGGCCGGCGAGAAGGCCAAGCTCGCCACCGTCCGGATGATCCAGGCGGCCCTGAAGGACAAGGACATCGAGGCGCGCGGCCTCGGACGTGAGCCGGCCTCCGACGAGGAGATCCTCGCGCTGCTCCAGAAGATGATCAAGCAGCGCAACGAATCGGCCGCCGTCTACGACCAAGGCGGCCGGCCCGAGCTCGCCGAGAACGAGCGCAACGAGGTCGCGATCATCGCGAGCTACCTGCCGCAGCAGATGGACGAGGCCGAGACCCGCGCGGCGATCGACAAGGCCGTGGCGGAGACGGCCGCCGCCGGACCGAAGGACATGGGCAAGGTCATCGCCGTCCTGAAGGGCGCCTATGCGGGTCGCATGGATTTCGCCAAGGCGAGTGGCCTCGTGAAGGAAGCGCTGAACGCCAAGGCATGAGGGGTCGTCGGCGCCGGACGTCTGCGTTGGAGACTCTTTAAGGCTCGGCCGCTAAGGTAGGCGGCCGCAGAGGTCTGGTCCTTGCCGTGCGCTACCCGCCCCACATCCTCGAAGAGATCCGCGCGCGCCTGCCCGCATCCGATATCGTGGGACGGCGCGTTCGGCTGAAGAAAGCGGGCCGCGAGTGGCGTGGCCTGTCGCCGTTCAATGCCGAGAAGTCGCCCTCGTTCTACGTGAACGATCAGAAGCAGTTCTACCACTGCTTCTCCTCGGGCAAGCACGGCGACGTCTTCACGTTTCTCATGGAGACCGAGGGTCTGAGTTTCCCGGAAGCCGTGGAGCGTCTGGCGGCCGAGGCGGGCGTGTCCTTGCCCGCGCCCAGCGCGGATGCCCGCGAGCAGGAGACGAAGCGCGCCGGAGCCTTCGAGGTGATGGAGATGGCGGCCGCCTTCTTCGAGGACCATCTGAAGGGGCGCGCCGGCACGGAGGCCCGCGCCTATCTCGACCGGCGCCAACTCGGCCTGGAGACGCGGGAGCGCTTTCGCCTCGGCTACGCGCCCGGCGAGCGCTACGCCCTGCGCGACTATCTCGCCGCGAAGGATGTGGACAAGGACCTGATGGCCGAACTCGGCCTCCTCGTCTCGGGCGAGGACATCCGCGTGCCCTACGACAAGTTTCGCGACCGGGTGATGTTTCCGATCACGGATTCCCGCGGACGGGTCATCGCCTTCGGCGGCCGGGCGATGCAGAAGGACGCCAAGGCGAAGTACATGAACTCGCCGGACACGCCGCTCTTCCACAAGGGCCAGATTCTCTACAACCTGCACCAGGCCCGCAAGCCCGCCCACGATCGGGGCGTGATCATCGCGGTGGAGGGGTATGTCGACGTCATCGCGATGACGCTGGCGGGGCATCCCAATGCGGTGGCGGGCCTGGGCACGGCGCTCACCGAGGAACAGATCGGCCTGCTCTGGCGCAACGCCGACGAGCCGATCCTGTGCTTCGACGGCGACGGGGCCGGGCAGCGCGCCGCCTTCAAGGCCCTCGACGTGGCACTGCCTGGCCTGACGCCGGGCAAGTCCCTGCGCTTTGCGATGCTTCCCGAAGGCCAAGACCCCGACGACCTCCTGCGCTCCGAGGGCAAGGCCGCCATCGACCGGGTGCTGGAGGCGGCGCGCCCGCTCGTCGAGGTGCTGTGGTCGCGCGCCACCGACGGAGCGCCCCTCGACACGCCGGAGCGCCGTGCGGGCCTCGCCAAGTCCCTGCGCGAGATGGTGTCCTCGATCCGTGACGAGACCGTGCGCGGGTTTTATCGCGACGAGATCGAGGGCCGCCTGCGCGCGCTCTCGCCCCAGGCGAACCAGGGTCGGCGCGGGCCTTGGGAGCCGCGCGGGGGAGGGGCCGGACGCCCGGCATTCCAGCGCACCCCGCGCCCGGGCGATCCGCCGCCGTCGCCGCGAATCACCACCAAGTTCAACCCGCTCTACGCCGGCGAAACGAGCGCGTCCGGGCCCGTGGCCTACCGGGATCGCGAGGCGATGATCGTGTCGAGCCTCCTCGTCCACCCCGAATTGCTCGGGATCGAGGCGGAGGATCTCGCCGAACTCGAACTCGGGGACCACGACGCCCAAGCGCTGCGCTCGCTTCTCCTGGACGCGCACGCCGATGCCGATCAGCCCGGCGTGGCGGTGCTGGAGAGCCGTCTGGCCCGCGCCGGACTGGTCGAAGCGGCGGCCCGTCTCGCCTCCCACGTGCGTCCCGGAGACCGTTGGACCCTTGACGCGCATGCCGATCCTGTGCGTCTCGAAGACGCATTGCGTCAGGCCGTGATCTTGCACCGCAAGTCCGGAGCGCTAAATAGCGAACTCCGCTTGGCTGAACGGGCCCTGGTCGAGGACGAGACGGAGGCGAACTTCGCTTGGTTGTGCGACGTGAAGGCGCGAATGGCGGTCGTCGCCGGGGCGGAAGCGGATAATGAGGTGCCGGGCGCCGAAGAGGCGTCGGCCTCTTGAAGCCCGCGCATTGAACGAATTCGGCCGCCATTGGCGGCGCATGGTTAACAATCGGTCAAGCGTCTCGCTTGCATACCGGGATCCGACATCGACGCGGCCGTGACTTCGACGGTCCGCACATCACACGCATTGGGGCGTCGACGACGCGGAGCGAGCGAGACGCTCCCGCACGGCGCCGGCACGACAACCATAGGCAGACCATGGCGACGAAGGCAACGGAACGGGACGAGACGGACGCCGCCCCCGAGGCACAGTCCGACGGGCCGCTCCTCGATCTGACGGATGCCTCCGTCAAGCGGATGGTGAAGCTCGCCAAGAAGCGCGGCTACATCACCTACGAGGAGATCAACGAGGTTCTGCCCGACGGCCAGTCCGATCCCGATCAGATCGAGGACGTGCTGTCCCAGCTTTCCGAGATGGGCATCAACGTCGTCGAGGCGGAGGAGACCGAGGAGACGACCGAGGCCAAGGCCAGCGGCGAGTCCGAGGACGAGGACGGCGCGGAAGGCACCGAGGTCGCCGAGATCGCGCCGGCCAAGCCCGTCGCCCTGCGCGCCGAGACGACCAAGGAGCCGACCGACCGCACGGATGATCCCGTGCGTATGTACCTGCGCGAGATGGGCTCGGTGGAGCTCCTGTCCCGCGAGGGCGAGATCGCCATCGCCAAGCGGATCGAGGCCGGTCGCGAGGCGATGATCGCGGGCCTCTGCGAGAGCCCGCTGACCTTCCAGGCCATTATCATCTGGCGCGACGAGCTCGTCGACGGCCGGGTGCTGCTGCGCGAAATCATCGATCTCGAAGCGACCTATGCCGGCCCCGACGCCAAGAACGCGATGCAGATCGCGGAAGGCGCCGAGGAGACCGAGGAGGCCGAAGCCGAAACCCCCGCGCCGCCCGAGGGCGACGACGAGGACGACATGGAGAACAACGTCTCCCTGGCGGCCATGGAGACGGAGATCAAGCCGCGCGTCCTCGAGACGTTCGACAACATCGCCAACAATTACCGGAAGCTGCGAAAGCTCCAGATCGAGCACGCCGAGCAGAAGGCGTCCGGTGGAACCCGCACGAGTGCGCAGGAGCGCAAGCAGGACGAGCTGAAGGACGCCGTCATCACGGACGTGAAGTCCCTCTCGCTGAACGCCAACCGCATCGAGGCGCTCGTCGAGCAGCTCTACGACATCAACAAGCGCCTCATCTCCCATGAGGGTCGCCTGATGCGCTACGCCGAGAGCCACGGCGTCGCCCGCGACGAGTTCCTGCGTCACTATCAGGGCTGGGAGCTCGACCCGAACTGGATGGAGCGCGTCGGCAGCCTCGGCGGTCGTGGCTGGAAGAACCTCGTCGAGAAGGGCTCGAACGAGGTCGCCCGGTTGCGTGAGCAGATCCTGACCCTCGCCTCCGAGACAGGACTGGAGATCGGCGAGTACCGCAAGATCGTCAACATGGTGCAGAAGGGCGAACGCGAAGCCCGTCAGGCCAAGAAGGAGATGATCGAGGCCAACCTGCGCCTCGTGATCTCGATCGCCAAGAAGTACACCAACCGCGGCCTTCAGTTCCTGGACCTGATCCAGGAGGGCAATATCGGCCTGATGAAGGCGGTCGATAAGTTCGAGTATCGTCGCGGCTACAAGTTCTCGACCTACGCCACCTGGTGGATCCGCCAGGCGATCACCCGCTCGATCGCCGACCAGGCCCGCACCATCCGCATCCCGGTGCACATGATCGAGACGATCAACAAGATCGTCCGGACCTCGCGCCAGATGCTGCACGAGATCGGCCGCGAGCCGACGCCTGAGGAATTGGCCGAGAAGCTGGCCATGCCGCTGGAGAAAGTCCGCAAGGTTCTGAAGATCGCCAAGGAGCCGATCTCCCTCGAGACGCCCATCGGCGACGAGGAGGACAGCCACCTCGGCGACTTCATCGAGGACAAGAACGTCGTCCTGCCCATCGACGCGGCGATCCAGTCGAACCTGCGCGAGACCACGACCCGCGTTCTGGCGTCGCTGACCCCGCGCGAGGAGCGCGTGCTGCGCATGCGCTTCGGTATCGGCATGAACACCGACCACACCCTCGAAGAGGTCGGCCAGCAGTTCTCGGTGACCCGCGAGCGTATCCGTCAGATCGAGGCAAAGGCGTTGAGGAAGCTCAAGCACCCGAGTCGGTCGCGCAAGCTGCGCAGCTTCCTTGACAACTGAATACGGGCGTAGGCGCTCCATGATCCCGGCCGGAATGCCGTTCAGGCTTTCCGGCCGGTTTGGTTTGAACGCGAATGCTCGACTTTCGCCAGGACTGACGGCGCCGAGCGGTTGCTGCGGTTGTCGTCGTCCGATCCCGAACCTACCTTGGCCATATGTTCGATCGAGGCCCGCCCCAGCCCGCGCCCACCGCCGAAGCCGACGGGTCGGAGGCGAATGACGTGCCCTTCGGCGCGCTTCAGCAATGCGTCGCCCTACGGGACTGGTTGCTGAGCGAGGGCGCGCGGATGCCCAAGCCCGAGGACCTTCTCTCGGGCCTCGCCGAGCGGCTCATCGACCTCGGCGTTCCGGTGGATCGGGCGACCACCGCGATCGATGCCCTGCATTCGGAATATTCCGGCGTCGGCCGGTTCTGGACGCGCGAGACCGGCTCGACCGTGCGCCTGTTTCCGCACGGTGAAGCGTCGGACAAGGCCTATCGCGAAAGCCCGTTCTTCCGGGTGCACGAGACCGGCGCCTGGATGATCCTCGACCTCGCGGAAACGCCAGACGACGCCTACTCGGTGATCCGCGACCTCAAGGCCGAGGGCTACCGGCACTACATCGTCGCGCCCCTGTTCTTCACCAACGGGACCCGCAACGGCGTCACGTTCGCCACGCGGGGCGAGGCTGGGTTTCGCGACGAGGACGTGGCGATCCTGCGCTTCGTCATGCCCACGCTGGCCGCCGTGATGGAGATGCGCAGCGTCAACAAGCAACTGGATCACGTGCTGCGGATCTATGTCGGCGACGAGCCTCACAAGGCGATTCTCGCCGGCTCCATCCGGCGCGGCCACGTGCAGCGCATCCGCTCCGCCATCCTGTTCGCCGACATGCGCGACTACACCCGCATTTCCGCCGACATGACGCCGGAGGAGGCGGTGGACCTCCTCAACATCTTCTTCGATTGCCTCGTGCCGGCCATCGAACGCGAGGGCGGCGAGGTGCTGAAGTATCTCGGCGACGGTCTGCTGGCGATCTTCCGCGAGCCCGGAGACGACCTCGGCGGGGCCGCAAAGGGCGCACTCACCGCCGCGCAGAGCGCCATGGCGGCGCTGGCGGAGGCCAACAGCCTCGGGCGCTTCGCCAATCCCGTGGCCGCCGGCATCGCGCTTCACCATGGCGAGGCGGCTTACGGCAATGTCGGTTCGGGCGCGCGCCTCGACTTCACGGTGATCGGCCGCGACGTGAATCTGGCGAGCCGCGTCGCGCGCCTGAACCGGACGCTCGGCGAACCGATCCTGATGTCGAAGCCCTTCGTCGATTTCCTCTGGGACATGCCCGAGCCCCTGGGCGAGCACGCCCTCGACGGCTTTGCCGAGCCGATGGGCGTCTATCGCCCCGCGCGGGTGTCGTCGAACGCCTGACCGTTCGGCGCCGGGGATTGACCGGACGGCGGCACGGGCCCACATCAGGAGCGTTCCAGGGAGATCCCCGGCAAGGGGCTGAGAAACCGATGGCCGTCCGTTCGCGGATGGCGGCGCGGAAATCCTTCGAACCTGACCCGGTTCATACCGGCGTAGGGATTGGACCGCGGGTTTCTCATCGAGCCCGGCACGCCTCACCGGATGAGGCTGCAGCACCACCAATCTCGGCGCCGCCTGCGGAGATTGCGTTGGACGTTTCCTCGAGTGCCCCCCTCAACCTGCGACGGACCCGCGGCGACGTGCTGCCCCCCGCCGCCTTGCCGGCTCGCAGCGACGTGGTCGTGGTCGGCGCGGGCCTGATCGGCCTGTCGGCGGCTTGGCGCCTGGCGCAAGCGGGTCGAACCATCACTGTGCTGGAGCGTGACACCGTCGGCGCCGGCGCCAGCCTCGCCGCCACCGGCATGTTGGCGCCGGCGGCCGAACACGAGCCCGGCTCCGACCCGCTATTGCCGCTGGCGCTGGAGAGCCTGTCGCGCTGGCCGGGCTTTCGCGACGACCTTCAGGCGGCCGCCGGCCTCGAGATCGATTATCGAGAGGAGGGCACACTGGTGCTCGCCATCGGCCGCGACGAGGTCGAGCGCCTGCGCTTCCGGCACGATCTGCAGGTGCGCTCGGGTCTCGAGGCGCGATGGCTTTCCGGTCCGGAGGTGCGCGCCCGGGAACCTAGCCTGCGCCCCGGCATCAGCGCGGGCCTCTTCTGCGCGCACGACCATCAGGTCGATCCGAGCCTCGTCATGGCCGCCCTGGTTCGGGCCTGTCTCAAAGCCGGCGTCGTCATCGTCGAAGCTTGCCCCGTCGAGGCCCTGGTCTGGAGCGACGCTCGCGTCATCGGCGTTCGCACCGGCGGCGGTGAAGTCGGGGCCGACGTCGTGCTCCTGGCCTCCGGCGCCTGGAGCGGCGAGGCCGGCCTCCTGCCGGAAACCCTCGCGCTTCCGGTGCGGCCCCTGCGCGGTCAGTCCCTGGCCCTGCGCACGACGAAGCGCACCGGCACGCTGAAGCACATGGTCTGGACGGAACAGGTTCACATGGCGCCGAAGAGCGACGGCCATCTCATCGTCGGCGCCACGGTCGAGGATTGCGGGTTTGCGACCGGTGTCACGGCCGGAGGGCTCTACGCCCTGTTGGAGGGCGCGCGGCGCGTGCTGCCGGGCATCGAGGAGATGGCGGTCGAGGCGGTCTGGAGCGGCTTTCGCCCGACCTCCGACGACGACGCGCCGATCATCGACGCGCTGGCGCCGGGGCTCCTCGTCGCCACCGGGCACCATCGCAACGGCTACCTGCTCGCCCCGGCCACCGCCGATGCGGTCGCGGGGCTCGTGGCGAATGGGACGCTGCCCGATTACGCGCGCGCCTTCGGGCTCGCCCGGTTCCAGCAGGCGTCCGAACGGAGGGCGTTCGCGTGAGGCTGATCGTCAACGGACAGGGCCGTGAGAGTGCCGCTTCCGATCTCGACGCCCTGTTCCGGGAGGAGGCCGAGGAGACCGGCATCGACGGCCCGCAGGGCATCGCCATCGCGCTCAACGGCTGCGTGGTCCGCCGCCGCGACTGGGGGACGACGCCGATTTCAGAGGGCGATCGCATCGAGATCGTCCGCGCCATGCAGGGAGGCTGAGGCATGACCGACATCCAGAACGACACGCCCGCCGACGCCCTGGTGATCGCGGGGGTGCGCTTGAGTTCCCGCCTGTTCATCGGCACGGCCGGCTACCCCACCCAGAGCATCCTGTTCGATGCGGTGGCGGCCTCCGGCGCCGAGGTGGTCACGGCCTCCATCCGCAGGGTCTCGCTCCAGGGCCACGGCTCGGACACCCTGCGCCGGCTCAAGGGCCATCGTTTTCTGCCCAACACCGCTGGCTGCGAGACCGCCCGGGACGCGATCATGACGGCCGAGCTCGCGCGCGAGGCCCTCGACACCACCTGGATCAAGGTCGAGGTCATCGGAGACCGCGAGACCCTCTATCCCGACGTCGCAGAGCTGCTGGAAGCGTGCCGCCACCTCGTCGACGACGGCTTCACGGTGCTGCCCTATTGCAACGACGACCCGGTGGTCTGCCAGCGCCTCGCCGATCTCGGCTGTGCCGCCGTGATGCCGATGGGTTCGCTGATCGGCTCCGGCATGGGGGTGGCGAACCCGGCCAACCTCGAACTGATCTGCCGGCGCTCGCCGGTCCCCGTCATCATCGATGCGGGCATCGGCACGGCATCGGACGCGGTCATCGCCATGGAACTCGGTGCGGCCGGCTGCCTGCTCAACACCGCCGTCGCGAAGGCGGACGACCCCGTCCGCATGGCGCGGGCCATGCGCTACGCGGTGCAGGCCGGACGCGACGCGTATTGCGCCGGCCGTATCCCGAAGCGCGGCCGGGCCGAGCCGTCGAGTCCGCAATTGGGGCTGGTCGGTTCGTGAGTGCTTCGTCGCGCATGGACGCCCGAGGGTGAGGACGCTGCCTTCGCGGCTGCTCGCCGTGACCGAGCGATCGCTCGCCGACCCGCCCCTGCGAGCCGTGCACCGGCTGATCGAAACCATAGAGGGTCTCCTGGCGGCCGGAATCCGTTGGGTATGGTTTCGCGAGCGCGACCTGCCGGATCACGCACGCCGTTCCCTCGCACGCGCGGTCGCCGAGCGCGTGCGCGCGTATGGCGGCTTCCTCACCATCGGCGGTGATCCCGTCCTCGCCGCGGAACTCGGGGCGGACGGCGTGCATCTGCCGGGCGGGCCCACGCCGGCCGAAATCGAA
>NZ_JAQGKL010000258.1 GCF_028290105.1 Methylobacterium sp.
GTGCTGCACCGGGAGGCCAACCCCGGCAACGCCCGCCCCCTCGTCCAGCGCCACGGCGACCGCGACCTCTGGCTGAACCCGCCGCCGATCCCGCTCTCCAGCGAGGAGATGGATGCGGTCTACGACCTGCCCTACGCCCGCGCCCCCCATCCCTCCTACGGCGACGCGAAGATCCCCGCCTGGGACATGATCAAGTTCTCGGTCACGATCATGCGCGGCTGCTTTGGCGGCTGCACCTTCTGCTCCATCACCGAGCACGAGGGCCGCGTCATTCAGAACCGCTCGGAGGGCTCGATCCTGCGCGAGATAGAACTGATTCGCGACAAGACGCCGGGTTTCACGGGCGTGATCTCCGACGTCGGCGGGCCCACCGCCAACATGTACCGGATGGCCTGCAAGGACCCGAAGATCGAGGCGGCGTGCCGGTTGCCGTCCTGCGTCTTCCCGGACATCTGCCCGAACCTCAACACCTCGCACGACGACCTGATCCGGCTCTACCGCAAGGTCCGCGAGGTGAAGGGCGTCAAGAAGGTGATGGTGGCCTCCGGCGTGCGCTACGATCTGGCGGTCCGAAGCCCCGAATACGTCGAGGAACTCGTGACCCATCACGTCGGCGGCCGTCTCAAGATCGCGCCGGAGCACACCGAGCGCGGCCCCCTCGACCTGATGATGAAGCCGGGCATCGGCACCTACGACCGCTTCAAGGAGATGTTCGACGCCGCCGCCAAGAAGGCCGGCAAGAAATACTACCTGATTCCGTATTTCATCGCGGCGCATCCGGGCACCACCGACGAGGACATGCTGAACCTCGCCGTCTGGCTGAAGAAGAACGACTATCGCGCCGATCAGGTCCAGACGTTCCTGCCCTCGCCGATGGCGACCGCCACGACCATGTACCACACCGAGATCAACCCTCTGCAGGGCGTGCGGCGCGGCGGCAGCGAGCCCGTCGACGCGATCAAGGGGATGCGGCAGCGCCGGCTGCACAAGGCGTTCCTGCGCTACCACGACCCCGAGAACTGGCCCCTGTTGCGCGAGGCGCTGCGGGCCATGGGCCGCGCGGACCTCATCGGGCCGCGGCCGGACCAGCTCGTTCCGTTCTCGCAGCCGCCGGGAACGGGCTCGGGTCAGGCGGCAGGCCAGGCGCGACCCATGCGCCATCCGGGCGCGCCGCGTTTCACCACGAAGGGCGTGCCGCTCAGGAAGTGACGGTCTCGTGCGCCCGGGGCACCGGATGGTCCACGGGCGGCTTTCGGAGTTCGACGTTCCGCAGCGGATGAACGACCAGCCACCCGGCCCGGGCGTCCGCGCGAGGCCGGCTCAGGGCAGGGTGCCGGTCTCGCGCAGGTAGGCGGCGCTCGCCGGGTGCAGCCAGGCCGGGGGCGCGGCGGTGGGGAGGTTGCGCGGATGGGCGTCGGCGCCGGAGGGGTAGCGGCGCGCCAGCGCGGCGCTGCCGCGGTCCATCGCCCGGACGAGGCGCGTAATCGCCGCCGCATCGACGCCCGCCCGCGCCAGGACGAAGCTCCAGGAGCCTACCGTGTCGATCGGGGCCGTCTGGCCCTTGAACGCCCCGGCCGGGACGGTGAGGCGCCGGAGCGAGGGGTGCTGCGCCAGGATGCGCGCGACGGCCTCCGGATCGGGCCCGAAGAAGCGGGCGCCCTCCGGCGCGTCGGCGAGGATCCGGAAACCGGGCCAGCCGGTCCCGGCGCCCCAGAGGGCGGCCGCGCGCCCGTCCAGCACCATCAGGGCGCCGTCGCCGGCCCGGTCGAGGAGGATCGGCGCGATGTCGCGGTCGGGGTCGATCCCCGACCCCCGCAGGACCGACCGGCCCATGACCGTGAGGCCGGAGGCGTGCGTGCCCAGGACCACCGTCCGGCCGCGCAGGTCCGCGACGCGCCGGATCGGGCTGCCGGTGGGCACGACGAACAGCCCCGGCGAGGCGTTGACCGGCGCCACCACCGTCAACCCCGGCCCGGAGGCCGCCTGCGCGTTGAGGGCGTCGTAGGCGTATTCGCCCTGCACCAAGGCGAGGTCGACGGTGCCGGCCCTGAGGAGCGCGAGGTTCTCCATCGAGCCCTTGCTGGGCACCAGCGCGAGGGTCAGGCCGGGATCGACCGCGTGGACCGTCTCCGCCAGCGCCTGTCCGAAGGCCGGGAACGAGCCGCCCTGCGTGGCCGTGGCGAGCGCGAGCCGGGTCTCCGGCTCCGCGCCCCGCGCATGCGCGCTCCAGGCCATGCCCACGGTTCCGAACACGAAGGTGCGCCTCAGCATGGATCAGGCTCCGTCGGCATGGGGGTGGCTGGCCTGATCGGGCGCGTGTCCGGCGCGTCAGGCGGCGCCGCGCGCGTCGTTCTCCCCGCCGGCCTCGACGAAGGCCTTGAGTTCGTCCAGCGAGGCGAAGGTGTAGCGCCCGCGCGGGGTGTCGGCCTCGATCACGCCGGTGGAATACATCACGTAGGTGTTGCCGCCCGATGCGTAGGTGCCGACCACCTGCGGCTCGGGCTCGACGGGGGCCACCGGCGGCACGGGCTCGGGGGGAAGCTCCGTGAACTCCGCCGTCTCGATCAGGGCGGGCCGCAGGGCCATCGGCTCGGGTTCGGGCTCGGATTTCGGCTCCGGCAGGGGCTCGGCCTCCGCGATCACGACGGCGGGCTCGGGCGGAGCCTCGGCGGCGTGGGGCGTCTCTGCCTGCGGCGCATCCGGAAGGTGATGCGCCTGCGGCTCGTGGGCCGCGAACAGCATCTCCTCCTCGCTGGGCGGTGCGGCATCGGCCACGAAGACCGGTGCCGATGGGGCGGGCTGCGGCGCGGGCGCCTCGCTCTCCGGCAGGAGGTTCGGCAGCAGCGGCTCGGCGGCGCTGGCCTCCGGGGCCGGGGGCGCGGGATCGAAGAAGGACGGCTCCCGGCCGGCGCGCGTCGCGCCGCCAAGGGCTCCACCCGCAAGGGCTCCACTGGCAAGTCCCGCACCGGCAAGGGCTCCACCGGCAAGTCCCGCGCCCGCGACCCCGCCGAGGCTGGCGGCGGTGGCGGCGAGGTTCGGGCGCTGGCGCAGGGACGCCTCCGGTTCGAGGCCGGCGGCGTCGGTCTCGGTCCGGGTGTCGCGCGCGGCGAGGAGGCTCCGCTCCAGGCCACGCAGGCGGCGCGCGACGACCGCGAGGCCGAGCACCACCGCCCCGGCCGAGGCCGTGGTCGCGCCCGCGATGGTCATGGCCAGGCCGCTCTCCAGCCGCACGAAGGGAAAACCCTGGATGACCGACACGATGCCACCGACGATCATGACGGCGGCCAGCGCGAACAGCGCGATGCTCATGGACTTCTCGACAAACGCCCGCACCTTGAAAGTGCGGCGCGCACACTAAAGGCCTGACGGGCATTTGCAAAATCGACGGCCGGGCCCCGCCCCGGCGCAGGCATCGCCTACTCCCAGGCATCGACTTCGGCGGGGCATCGACTTAGGTAACGGCGCGTTGGTTGCGAAGGCGGCGGCGCCCTCGGCGCCGTGCCGCCGCGCCCGATGTCTCACGAGCCGGAGAGTTGCCCATGACCTTCACCCTGCCCGAACTGCCCTACGCCTACGACGCGCTCGGCCCCTACATGTCGAAGGAAACCCTCGAGTTTCACCACGACAAGCACCACAAGGCCTATGTCGACACGGGCAACAAGCTGCTCGAGGGCACGGGTCTCGAGGGCAAGAGCGTCGAGGAGGTCCTGACCTCGGCCTACGGCAACAACCAGCCGCTCTTCAACAATGCCGGCCAGCACTACAACCACATCCATTTCTGGCAGTGGATGAAGCCCAACGGCGGCGGCGCCGCCCCGGCCGCGATCGCCAAGAAGATCGACGAGGACCTCGGCGGCTACGAGAAGTTCAAGGCCGACTTCATCCAGGCCGGCATCGGCCAGTTCGGCTCCGGCTGGGCCTGGCTCGCGGTCAAGGACGGCAAGCTCGCGATCATGAAGACCCCCAACGGCGAGAACCCGCTGGTGCACGGCGCCAAGCCGATCCTCGGCGTCGACGTCTGGGAGCACTCCTACTACATCGACTACCGCAACCGCCGCCCCGACTACCTCAAGGCCTTCATCGAGAACCTGGTGAACTGGGAGCACGTCGAGGCGCTGTACGGCGAGGCGACCAAGTAAGGTCGTTCTTTTTAGCGACGCGACCCTCCCCCGTGGGGAGGGTATCGCATGTGACGCCTCGGGCTACGGTCAGCCCCTGGCACCACGTCGTCCCGGGCTCCGCCGAGCAGCCCCGGAACGACGGTGTGCGGCCCGATGGAATGACCCTGCCGGGGAGGCGCGCGCTCCGCCGAACGCGCGTGACGCCGTCCCCCCGCGTTTGCGCGCCGGCCCCCGGCATGGTCTAGGGCTCAGCCCATCGTTCCCGCGCCCCGCGCCCCGGCAGCCCACTCCATGATCCGCAGCATCCTCTCCGTCGGCGGCTGGACGCTGGTCTCGCGCGTCACCGGGTTCGCCCGCGACGTGGTGATGGCCGCGATCCTCGGGGCCGGGCCGATGGCCGATGCCTTCGTGGTGGCGTTTCGCCTGCCGAACCACTTCCGGGCGATCTTCGGCGAGGGCGCCTTCAACACGGCCTTCGTGCCGAGCTATGCCGGCCTCTCGGAGACGGAACAGGCGCAAGCGGGCGCGGCGCGGCGCTTCGCCGACCGCATCTTCACCCTGATGCTGCTGGTGCAGATCGCCTTCCTGGCGCTCGCCATGCCGGCGATGCCGTACGTGGTGCGCGCCCTGGCGCCGGGCTTCTCGGAGGATCCGGAGCGCTTCGCGCTCGCCGTCTCGCTCACCCGGATCACCTTCCCGTACCTCCTGTTCATGACGCTGGTGACGCTGTTCTCCGGCCTGCTGAACGCGCATCGGCGCTTCGCGGTGGCGGCCGGCGCGCCCGTGCTCCTCAACCTGTCGATGCTGGCCGCCATGGCGCTGGCGGGGCTCTTCCCGAACGCCGCCTATGCCGCCGCCTGGGGCGTGACGGTCTCGGGCGTCCTGCAATTCGCGCTCGTGTGGTGGGATTGCCGGCGCGCCGGCATCGCCCCGGCGCTGACCGCGCCGACCTTGCGCGATCCGGCCATGCGGCGCTTCTTCAGGGTGCTGGGTCCGGCGGTGATCGGCTCCGCGGGCTTCCAGATCGCGTCGTTCGCCGACACCATCATCGCGAGCTTCCTGCCCACCGGCGCGGTCTCGGCCCTGTACTACGCCGACCGGCTCTACCAGCTGCCCTTCGGGGTCATCGCCATCGCGGCCGGCACGGTGCTCCTGCCCGAGATGAGCCGGCGCATCGCCGGGGGGGATGTGGCCGGGGCGCACGCGGCCCAGAACCGGGCGGCGGGGTTCTCGCTCGCCCTCTCGGCGCCCTTCACGGTGGCCTTCCTCACCCTGCCGGGCCTGATCATGGCGGCCCTGTTCCAGCGCGGCGCCTTCGGGGCGGAGGACGCCGCCCGCGCGGCCTCCGTGCTCGCCGCCTACGGGCTGGCGCTGCCCGCCGTGGTGCTCCTGCGCAGCGCGCTCGCCAGCTTCTACGCCCGCCAGGACACGATGACCCCGCTCATCGCCTCGCTCACGGCCATCGCGATCAATGTCGGCCTGAAGGTGGTGCTGACCGGCCCCTACGGCGTCACGGGCCTGGCGCTCGCCACCGCCATCGGCCAGTGGATCAACCTCGCCATCCTGGTGGCGCTCGCCTGGCGGCGCGGCTGGATGGCGCCTGGCCGGACCCTCGCCGTCACCGCCCTCGGGGTGGTGGTGGCCTGCCTGGCGCTCGCCGCCACCGCCCGCTACGGCCTGCCGCTCGCCGACGCCCTGGTGCCGGCCCTGCCGCGCGGGCGCGAGATCGCGGTGCTCTGCGCGCTCGGGCTCGCCGGAACGCTCGTCTACGCCGTGCTGTTGCTCGGAACGCTGCGCGTGTTCGGCATCCGCCTGCGGCGCGCCTGAGGAGGCGGCCATGCCCGAGTCCCACCGCCACGTCGCCATCTTCGACGCCTACGGCACCTTGTTCGACGTCCACGCGGCGGTGGCGCGCCACGCCGACGCGGTCGGGCCGGATGCCGCCGCCCTGTCGGAGACCTGGCGCGCCAAGCAGCTCGAATATTCCTGGGTGCTCGGCCTGATGGGGCGCCACGCGCCGTTCTGGGACCTGACCGAGCAGGCGCTGGACCATGCCCTCTCCCGATACCCGGAGGTCGACCGGGCCCTGCGCGCGCCGCTCCTCGATGCCTACCGCGACCTCGCGGCCTATCCGGAGGTGCCCGGCACCCTCCGGGCGCTGCGCGCGGCGGGCTGGCGCACCGCCATCCTCTCCAACGGCGATTCCGGGATGCTGGAGCGGGCCGTCGCCTCCGCCGGCTTGGGCGAGCACCTCGACGCCGTGCTCTCGGTGGAGGCCGCCCGGACCTTCAAGACGGACCCGGCGGCCTACCGCCTCGCCACCGCGCATTTCGCGGTCGCGCCGGAGGCCGTGCTGTTCGCCTCCTCGAACCGCTGGGACGTGGCCGGGGCCGCCGCCTTCGGGTTCCGGCCCGTCTGGGTCAACCGCAAGGGGCTGCCCGACGAGTATCCGGATTTTCCCCCCGAGCGGGTCGTGCGGAGCCTCGACGCCCTGCTCTGAGGGGCGGCGCTACGCCGCCCGGATGGTGGCGAGGAAGTGGGCGACCTGCGCGCCGAGCTGCTCGGATTGCGCCGAGAGGTCCGAGGCCGAGGCCAGGACCTGGGCCGCCGCCGCCCCCGTCTCCTCGGCGGCGCTGGCGACGCCCGAGACGTTCCGGGTGACGTCGCCGGTGCCGATCGAGGCCTGGGCGACGTTGCGCACGATCTCCTGCGTCGCCGCGCCCTGCTCCTCGACGGCCGCCGCGATGGAGGAGGCGACGTCGCTGATCTCGCGGATGCGCCCGGTGATGCCGCCGATGGCCGAGACGGCCTGGCCGGTGGAGGCCTGGATGCGGGCGATCTGGCCGGTGATCTCGTCGGTGGCCCGCGCCGTCTGGTTGGCGAGTTCCTTCACCTCCGCCGCGACCACGGCAAAGCCCCGTCCGGCCTCGCCGGCGCGGGCCGCCTCGATGGTGGCGTTGAGGGCCAGCAGGTTGGTCTGGCCCGCGATGGTCGAGATCATCGCCACCACGTCGCCGATGCGCTGGGCCGCCTCGCTCAGGTCGCGCACGAAGGTCGCGGTCTGCCCGGCCTCCGTCACCGCCTCGCGCGAGAGGCTGGCCGAACCCTGGACCTGGCGCCCGATCTCGTCGACCGAGGAGCCGAGTTCCTCCGCCGCCGCCGCCACCGTGGTGACGTTGGCCGAGGCCTGGTCGGCGGCCGCCGCCACGGTGGCCGAGCGCTGCGCCGTCTCGCTGGCATTGGTCGACATGCTGCCGGCGGTGGCCTGCAACCGCGCGGCCGCCGTGCCGACCTGGGCGACGACACCGCCCACCGCCGCCTCGAACCGGTCCGCGAGGCCGTGCATGGTCGCCCGGCGCTGCACCTCGGCATCGGCCCGGGCCGCCGCCGTCTCGGCCTCCAGGGCCCGGGTGCGCAGGATGTTGTCCTTGAAGACCTGGACGGCGCCCGCCATGGCGCCGATCTCGTCGCCGCGCCCGGCGCCCGGGATCGGTGTCCCGGTGTCCCCGTCCGCCAGGCGCTTCATCGAGTCGGTCATGTGGCGCAGGGGCCGGCTGACGCCGAGGGCGAGGGCGATGGCGGCGCCGGCCGCGATCAGCAGGGCGAACCCGACGAGGATCGCGGTGGTGAGGAGGGCCGTGTCGTAGGTGCCTTGCGCGTGCGCGCCGCTCTCGCTGGCGCTGCGCTCCTCCAGTTCGACGAGCTTCTGCAGGGCGCCGAGCACGGCGTTGATGCGCACCGACATCTCGGTGTTGTAGCTGCGCTGCGCACCCGCGAGGTCCCCCGCCTGCGCCTGGGCGAGGATGCCCGCCTGCAGCGCCCCGTAGGCCACCCATTCCGCCTCGAAGGTCCTGTACAGGGCCTGGGACTCCGGGTTGGCGGGCAGCCTGGCATAGGCCGCCTGGACGCCGCGCATCTCGGCTTCGCGCTTGGCGAGCATGCCCGAGACGTCGGTGCGGACGGCCGGGGTGTCGGCGGTGATCAGCCGGCCGCCATTGACCCGCTGGCGCAAGACGAGGACCTGGAGCTTGCCCAGGAGCTGCACGTTCGGCAGCCGCTCGTCGCGCATCTCGCGCGCGACCGCGTTGACCGCCCGCAACTGCATCAGGGCCGAGCCCCCAATTCCCGCCACGAGGAGGGCGACGAGGCCGAAGCTGAGGAACAGCTTCGTCCGGATGGACAGCGCGCCGAGGGACATGGGGTCAGGAGCCTGGTCAAGAAATCAGGCCCCTATTCTGATCGAGGGTGGTTAAGGTTTTGCCGGTCCCGCGCCCGACCGTGCCGCGTATTCGGCCTCTCCCGGCCGGCTCGACGACAGGTTGCGCGCTCAGGGAGCGATACTCCATTTCGACGTGTGGAGGACCAGGGTCATGCCACGTCCGTCGGGACCTTTGATGGACTGGCTCGTGTAATCGGCCGTCCCCGAGAAGCCCGTGTACTTGCCGGTTCCGCCCACGAAGACATGCGTGCCCTTGGGGCCCTTGGCCTCGTAGGTCGAGAAGATCTGGTCGCCGTCGGCATCGCTGTCGATGCAGGAGCCGCGATTGAGCGCGTCGCTGCCCACGACCTCGCGCATCCCGAGGCAGCGGGTGCCCATGTTGTTGAAGACCGTCCCGCCCGACTCGTTCCGGGTGATGCCGGAACTGTCGTAGGTCGTGACCGTGCGCTCACCGAGCTTCATGGTGACGAAGGCCGAGGTGACGTAGGTGGTGGAATAGCTGTCGCTGCCGCTGCGCGGCAGCTCGGCGGCATGAGACAGGGGCGCGGCCAGCACGGCCGCGCAGAGAACAGCCCAACGTCCTGACATGATGGATCAAGCCTCCGTCTGAGAACAGGCGCAGAGACACCGACATCGATTCGATGTCATTTGATGATGGCGCGGACGGAAAACCCTGACAACTGAAAAAAAGAATACGTTTACTGATAATCAGGCTTATTGGCCTGACGAGGACTTTTCCGGACACCCTCCAGGGGAGCCATGTCCTAATCCTGGCTGTGGCACGTCCCGTCGTTGCAACCGTGGCGGGTTCCGGTCTCGCTCAGCCGCGTCCGAGCGCCGCTTCGATCAGCCGGACCCCGTCGGCGCTGTCCCACTCGGCCGGTCCCTTCATCACCCCGAGGGTGCAGCCCCGCCCGTCGACCAGCAGGGTCGTGGGCAGGCCGAGGGAGCCGGTGGCCTTCTGGATCGCCGGCAGGACGCGCCCGTTCGGATCGGCGTAATAGGCGAGGGCGGCGATGCCGTTCTGCTTCAGCCAGGCCGGCGGCGCGTCGAGGTTGCGGGTGTCGACGTTGATCGCCATCACGGAAAAGTCCGCGCCCCCGAGCCGCGCCTGGAGCCGGTCGAGGGCCGGCATCTCCGCCTTGCAGGGCGCGCACCAGGTCGCCCACAGGTTCACGAGCCGCAGGCCCTTCACGCCAGCGAGGGTCGCGTCCGTGCCGTCCGGCCCCTTGAAGGCGAGGGCGGGGGCGGGGGCCGGCGCGTCCGCGACCTGGAGGGCCGCCACCTGCCCGCGCGCCAGCGGCGCGATCCGGGCCGCCGCCTCGGCGGAGCCCGCGCAGGGGGCAACGGAGTTGCCGCCGGTCGAGCCCGTCCCGTATACGGCAAGCCCCGCCCCGAGCGCGGCGACGAGGACGGCCCCGCCGGCGAGGATCGCCCTGGTGCCGGGCATCATCGTTGCTTGCCCGGATGGGCGGGCCGCGCGGCTGGAAGGACGTTTGAGAACATGAGCAACCGGATGTGGGGCGGGCGCTTCGCGAGCGGCCCCGCCGAGATCATGGAGGAGATCAACGCCTCCATCGGGTTCGACAAGCGCCTCGCGCCCCAGGACATCCGCGGCTCGCTGGCGCATGTGGCGATGCTGGGCCAGGCCGGCATCCTGCCATCCGCCGATGTGGCGGCGATTCAAGACGGTCTCAAGGCCGTGCGCGACGAAATCGAGGGGGGCGGCTTCGTGTTCCGCCGCGAACTCGAGGACATCCACATGTCGATCGAGAGCCGGCTCACCGAGATCGTCGGCCCGGCGGCGGGGCGCCTGCACACCGCGCGCTCGCGCAACGACCAGGTCGCCACCGACATGAAGCTCTGGGTGCGCGACACCCTCGACGGCCTCGACGCCCAGGCCGCCGGCCTGCAGAAGGCGCTGGCCGAAAAGGCGCTGGCCCACGCCGCCACGGTGATGCCGGGCTTCACCCACCTGCAATCGGCCCAGCCCGTCACCTTCGGCCACCATTGCCTCGCCTACGTGGAGATGCTGGCCCGCGACCGCGGCCGCTTTCGCGATGCCCGGGCGCGTCTGAACGAATGTCCCCTCGGGGCGGCCGCCCTCGCCGGCACCTCGTTTCCCATCGACCGGCACGCCACGGCGCAGGCCCTCGGGTTCGACCGGCCCACCGCGAACTCCCTCGATTCCGTCGCCGACCGCGATTTCGCGCTGGAATCCCTCGCGGCGGCCTCGATCTGCGCCGTCCACCTCTCGCGCTTCGCCGAGGAGCTGGTGGTCTGGACCTCGGCGCAGTTCAATTTCGTGCGCCTGTCGGACGGCTACACCACCGGCTCGTCGATCATGCCGCAGAAGCGCAACCCGGACGCCGCCGAACTGGTGCGCGCCAAGTCCGGCCGCGTGATCGGCGCGTTGACGGGCCTGCTCATCGTGATGAAGGGCCTGCCGCTCGCCTATTCGAAGGACATGCAGGAGGACAAGGAGGGCACCTTCGACGCGCTCCAGGCCCTCTCGCTGTGTCTCGCCGCCATGACCGGCATGGTGCGCGACCTCGAGCCCAACCCGGATGTGCTCGCCCGCGCCGCCGGCTCCGGCTACGCCACCGCCACGGATCTCGCCGACTGGCTGGTGCGCGAACTCGGCCTGCCCTTCCGCGAGGCGCACCACGTCACCGGCCGCCTCGTCGGCGCGGCTTCCGCCCGCAACGTCGGGCTGGAGGCGCTCTCGCTGCCCGAGATGCAGGAGGCCGAGCCCCGGATCACGGACGCGGTCTACGCCGTGCTCGGGGTCGAGAACTCCGTGTCGAGCCGCACGAGCTACGGCGGCACCGCCCCGGACAACGTGCGCGCGCAGGCCACGCGCTGGCTTGCCGCTCTGGGCGACGGATAGTCCGACGAACGGGGGCCGGGACAGGTGCGTTCACGGCCCAGCTATGTGATGCTGCCTAGAACCCGACCCGAGCCTTTCGGAGATGCCTTCATGCCCGCTGACAGCTGGATCGTGCCCGACGACGTCCCCGCCCTCGCGGCCGAGGCCGAGGCCCGGATCGACGGGACCCTGAGCCGCCTGACCGCGAGCGAGCGGGACGCCTTCTGGGCCTCGGTGCGCAAGTGCTACAACACGCCCTACAACGACCCGAAGCCGCGCGCGCTGCCGCAGGTGACGGTGCCGGATTTCTCCGAGGCGATGAAGGGGCGAGACTTCGAGGCGCAAGACCTGAAGCCGCGAGACATGACGGGCAAGGAGGAGGCGACGTCGCTGGCGGCCCTGGCCGCGCCCGCGCTCGCGGCGGTCATGGCGGCCCTCCCGGGCGCGTTCCCGGCCGAAACGCACGCCGCCTGAGCGCGGCGGCCTCCACCTTCCCGTAAATCCGTCGTCCCGCATCCGGCGCGCGCAAGGCGCCGCAATTCCGGACGATTGGCAGGGTCTCTCGGCCCCGCGCGACGTCCTCAAAAGGTCCCCCATGCTTTCTGTTCTGCGGCGCGGTCTCCGTCTCGGGACCGCCACGATCGTCCTGGCCGGCCTTGGGCCCCTGGTCGGCGTGCCACACCCCTTCGCCCCCCGGCCCGCCCTGGCTCAGGATCAGGCGGCCGCCCCCGAGGAGGCCGAAGCCCCGGGCAAGAAGCGTCGGCGCGGGCGCGAGAAGAAGGCCGCGATCAAGGCGCCCGGCATGCAGCAGGCGACCCCCGTGGCGATCTTCGGGGACTGGAACGTCTTCGCCAACGGCCAGGGCCGGACGCGGGTCTGCTACGCCATCGCCCAGCCGCAGGCGCGCATGCCCAAGACCCTGGCGCGCGACACCGCCTACCTGTTCGTGACCGTGCGCAAGGCCGAGAACGTGGCCAACGAGGTCGCGGTGATGCTGGGCTTCCCGGCCAAGCCTGCCGGCAGCCAGGCGAAGGCGAATGCCGGCCCGGCGCCCACGGACCCGACGCTGAACCTCGGGCCCACCCGCTACGGCCTCGTCACAAAGGACAACAACGCCTGGCTCCAGAACCCGGCGGAGGAGACCCGCGTGGTCACCGAGATGACGCGCACGGCCAAGCTCCAGATCAAGGCCACCTCGATGCGCGGCAACCCCACCAACGACGAATACGCGCTCGCCGGCTTCGGCGACGCGATCAAGCGCGCCCGCGAAGAGTGCAAGTAGGACACGTTCAAGTAAGACACGTGCAAGTAGAGGACGCTGTCAGTCCACCGCCCGCGCCGCCTCGGCCCGGATCGCCGCGAGGCTGAGATGGGCCGGCGGGCCCTCGCCCGTCAGGGCGAGGTGGTCGCTGCCGGTGGCGAGCAGCAGGGCGAGCGCTTCCCGCAGCGAGGCCTCCGGTCGAATCGCCGGCGCCTCCGGCCGTGCCCCCGGAACCGCGAGGGTCCCGGCCGGGATCAGGGCGAGGCGGCGCAGGGCGCGGTCCTGGCCGACGAAGCCGGCCACGTACGCATCCGCCGGATGGGCCAGGATGCGCGCGGGCGTGTCGGCCTGGACGATGCGCCCCTCCCGCATCAGCACGACGCGGTCGCCCATCCGCATCGCCTCGTCGATGTCGTGGGTGACGATGAGCACGGTCTTGCCGAGGTTGCGCAGGATGGCGCCGATCTCGGCCTGAAGCCGGTCGCGGGCGACGGGGTCCACCGCGCCGAAGGGTTCGTCCATGAGCAGGACCGGCGGGTCGGCGGCCCGCGCCCGGGCGACGCCGACGCGCTGGCGCTGGCCGCCGGAGAGTTCGTGCGGGCGCCGCGCGCGGTAGGCGGCGGGGTCGAGGCCGACGAGGTCGAGCATGGCGTCGACGCGCGCGGCGATCCGGGCGCGCTTCCAGCCGAGCAGCCCCGGCACGGTGCCGACATTGTCGGCCACGCTGCGGTGGGGAAACAGGCCGACGCCCTGGAGCACGTAGCCGATGCGCCGGCGCAGGGCGACGGGATCGCCCCGGGTCACGTCCTCGCCGGCCACCAGCACGCGGCCGGAATCCGGCTCCACCAGCCGGTTGACCATGCGCAGCGTCGTGGACTTGCCGCAGCCCGAGGGGCCGATCAGGGCGCAGACGCTGCCCTCCGCCACCGCCAGGTCGAGGGTCTCGACCGCCGCGCGCTCCGCTCCGGGAAACCGCTTGCTGACGCCCTCCAGGCGGATCATGGCCGACCGGGACGTCCGCGGCCTCAGCAGCCCTTGCAGATCGAGCCCATGGTGGTGCGCATCTTGGAATCCCAGGCCTTGTCGCGGGCGGCCGCGGCGCGCTGGGCCTTGGCCATGTCGGCCTCCGTGGAGGCGCGGCTGTAGGGCGCCTTGGCCTTGTCGCCACCGCCCGGCGGCTTGGTGACGCCCGTGGAGGTGATGGTGCGCGGAACCGGCGCGCCCGGCGTGCCCGGAGCGGGCTGGGCGAGAGCCGGCGCGGCGCCGAGGACGAGCGCCAGGAGGGAGACGGCAGCGATGCGGGACATGAGGGCGGACGATCCCCGACAGGTTTCGACGTGGGGCGCGGCGCGACCCGGTGGTCGCGCAGGCCTGATCGCACCACTCTACGATGGGCGCGCGCAAAAAAACATGGCGCCCGCGCCATCGACGGCCCCGGATACCCGCCTGCCCGCGTGCCAAACCGCACGCCTCCGCCGCGTCGCCCGGGCGGGCGCGCGGCTTCAGGGGCCGCTGAGGAATCCGATGCGCTCGCGCGCCGGCTGGCCGATCCAGAGCAGGATCGCCCCGATGACGAGGCCGACCAGGGCGGCGGGCGCCAGGGTCAGGGGCAGGACCAGGATCTGCCACAGCCACGGGGCCACGCCCTCGACGGTGCCCTGGAGGGCGCTCGCCTTGTCCTTGAACAGGGTGAAGGCGAGGTCGCTGACGCTGGTGATGCGCGCGGTGTTGTTGGCGATGGAGCGGGCGCCGTCATAGACGAGGCAGACGAAGCCCGCCGCCAGGAAGACGAGGCCGAGCAAGCGGCTGAGGAAACGGACCATCGCACCCGATCGCATTGGGGCGGCCTCCGCGCCGGCCCTGAGGCTGAGTAGGAGCGTCGCCCGGCCGGCGCAAGCGGTTGGCGTGCCGGTGAGACCGGGCCATATGCGGGCACGCATTACTCCCGCGCCCGATCCGATCCAGAGACGCTGTCCCGATATGTCCGACGCTTCGACCCGCCTCGCTCCGCTGCCCCGGCCCGGCGAGACCGCACCGGCGCTGGCGCTGGTGATCTTCGATTGCGACGGGGTCCTCGTCGACAGCGAGCC
The DNA here is from genome assembly GCF_028290105.1 of Methylobacterium sp. Lineage (GTDB taxonomy): Bacteria > Pseudomonadota > Alphaproteobacteria > Rhizobiales > Beijerinckiaceae > Methylobacterium. The sequence goes on from NZ_JAQGKL010000258.1 coordinate 14,561, forward strand.
GATCAGTCTCGCGCGCCTCACCGCCGGGCTGAACCGCATCGGCGTGCCGATCGACGTCGAGACCGTGCGCGAGCGCTTTGCCGGAACCTCGATGGTCTCGATCATGGACCACATCGCGCGCGACTACGGGGTCGCGGCGCCGGAGGGCTTCGTCGACGCCGTCAAGGCCGACACCCTGCGGGCCTTCGATGCGGAGCTGCGCGCCATGGCGGGCGTCGCCGAGGCGGTGGCCGGGCTTACGCTGCCGTCCTGCGTCGCCTCGAGCAGCGACCCGGTGCGCCTGCGCCATTCCCTGGGGCTGACAGGCTTGCTGCCGCTGTTCGAGGGGCGGATCTTCTCCTCGACCATGGTGGCGCGGGGCAAGCCGGCCCCCGACCTCTTCCTCCACGCCGCCGCGGCGATGGGCGTCCCCCCCGAGGCCTGCCTCGTCATCGAGGACAGCGTGCCCGGCGTGACCGCCGCCTGCGCGGCCGGCATGCGCGTGGTCGGCTTCAGCGGTGGCGGCCATTGGGGCCACGACCCGAGCGCCGCCGACCTGACGCGGGCCGGAGCGTCCCGGGTCTTTCGCGACTACCGGGACCTCCCGGCGGTGCTCACGGCCGCCTGAGGGCGTTCAGGAAGGAAACCTGCACCAAGGAAACCTGCACCAAGGAAACCTGCGTGAAGGAAACCTGCGCGAAGGCGCCGAAGCGGGGCCGTTTCGCCCACGCGCCGCCCTGCATTCGGAAGATCAATCCGTTGACGGCGGGCGTTGGAATGCGCATCTTGAAGACGTTCGGCGGCACGGATTCGTGTCGCCGAACCGCGGTGATTTGAATTGTGTAGCTTGCGCCGCGTTATCAAACGCTAAAGCACCGCGACGCGCGCGCGCCTCGTGGTCCTTCTTGGAAAGGATGACTTGCCGTGACTGTTTGCCGATCTCTCCCGACGCTTCGGTCTCAAAGCGGTTGCTGTCGACGCTGACATCGTCCTGTCGCGTCCCACCGTCAGATCCTTGCCGGCCCTTGGCGCCGGCCGCCGGAGTTCGTCCATGCCTTTCCTACAGATCCAGTCTTTCCCGCAGATCCAGGCCTTCCCACAGGCCGAGCCTGCCCTCCAGGCAGAGGCCGAGCGGGCGCTGAACCGCCTGCACGCCTCCGCCGACTTCACGGATCACCGGGCCGAGCGCGCCCGCAACCGCCTCCATGCCGAGCCGGCCCCGCCGCGCGTCATAGAGATCGGCGAGGTCACCGCCGGCATCGCCGTGCCGGAGCCCGGCGGCGTGCGCTTCTTCTCCTCGAGCCGCGACTTCGCGCCCCTCGACGGCACGGTCTTCCGCAGCGTCGAGCAGGCGGCCCGCGCCGCCCGCGACCGGTTCCGCACCCAGACCCGCCCCGGCGCCCGACTCCGGGCGGTGTGAGGCGGGACGCGCCCGGTCGTCAGACCGGCCAGGCCGCCTCGCGGTAGGCGCCGTCCCAGAACAGGTATTCGAGGCGGGTGGCCTGGCCGTAGGCGCGGTGCATCCGCGCCCGCACGTCCGGCGAGGCGCCGGCCGCCGCCTCGTCGGTCGCCGCGATCATCTCGGCGACGGCGGCGGCGAAATCCTCGCCCGCATAGGTGTCGATCCAGGCCCGGTACGGGTTCTCGCCGGCGGCACGCGCGAAGATGTCCCGGCCGATCTCGGCGTAGATCCAGAAGCAGGGCAGCAGCGCGCCGAGCACCACCTCGTAGGGTTCCGCATAGGCGGTGGCGACGAGGTACGCGACGTAGTGGTCGCAGGGCGGCGAGAGCGGTGTCCGGGCGAAGGCCTCCGCGTCGATGCCGTAATCGCGAAAGAAGCCGCCGTGCAGCGAGCGCTCGACCACGATGGCGGTCTCGGCGGCGCGGGCGAACTGCACCATCCGGTCGGGGTTCGGCGCCTTGGCGGCGGCGAGCGCCAAGGCCCGGCCGAAGCCCACGAGATAATGCGCGTCCTGGACGATGTAGTGGAGGAAGCGGCTCTGCGCGAGCGAGCCCGCCGCGAGCTCGGCGTTGAACGGCATGGTGCGGATCGCCTCGTAGGCCTCCGCGTTGCGCGCCCAGGCTTCGGCCGAGAACGCCCCTTCGGAAGCGACCCGCGTCATGCCCGAACCTCCTGTTCGCGCGTTTCCCGCTCGAACGACAGGGTGACGCCGTGGCGTGCCCGGGCGCCCGGCGCCAGCAGGCGCTGCGAGTCCCGCGCCGTCAGGTCCCCGGCGAAATCCGCCCAGTCGGCGTGCCCGGTCCAGCATTCGAGGGAGAGGAAGGGCGCCGTCGGCTTGGTCCAGACGGCGAGATGGGGAAAATCCGAGACCGCCATGCGGATCGCCCGGCCGCCGGGGCCGGTGAAGCGCATCCAGCCGCTCGCGGCGTCGCGGAACACCAGGGCCTCGGTGAAGAGCGCCGGGTCGAGGGGCAGGGTGGCCCCCGCGAGGGGCACCGGCCGCTCGTCGCGCAGGAGCAGGCCGCCGGCCCCGACCTCCGGCGCGAAGGGGCGCTCGGGGTGCTCGAACCGGACCGCGTAGCCGCCCCCGGCCGCGCGCGCGCCGCCGGCGAAAGGCCAGGGGAAGGCCGGGTGGAAGCCGAGCCCGTAGGGCAACGGCACCGTGTCGGTGTTCTCGACCCAGATCTCGAAATCGAGCACCCCCGGGCCGACCCGCGCGGTGATGTCGAGGCGGAAGGCGTAAGGGTAGTGCACGCGGGTCTCGGCGTCGTCGGTGAGGCGCAGGGCCACGCTGTCCTCGGCCCGCTCGATCACCGTGAAGGGCAGGTCGCGGACGAAGCCGTGCTGCGGCATCGGGTAGGCCCGGCCGTCGACCCGCACGGCGCCGCCCTGCGAGGCGCCGACCACCGGAAACAGCCAGGGCGCATGGCGATTCCAGTGCGCGGGATCGCCGCTCCAGAGGTATTCGCGCCCCGCCACCTGCCAGGAGACGGGCTCGGCGCCGTCGACCGCGATGATGGCCCGCGTGCCGTCCCCGGTGCTGATCGTGATCCGCTCGCCCATCTCTCGTCCTGTCGTCCGGCTGGCCGCCCGCGCGGGGCGGCGGGAATCCAAGGTCAGCGCGCCTTCAGCACCGCCCGGCAGGCCGCCGGAAGGGCCGCCAGGGTCATCGGGGGCTTCGGCTTGGCCGGCTTCGTCGCGGGCCTGGGGTTCATGATCGCGTCGCTGAACCAATAGGCGAGTTCCTCGCCGCAGCCGTCGCCGCCGGGGGGCGGGGCCTGGTCGCCGCACTGGTCCTGCCCCGCCGGGCAGGCGAGGCGGATGTGATAGTGGTAGTTGTGCCCGTACATCGGCCGCACCTTCGAGAGCCAGGCCCGGTCGCTGCCGGCCTCGCGGCACAGGGCCTTCTTGATCGCCGGGTTGACGAAGATGCGCGCCACCTCCGGCTCCCGCGCCGTCATCCGGATGAGCTTGAGGTGCTCGGGGCGCCAGACCTCCGGGTCGATGTCGAGGCGGTCGGCCCGGACCACGTTGGTGGCGGAGGTCTCCTCGCGCTCGGCCCGGCTCATGCGGTGGCCCGGCATCGGGGTGAGCCAGACGTCGGCGTCGAGGCCGAGCTGGTGCGAGGCGTGGCCGGTGAGCATCGGGCCGCCGCGCGGCTGGGACATGTCGCCGACGAGGAGTCCGCTCCAGCCGACCTGCGGCGCCTTGGCGGCGAGGCGCTCGAGGAACTCGACGAGGGGCGGGGTGCCCCACATGCGGTTGCGCGACAGGCGCATCACCTGCCAGGTCGGCCCGTCGACGGCCAGCGCTTCGCCGCCCGAGAAGCAGCCCTTGGCGTAGGAGCCGTAGGCGTGGGCGGGGCCGGCGGCCGGCGTCGTCACCCGGCCGAACAGGGCCTTGGCGGGGGTGTCCGGCGCGTCGGGATTGGCCAGCGGCGGCAGGGGCTTGGGGTTGACGGTGCCCCGGTCCTGGGCCTGCGCCGACAGGGGGAGGGCGAGGACGAGCAGCGTCGCGAGGTGAAGGCGAAGGGACAGCGGACGGGCTCCCGGAAATCGCGCGCCCGGGCTTGGCCGCCGGGATCATGCGAAGGATCGTGCGAAGGATCGGACAAGGGCGCGAAGGACGTTCGGAGGGTACGCGGACCACGCTAGTCCATTCGCGCGCCGCGCGTCGAGGGCGCGCGGCGCCGCGCTACTCCACGGGCGCGATGCCGATGCGGATCGTCTCGGAGGCCGCTCCGCTCACCACCAGGGTGATGGGCGCGGTGCCGAGCTGGAAGCGCACGCTCTTGGCGAGCATCGGACAGCCCGGCCGCATGGTGTGGGCGGTGGCGGGCCGCGTCGTCTTCCCGTCCTGGCTGAGGTCGATCCAGGCCCGGTCCGAGAGAGTGACCTGATAGGCCCCCGGCGCCAGCGGCGCATCGAGGTGCAGCACGCCGCCATAGCTGCCGGGCTTCGGCACCCGCGTCGGCGCGAAGGGCGGGGCGACCTCGCTCTGCGGCTTCAGGGCGAGGAGCGCCGCCGGCATCGCCGCGGTGAGCGTGCCGCCGGATTCGACGCGCGGCAGGCCGGAGGCCGAGAACCAGGCCTGTTCGCGCAGGAGCGACCAGTCGAACTGCGTGCAGGCGGCGGGGTCCGCCGCCGGCGTCCCGCCATGGTCGTGCGGAGCCTCGCCCTGCGCCTGCGCCGCCGTGGCGGCGAGGACGAGGAACGCTGCGGCGGCCAGGGGGCGCATCGCGCTCAATCCACCGCGACCAGGACGTCGGACGATTTCACCACGGCGTAGGCCTCGCCGCCCACGGTCAGCTTGAGGCTGTCGACGGATTCGTTGGTGATCGACGCCGTCACCACCTGGCCGCCCGCGATCTCGATCTTCACATGGGCCGTCGTCGCGCCCTTCTCCACGGAGACGACCTTGCCCTTGAGGACGTTGCGCGCACTGATCTTCATGACACCGACATCCTTGAATGGCTTCGGCCCGACCGAAGACGACGGGACCGGACGGGACGATGGCGCGCGGCCGGGCGGGGTGCAAGCCGCCTCGGCGCAACCCTGCGTCGGATCTCGCGCCTTGTCCGGGACCGGCGCTCAGGTGTCGTCGGGCTCGTCATCCGGGGCGGTCTCTGCATCCGAGGAGGTCTCGGCATCCGAGATCTGGCGGCGCGAGCCCCATCCGGCGAGCACGGCGTTGAGGTCGTCGAGGATGAAGTGGCGGGCGCTGTCGCGGTCGTAGCCCTCGTCCAGCAGGGCGTCGTACTCGGTGAAGACGTGGCGGGCATAGGCCACGAGGGCGAGCCAGGCGGCGTTCGGGGCCTGGGCGTTGCGCAGGCCGGGACTCGCGAGCGCGCGGTCGATCACCGCCTCCGTCTCGAATTCGGGCAGGCGCGGGGCGAGCTGCGCCAGCGCCGCCGCGACCGCCTCGCGCCGGTTCATCGCGTCCTCATCCTGGAAAAAGGTCGTGCCGGCAAAGGTCGTGTGGTCATCCGCGAAGGCGACACCCTGCGTCGGGGCTCGTCGCACGGGGGTGCCTGTGCCTGCAAGTCCACCGAAGGCAGCCTGCAAGCCGACCGGCCTGCAGGCCCGGGTTGGCGAGCCTCAGGCGGCGACGCCCGTCCCGATGGGGCAAGTCACGCCGGTGCCGCCGACGCCGCAATAGCCCGACGGGTTCTTGGCGAGGTATTGCTGGTGGTAATCCTCCGCGAAGTAGAACGCCTCCAGCGGCTTGATCTCGGTGGTGATCGCCCCGAAGCCCCGCGCGCGCAACGCCTCGCCGTAGGCCGCCCGCACCCGCTCTGCGACTTCCGCCTGACCGGCATCGCGCGTGTAGATGCCGGAGCGGTACTGCGTGCCGACATCGTTGCCCTGGCGCATGCCCTGCGTCGGGTCGTGGTTCTCGAAGAAGGTCTTGAGCACCGCCTCCAGGGGCAGTTCCGCCGGATCGTGGACCACGAGCACCACCTCGTTGTGGCCGGTCAGGCCCGAGCAGACTTCCTCGTAGGTGGGGTTCGGCGTCGTGCCGCCGGCATAGCCCACCGCCGTGACGAAGACGCCGCTCGGCAATTGCCAGAACTTGCGCTCCGTGCCCCAGAAGCAGCCGAGCCCGAGGACGATGCTCTGGAAGCCCTCCGGATACGGGCCTTTCAGCGGGTTGCCGTTGACGAAATGACGCTCGGCGGTGGGAAGCGGGTTCGGCCGGCCCGGCAGGGTGTCGGCGGGATCGGGCATCTCGGGGCGCTTGCGGAACAGGAACATCGGATTCGGTCTCCGGCTGGCGGCGGCCCGCGCGGGGCGCCGGATCATCCCGGTGCCAGGCTCGCGAGGACCCGGAAAGGCGTGCGGTTCGCGGGAGACCCCAGGGGGCTTGGGCGAACGATCGCGTGGTCCTCATATGGGGCGCAGCCCCCGCGACTTGAAGCGCGGCGTTTTCGAAGCCGGCGCTCGTCCGGAAAGCCGACGGCCTTTGCAAAGCAAAGCACTCGCAGGGCCGCTCCTGCCTCCGCTGCCTCCGCAGGCTGTCTCGGAACAGCCGCTTCAACTTCACCGCGAGCATCTCGCGACGGTTGCCCGTCTTGGTAAAATACCTGAACAATTGACGGATGAATTGGCGTGAATTGTTCGATAACAAATCTCTGTCAAATGTTGGGAGTCGGGCGGAAGGCCGGACCGCGCGCCACGCTGACCGGATCCACCCGTGACCCAGACCAGCACTGTTCTCATCGTCTCGGACAGGCCGGACCTCGCGGTCCTGCTCGCCCGCGCCGTGGAGAACGTGGTCGCCTGCCGCTGCATCGATCCGCGCGAGGCGTTTCCGGCGGTCCCGCCCCTCGTCGCCGTGGTGGACGTCAACCAGGATTCCGCCCTGGCGCGGGCCTGGATCGCGCGCCTGCACGCCGCCCGCGTCGCGAGCCTCCAACTGACCGATCAGGCGCCGCACGGCCGCACGGCCGCCGCGACCCGGACCCTGCGGGCGGATGCGCCCCGGACCGTCGTGCTCGCCACCCTGTTCGGCCTCATCGACACCTGGCAGGCGGTGCGCCGCAAGGCCGCCGCGCCGTCCGGCGAGGGAGCCCCCCTCCAGGCAGGGGCCGCGAAGGCCGAGCGCTTCGCGCGGGCCGCCACCGGCACGGTCGCGCGGCTGTTCGAGGCCGCCGCGGAGGGGCGCCCCATCACCGCCGCCGAGGCCGATGCGGGGACGGAGAACATCCTGGCGGCGGTCTCGGAATGCGGCATCCGCACCTGGCTGGAAGTCATCGAGCGCCACGACCAGCAACTCTACCAGCACTCGCTCAGCGTCGCCGGCTACGCCGCCGCGTTCGGCGCCGGTCTCCGGCTCGCGCGTGCCGACCAAACGCGCCTGGCCCGGGCCGCCCTCCTGCATGATCTCGGCAAGGCCAAGATCCCGCTGGAAATCCTGAACAAGCCGGGCCGGCTGACCGACCACGAGATGGCGGTGATGCGCACGCACCCGGCCATCGGCGCCGATCTCCTTGGCGCGCAGGGCGGCTTCGACACGGCGACCCTCGACGTCATCCGGCACCACCACGAGATGCTCGACGGCAGCGGCTACCCGGCCGGGCTCGCGGGGTCGGCGATTCCCGACCTCGTGCGCCTCGTGACGATCTGCGACATCCACTCGGCGCTCACCGAGCGGCGGGCCTACCGCGATCCGCTCCCGCACCGGGACGCGCACGATCTCATGCTGGGCATGATCCCGAAGCTCGACGCCCACCTCCTGCGCGCCTTCGAGCGAGTCGTGCTGAACGGCATCTTCGAGGACGCCACGGCCTAAGGGGGATACGGCCTGGGGGATTTTGCGCCCGGTCGCGGCGAAGGCCGAAATTCTGGCACGATAATGCGCCTCGAAAGGGATCGTCTCCCGGGATCGTCCAGGTTGGACAGATCCTCTCCCGCGCGCTTTGCTTTCAAAAGAACGTTTCATTGATTCCGGCGCCCGCAAAGGGCACGTTTTCGAGAGGGCGCCGTCACGCAACGCTGCGTGATGCGCCGGGTTTACCAGCGCGCAGATCTCCGGGATCGTCCCTGCGAACCAACGCTTGTCTTGAGCGGTGGCGCGGACGCGTCTCCGAACCCTGCCGCCACCCGTAAATCTCGTCCTCGACGCCAAGTCTCGTTTTCGACAGGCGCAAGTCTCGTCCTCGACAGGCGCAAGTCTCGTCCTCGACGCAAGTCTCGTGACCGACAGCAAGAGTGATCCCATGTCGCTGCCCCGCATCGTCGGCTTCACCGCCAACCTCCAGCGTCCCTCGAAGACGCGCGCGCTCGCCGAGTCCCTGGCCGAGGCCGTGGGCGCGCAGGTGAGGGCCGACATCCGCCTGTTCGACATGGTCGATGCCGGCACCGGCCTCGGGGCGGCCTGGTCGCGGGACCTGCTGCCGCTGCCGGCCCGGCGCATCGTCGAGGCCATCGAGGGCGCCGATGCGCTCATCGTCGGCTCGCCGGTCTACAAGGGCGCTTATACGGGCCTGTTCAAGCACCTGTTCGACTTTGTCGATCCCGCCGCCCTGGTGGGCAAGCCGGTGATCCTCTCGGCCACCGGCGGCGGCCCGCGCCACGCCCTCGTGGTCGAGCATTCCCTGCGCCCGCTCTTCGGGTTCTTCAGCGCCCACACGATCCCCAGCGCCGTCTACGGCTCGGACGCGGATTTTCGCGATGGAATCCTCGTCGACGAGGGCGTGAAGGCGCGCATCCGGGACGCCGCGAACCAGCTCGCCGAACTCCTCCAGGCCCGGGCCGCCCGCACCTCCGCCCCGGAGGCCGGGTCCCCGGTCTCCGCCTTCGCCAGCGCCGGCTGAGGGCGCGCCGACCATGGTCTCCAGGTCCACGATCTCCCGCGCCACGATCTCCCGACGCGCTCTCCTCGCCACCGGCTTGGCGGCGGCGGCACTGCCCGCGCGGGCCGTGGAGGGTGGCACCTTCCGCATCGGCTATCAGAAGAACGGCATCCTCGTCGTCGCCAAGCAGCAGGGCACCATCGAGCAGGCGCTCAAGCCCTTCGGCGTCACCGTGCGCTGGACCGAGTTCTCCTTCGGGCCCCCGGTGCTGGAGGCGCTCGGCGTCGGCGCCATCGATTTCGGCCAGACCGGTGCCCCGCCCCCGGTCTTCGCGCAGGCCGCCGGCAACAGCCTCCTCTATCTGGCGGCCCAGGATTCGGGCGGCTCCGGCGAGGCGATCCTGGTGCCGCAGGGCTCGCCCCTGAAGACGCTCTCCGACCTCAAGGGCAAGCGCGTCGCCTTCGCCAAGGGATCGAGCGCCCATTACCTCGTGGTGGTGGCCCTCGAAAAAGCCGGCCTGACCTACGCCGACATCGAGCCCGTGACCCTGGCGCCGGCGGACGCGGCCGCCGCCTTCGCGCGGGGCGCCGTCGACGCCTGGGCGATCTGGGACCCGTACTTCGCCATCGCCGAGCGCCAGCCCGGCACCCGCATCCTGGCGAGCGCGTCCGAGATCGCCAAGCCGAGCAACTACTTTCTCGGCAACCGCGACTACACGCAGGCCAACGCTCCGGTGGTCCAGGCGGTCCTGGCGGCGCTCGGCGAGGTCGCGGCCTGGTGCGAGGCGCATCGCCCGGAGGTGGCGGCCCTGCTCTCGAAGGGCACCGGCGTGCCCCTCGACGCGACCCAGCGCGCCGTCGACCGCAGCCTCTACGTCATCGCGCCGCTCACCGAGGCCTCCATCGCCGACCAGCAGCGGGTGGCCGACCGCTTCCACGCCCTCGGCCTCATCACCAATCCCATCCGCGTGCGCGACGCGGTCTGGACGCCGCCGGCCGGCCCGGCGAGCAAGGGCTGAACCCCATGTCGACCACCTCCTTCAAGACCCGCACGATCGAGCGCCTGACCCCCTGGCTCGTTCCCGTGGCGATCCTCCTCGGCTGGCAGGTCGCGGCTTCCACCGGCCTCGTCTCCACGCGCTTCATGCCGGCACCCTCCGGCGTCATCGCGGCGGGCTGGCAGGCGGCCAGGAGCGGCGAACTCTGGACCAACCTGTCGATCAGCTTCGCCCGCGCGGCGGTGGGTTTCCTCATCGGCGGCGGCATCGGCTTCGCGCTGGGGCTCGCCAACGGCCTGTCGCAGCTCTCCGAGCGCCTGACCGACACGACCCTGCAGATGATCCGCAACATTCCCCACCTGTCGCTGATCCCGCTCGTGATCCTGTGGTTCGGCATCGACGAGGAGGCCAAGCTCTTCCTCGTGGCCATCGGCGTGTTCTTCCCCGTCTACGCCAACACGCTCCACGGCATCCGCTCGGTCGATCCGCAGCTCGTCGAGATGGGCCGGGTCTACGGCATGTCGCCGCTCTCGCTCTTCACCCGCGTGGTCCTGCCGGGGGCGCTGCCCTCGATCTTCGTGGGCCTGCGCTACGCGCTCGGCATCATGTGGCTGACCCTCATCGTCGCCGAGACGATCTCGGCCTCCTCGGGCCTCGGCTACATGGCGATGCAGGCCCGCGAGTTCATGCTGGTCGACGTCGTGGTTCTGGCCATCGTGATCTATGCCGGCCTCGGCAAGGCCGCCGACGCGGTGACCCGGCTCCTGGAGCGCCGGTTCCTGGCCTGGAACCCGGCCTATCGGAACGCGTGATGCCGGTCTGCGCCCCGCTGTACCCGATCACGACGCGCGCCCTCTCCTTCGGGAGACGGGTGCGCGCCACCGATGACCGGTGCGGATCCGGCAGCCACATCGTCTGAGACACCGCGCGCCTCGTTTCCCGATCCCACACCCGACGGTCCGTCCCATGCTCGCCACCGCCCTTCGCGTCCCCGAGGACGCCGCCACCCGCGAGGTGGCACCGCGCGAGGTGCCCTCGCTCAAAGCGCCCGCCGCACCCCTCGCGCGGCCGGAGACGCCGCGCTCCGCCACCGGCATCGGCGTCACCATCCGCGACCTGAAGAAGGACTTCGACGGCCATACGGTGATCGAGGGCCTCGACCTGCACATCCCGGCCGGGCAGTTCGTGGCCGTGGTCGGGCGCTCGGGCTGCGGCAAGAGCACCCTGCTGCGCCTGATCCTCGGGCTGGAAAGCCCCAGCGCCGGCCGCATCGGGCTCGAATCGCAGGCCGTGCGCACGCCCACGAAGCGCATCATGTTCCAGGAGCCGCGCCTGCTGCCCTGGGCCCGGGTCGTCGACAACGTGGCGGTGGGCCTGGGCGAGGGCGGCACGCGGGCGGACCGGCGCGCCAAGGCGCAGACGGCCCTGGCCGAGGTCGGCCTGACCGAAAAGGCCGGCAACTGGCCCGCCACCCTGTCGGGCGGCCAGCGCCAGCGCGTGGCGCTCGCCCGTGCCCTCGTGAGCCATCCCGGCCTCCTCGCCCTCGACGAGCCGCTGGGCGCCCTCGACGCGCTCACCCGCATCGACATGCAGGCGATGATCGAGCGGATCTGGCAGGCGCAGGGCTTCACCGCCATCCTCGTCACCCACGACGTCGCCGAGGCGGTGGCGCTCGCCGACCGCATCCTCGTGGTGGAGGCCGGCCGCATCGCCCTCGACGTCAGCGTGGACGTGCCCCGTCCGCGCCGCCGGGGGGACGCCGACCTCGCGGCCCTGGAAGGTCGCATCCTCGATCATCTGCTATCCGAGCGCGCGCCGGCCTGAACGCCGCCGCCTCCAACCCCGTGAGAGACTTCATGACCGGACAGACCGACGTTCTCTGGTTCCTCCCCACCCACGGCGATGGCCGCTATCTCGGCGCCCAGGAAGGCGCCCGCGACGTCTCGATCTCCTATCTGCGCCAGATCGCGCAGGCCGCGGACGAGCTCGGCTATTACGGCGTGCTCCTGCCCACCGGCCGTTCCTGCGAGGATTCCTGGGTGGTGGCCTCGGCGCTGGTACCGTTGACGAAGCGCCTGCGCTTCCTCGTGGCCGTGCGCCCCGGCCTGCAGGAGCCGGCGGTCGCCGCCCGCATGGCCGCGACCCTCGACCGGATCTCGGACGGGCGCCTCCTCATCAACGTCGTCACGGGCGGCGACCCCGTCGAGCTGCGCGGCGACGGCGTCTTCCTCGACCACGACGAGCGCTACGTCGTCACCGACGAGTTCCTGCACATCTGGCGTGGGCTGATGTCGGGCGAGACGGTGAGCTTCGCGGGCAAGCACCTCAAGGTGGAGGAGGGCCGGGTGATCTTCCCGCCCGTGCAGAGCCCCTATCCGCCGCTGTATTTCGGCGGTTCGTCCCCGGCCGGCATCGAGGTCGCGGCGGAGCATTGCGAGGTCTACCTGACCTGGGGCGAGCCGCCCGCCGGCGTCGCCGAAAAGATCGCCAAAGCCAAGGAAGCCGCCGACCGCAAGGGCAAGACCTTCTCGTACGGCATCCGCCTGCACGTCATCGTGCGCGAGACCGAGGGCGAGGCCTGGGCCGCCGCCGAGAACCTGATCTCGCGCCTCGACGACGAGACCATCGCCCGGGCGCAGGCCACCCTGAAGCGCCAGGATTCGGTGGGCCAGAGCCGCATGATGGCCCTGCACGGGGGTGACCGCACCAAGCTCGAGGTCTCGCCGAATCTCTGGGCGGGCGTCGGCCTCGTGCGCGGTGGCGCCGGCACCGCCCTCGTCGGCTCGGCGGATCAGGTGGCCGACCGGATGAAGGAATACATCGACCTCGGGATCGATCGCTTCATCCTGTCGGGGTACCCGCATCTGGAGGAAGCCTACCGCTTCGCCGAGCTGGTCTTCCCCAAGCTGCCCCTGCGCGCCACCACGGGCGTCGCCCCCACGAACGCCCGCAACAACGGCCCGTTCGGCGAGGTCATGGCCAACGACATCGTCCCGAACCGCCGCGTCTCGGCGCATTGAGGGACATCCGGTTTCCGCCGCGTCGCCGAGGCGATCGGCCGGAAACCATGCCCGGGGCCGGCGTCGTTTTCGCCCGCCTCGTGAGCGACCAAGGGTCACCCAATCAACAGCTCCTCCCCACGAGGGGGAGGAGGGTCCCCAGCCCGCCGAGGATCAGCCATGCCCGCCGCCACCCGTGTCCTCGCCCTGCGCCCCGACGGCCTGCGCCGTGCCTGGGTTCTCCTCACCGCCCTGGCCCTCCTGGTCGTCGGCGCGCTGCATGCCCGCGCCGACGAGAAGGTGATCCGGATCGGCTACCAGAAATACGGGACGCTCGTTCTCCTGAAGGGCAAGGGCCTGCTGGAGCAGCGCCTGAAGCCGCTCGGCTACCGGGTGACCTGGGCCGAGTTCCCCTCGGGGCCGCCGCTGATGGAGGCGCTGAACGCCGGGGCGGTGGATCTCGGTTCGGCGGGTGAAGCCCCGCCGATCTTCGCCCAGGCCTCCAATCCCGACTTCCTCTACGTCGCGCACGAGCCGGCCGCCCCCAAGGGCGAGGCGATCCTGGTCGCCAAGGACAGCCCCATCAAGTCGGTGGCGGACCTGCGCGGCAAGAAGATCGCCCTGAACAAGGGTTCGAACGTCCACTACTTCCTGGTGCGCGCCCTCGAACAGGCGGGCGTGCCCTACGACGCCGTCACCCCGACCTTCCTGGCGCCGGCCGACGGGGCCGCCGCCTTCGCCCGCGGCGCCGTCGATGCCTGGGTGATCTGGGACCCCTACCTCGCCTCCGGCGAGCGCACGACCAACGGGCGCATCCTCGTCGACGGCACCGACCTCGTGCCCAACCGCCAGTTCTATCTCTCGACCCGCGCCTTCTCCGCCGCCAACGGCCCGGCGCTCGACGCGACGCTCGGCGCCATCGGCGAGATCGACGCCTGGGCCAAGGACAACACCGACGCGGTGGCGGCCGAACTCGCCCCCTCCGTGGGCATCCCGGCGCCCATCCTCACGGTGGCCCTGCGCCGTCTCACCTACGGGGTCACGCCGCTCAACGCCGAGACCACCGCCGACCAGCAGCGGGTGGCCGACACCTTCCATCGCCTCGGCCTGCTGCCCAAGCCGCTCGACGTCGCCAAGGCGGTGCGCAAGCCCGGGAGCTAACCCCGCGCCGCCGCGCGGTCACCCTGCGCGGTCAGGCGTTCCAGGAAGGCGGCAGCGAGGCGCCCGCGCGTCGCCGGGTCCTCGCTGCCCTGGCGCAGCAGCACGCGATTGTCCCGGCGCTCGATATGGGCGTGCGCGGGAATGACGAGGGGCGGCGCGGTCGGCCGCAGGTCGGCGGCCAGCCCCTGCGGGCCGCCGCTGAGGCGGTGGATGCCCAGCGCCAGGCAGCCGACCCGGAGCCGGGCGAGCGCGATCAGCTCCTCGAACGCGGCGGGGGGCGGGCCGAAGCGGTCGATCACCTCGGCGCGCAGGGCCTCGACCTCCTCGGGGTTCGTGAGGCGCAAGGTGCGCGTGTAGAGGCTGAGCCGCACCTCGGGCTCGGGCACGTAGTCCGCCGGTACGGCGCCGGAGAGCCCGAGGCGGATCTCAGGGTTCCAGTCCTCGGCCACCTCGCCCTTGGCGGCGCGCAGCGCCAGGTGCAGCAGGTGCTGGTAGAGCCCCAAGCCGATCAGCTTGACGTGGCCGGCCTGGTTCTCGCCGACGAGGTCGCCGGCCCCGCGCAGGTCGAGGTCGCGGGCGCTGATGGCGAAGCCCGCGCCGAGACGGTCCAGGGCTTCGAGCGTGCGCAGGCGTTTCTCGGTGGCGGGGGTCAGCGGCTTGTCGGGGCGGTGCAGGAGGTAGACGACCCCGCGCCGCTGGCCGCGTCCGACCCGGCCGCGCAACTGATGAAGCTGCGACAGGCCGAAGCGTTCGGCATCCCAGACCAGCATGGTGTTGGCGCGCGGCACGTCGAGGCCGCTCTCGATGATGCTGGTGGCGAGAAGCACGTCGCCCTCCCCATCCGCGAAACGCACCATCACGTCGTCCATCTCGGCGGGCTTCAGACCGCCGTGGGCGATCATCGTCTTCAGGTCGGGCGCCAGCTTGGCGAGGCGCGCCGCCATCGGGGCGATGTCCTCGATCCGGGGGCAGACCACGAAGCTCTGGCCGCCGCGCCGGTGCTCGCGGTTGAGCGCGTCGCGGATGGCCTCGTCCTCGAAGGGCGCGATCACCGTGCGGATGGGCTGGCGCACGGCGGGCGGGGTCGCGATGACGCTGAGGCTCTGCAGGCCGACGAGCGCGCTCTGCAGGGTGCGGGGGATCGGCGTCGCGGTGAGCGTCAGCACGTGGCCGTCGCCGGCCGCCGCGCGCAGGCCCTGCTTGATCCGGGCCCCGAAGCGCTGCTCCTCGTCGATGACCATCAGGCCGAGATCCGCGAAGGCGACGCCTGCGGCGGCGAGGCAATGGGTGCCGACGACGAGGCGGATCGACCCGTCGGCGAGACCCGCCTTCACCCGCTTGGCTTCCGCCGGCGAGACGAGGCGCGAGAGATGCGCCACTTCCATCCCGAAGCGCTCGAAGCGCCGGGTGAAGGTCTGCACGTGCTGGCGCGCCAGCACGGTCGTGGGGGCGACGATGGCGACCTGCTTGCCGGCGAACACGGCGGCGGCGGCGGCGCGCAGGGCCACCTCCGTCTTGCCGAAGCCGACATCGCCGCAGACGAGGCGGTCCATCGGTCGGCCCGAGGCGAGGTCGGCCATCACGCCGGTGACGGCGCTCGCCTGGTCGGCGGTGAGCGCGAAGCCGAAGCCGGCGGCGAAGCGCTCCATCTGGCGGTCCGGCGGCACCAGCACCGGCGCCCGGATCGTCCGGCGTGCCTCGGCGTCCGCCAGCATCACGCGCGCGGCCCGGGCCATGCAGGCCTCCGCCTCGAGGCGGCGCCGTCCCCAGGATCCCTTCTCCGACTTGCCGCCTTCGAGCTTGTCGAGCGTCACGGCCTCGGCTTCCGAGCCGTAGCGCCAGATTCGGTCGGCCTGCGAGACCGGCACCATCAGGATGCTGTCGCCGGCAAAGCGCAGGCGCAGGGCGTCCTCGCTGGCGCCCGCGCCGGTCCCGACCGGCTCCAGGCCCTCGAAGACGCAGAGCCCGTTGTCGCGGTCGACGGCGACGTCACCGATCCGGAGTTCGACCTCGCCGAGGGGCAGGATGGCGCTCGGGCCCCCGGCCACGACGGTGGCGCGGGCGCCGAACAGGTCGGCGGCCGCGATCACGGCGACACCCTGGTCCGGCACCCGGAAGCCCGCCTCGATGGGGGCTACCAGGCTGAGGAACGCGCCGGCTTTGGCGGCCGCCGCTTCGGTCCAGGTCCGGATCGCCCGCGCCTTGCGGCCCAACGCCCGCTCGGCGACCCGCACCAGGCGCGCCAGCGGCTCGGCCGGGCCCGTCAGCAGGATGCGGTCGCCGGCCTTGAGGCGCTCGCGCAGGGTCTCGGCGAGCGCCGTGTTCGGCCGCGCCTTGCGGGCGAAGACCGGCATGGTGAGGTCGCCCGCCTCCGGCGCACAGGCGCTGGCGACGCGCCGCTCGGCCTGGAGCGCCGCCCAGTCCTCGGGCGTCAGGTAGAGGCCGGCCTCCTCGGGGACGCCGCGCCGGGTGCGGGCGCGCGCCTCGCGGCCTTCCGCGATCTGCTCGAAGAAGGCGCGCGCCCGCTCCTCCGCCCCGTCCTCGACGACGACACGGGCCCCCGGCACCTGGTCGAGGAAGGTGGTCATCGCCGGATAGAAGCGCGCGAGCCCGTGCTCCTGGCCGGTGAAGGGTTCGAGGCGGGTTTCGGAATCCTCCGGCAGAATGATCTCGGTGGCGGGGTCGATCACGAGCACCTCCGCGTCCGCCAGCGAGCGCTGCGAGACCGGATCGTAGGACCGGATCGCGGTGACCCGGGCCCCGTCGTGCTCGATGCGGCAGGGACGGTCGGCGGCGGCCGGGAAGACGTCCACGGTCCGGCCCCAGGCGGCGACCTCGCCGGGCTCGTCGACCCGGTCGTCGAGGATGTAGCCGAGGCGTTGCAGGGCCCGGGTGAAGCCCGCCGCATCGAGGGCGTCGCCGACCCGAACCTCCCGGTGGGCCGGCCCCCAGGTCTCCGCCGGCGGCACGCGCTGGATCAGCGCCGGGGCGGTGGTGAGCACGATGTCGGGCAGGGCCGCCGTGTCGGTGAGCCAGCGCAGCACGCCGGTGCGGGCACCCATCACCCCGCGCGAGGGCGAGGCGCGGTCATAGGGCAGGCAATCCCATTCGGGGTAGATCGCGATCGTCCGGTCCGGCGCCAGCGCCCGCACGATCCCGGCGATCGCGTCGAGCCGATGCCCCTCGCGGGCCATGTGGACCAGGGGCTTTCCCAACTCGGTCAGGCCGAGGAGCGCGACGGCGAGCGCGCCCGTGGGGACGAGGGGGGCGACGATCTCGGCGCTGGCCGGCGCGAGGACCGCTTCGGTCTCGGGTTGCGTCTCGGCGGCGCGGCCTAGCGGCTTGCGGGCGGTCCTGGTGGCTGGTGCCTTGGTAAGTTGGGCCTCGGTGAGCTGGGCTTTGGTCTTAGGGGCTTTGGTCTTAGGGGCTTGGGTGTTCGGGGGTTTGACCCTCGGGGCGCTTGCGGGAGAAATCGTGTCGGGGGACGCGGTCCTGCGTTTTGCCATCGGTGAGGTGCGCTGCCCGGCTCGAGGATTGGACCTTTGAAACGCGCCGGAGCGGGGTCGGGCTCCGCGTTTTTCCGGGCCGTCCCCAGTTTGTCGCGGCCCTGTGGATGGGCGGTCAGATCGTTCGCACCTGCGACTCGGGCGTTGAGATCGACGCATCTGCGGCCATCGCCCCGTTGGCCGATTGCCGCGCAATGGCTTTTACCACCAGACGGCGATGCCAGAGGGCAGAGGCGATCAGCAGGGTGCCACCCAAAGCAGTAAAGCTGAGGCCTAGCCGCGCTTCAAAACGCGGCCAAAATTCCAGGTCCGTCAGATAGGGGTCTTCGCAGGTGTTCGGCCGCGGCGTAACCGCAATGTGGTCTGTCAGTATCGGAGCGGCAGGAATATCGACCAATTTTACGACATCGCAGCTATGGATGCCGCCCTCCGTCGCTATATCGAAGCGCAGCCTGTATTTCGCTGAAGAGCTGCGCCCACCGGTGCTCCCGACATACTCGGACGAGGCCATATAGCTCCGATTATTTTTTATATAAATCTGTGTCTTTGAGCCAGAAATCAATTTGTATGAAAACACCTGCGCAATTGAGAATAGTATGATTGCTAAAAATGATAAATCACTTGGCGTCCATACTCTGCGCGACGCAATGGCCATGATTTCAACTACATCATTTGATGAACGAGCGATTTGCTTCGACGCCGTGTGGCAATTTGCTTCGTCCTCGCTGTGCTCAGCCTTTCGTCTGCCTCGATGATGCTAACTTTTTGCACCTTGGGCACCAGCTTTATGGAATCGAACCTTCGGGCAAACTCCCTAGCCTGAGGCTAGGACTTCAGAATGTATCTCCGAAAGATTGATTCAAATATGTCATTGTCCTGATTACATCTCCGGGTCGGGCGCGGCCTCAAGGCGTCCGTCCGCGATGGCGGCCCGGAAGGTGGCATGGTCGGCCTCGTTCTGGTCGCCGTAGGCGAAGGCCCAGTCCGCCAGCGCGTCGCGCAGGGCCGCCTGCCGGTCGCGCCCGCAATAGCCCGCGATGGCCGCGGCATCCCCGGTGCGGGCATGCGCCCGGGCGAGCAGGGCGCCGTAGGCCCAGGAGAAGTAGATCAGCGGCTGGCCGGTGAGGCCCGCCACCGGAATGTCGCCCTTCATGTTCTTCATCTGGCGCACGTAGAACGGCCGGTCCGCGATGGTGGTCCAGCCGAGCAGGGGGTCGCCCACGGCCTGGAGCAGGCGCTGGCCGTAGATCACCCGCTCGCCCTCGTGGTCGCCGTAGGCGTCGGGCATGCCGGAGAGGTAGGGCGCGTGGGCCGGCGTCACCGCCTCCTTGACCTGGAGGAAGAGCACGTCCTGGTCCGAGTTGCCGCAGAGGAGCGCGACATAGGCGCGGGTGCCGACGCTGCCGACCCCCACCACCCGGTGGGCGACATCGACCACGTGGTACCGGCTGAGCATGAACCGGCGCTCGCGCGGCAGGGTCTCGGCATAGAGCTCCAGCCCGCCGATCACCGCCTCCCGGGTCTCCGCGTCGACGCTGGTGAGGATCGGGGCCTCCTGCCGGAAGCGCCAGCCGCCGTCGGTGCGGCGCTCGCCGACGCTCGCCAGCAGGCTCTTGTTGTTCTTCTTGCGCGCCTTCTCCACGGCCTTGGCGATGACCGCCTTCGAATCGTCGTCGATGGTGAGGCCGGTGAAGTCGAGCCGGTCGGCCCGCGCCGCCCGGTGCCAGACGTCGAGGGGGCCCTGGGGCGCCAGTTCGGTCATGGTGTGCTGGTAGCCCGCCACCGCCGCCACCGTGGCCTCGCGGCGCTGGTCGGGCGGAACGTCGTCCGTCCGCGCCGCGACCTCGATGCTGGCCACCAGCCGCTTGAGGTCCCATTCCCACGGGCCGATCGTGACCTCGTCGAAGTCGTTGAGGTCGAGGACGATGTCGCGCTGGGGCGTGCCGAACAGGCCGAAATTGGCCAGATGCGCGTCCCCGTTCATCACCACCGTGATGCCGCTGCGCGGGGTGTGGGCGAGGTCCCAGGCCATGACGTGGGCGGCCCCGCGCAGGAACGCGAAGGGCGAACTCGCCATGCGGGCGACCCGGAGCGGGATGAGGTGCGCCTGGCGCCCGACATGGGCCGCCTCGATCAGGGAGACCGGGTCCGGCCGGTCGGCGGGCGCGACCCAGGCGGCATGGGACGCATGCGGGACCGTCTCCCGCAGCGCCTTGCCGGCCTGGCGGCGCTTGTCCCACGGCTCGCCCGCCTCGCGCAGGTTGATGCGCGGAATGTCGGCGAGCGGCGCGAGCAGGATGTCCTCGGCGGCCGCTTCCGGCGCGGCCGGCTCTCCGCCGGTGAGCGCGCCGAGATCCTGCAGAGATTCCATGACCGTCCTCACGCGCGAACTCGCCAGGGACAAATCTTGACCATTCGGGTTCGTTCCCGGGTCAGTACGTCTCAGCGGCACACTTCATCCCGCCGGCTGAACGGCGTTCGAAGCCCAGCCGCCCGCGTCGCCAAGCAAAAGCGTATCGGTGTGCATGAGGGCACGGAGATCCCGGGTTCCATGACGGCCCCGGATCGATCCGCGATGCTTTGGTCCGAAAAGGAACGGACCGTCTAGCAGGTTGGAGGCCGGGGTCCGGATTTGAACCGGACGTAGGGATCCTTGCGGGGATCCTGGCTCAACACTCACCCACCTGGCCGAGGCTTTTGAAGCATGGATGCGACAGGGCGGCAAGGGAAAAGATTTCGGTCTAGAGTGCGTCGATCACGAGCCACGGCGCGGTTTTACAGGAAGAACTGCCTTAACGAATGAGGAAGATCGCTCGGTCATCCTGGGCGATGCTTGTCGTCATCGGCGATGCTTGCCGTCATCCGGAAACGAGCGTGCGGCGTGTTCCCGCGTTCGAACGGCGCTTCCACCAGCGATTGACCCGCGTGGGCAAACGGCGTTGTTGGGCCCGAAGACCCAGGAGTGCTTGAACGATGTCTCTACGGACCGTGCCGACGACGCCCTATGCCGATCAGAAGCCGGGCACGTCCGGCCTGCGCAAGAAGGTTCCGGTCTTCCAGCAGGCGCGCTACGTCGAGAACTTCGTCCAGGCGATCGTCGATTGCATTCCCGAGCGGGCGGGCGCCACCCTGGTGCTCGGCGGTGACGGCCGCTTCCTGAATCGCACGGTGGTGCAGACCACCCTCAAGATCGCCGCCGCCAACGGCTTTGCCCGCGTGCTGGTCGGGCAGGGAGGCCTGCTCTCGACGCCGGCCGCCTCCTGCGTCATCCGCAAGCACGGCGCCATCGGGGGCATCATCCTGTCGGCGAGCCACAACCCGGGCGGGCCCGACGGCGATTTCGGCATCAAGTACAACACCGCCAATGGCGGCCCGGCCCCCGAGAGCGTGACGGAGGCGATCTACGCCCGAACGAAGGCGCTCACCGAATACCGCATCGTCGAGGGGCCGGACCTCGACCTCGACACGGTCGGCGAGACCCGGATCGGCGACATGGTCGTCGCGGTGATCGACCCGGTGGCGGATTACCTCGCGCTGATGCGCGAACTCGTCGATGTCGAGGCGATCACGCGCCTGTTCGCCGGCGGCTTCCGCATGCGCTTCGACGCCATGAGCGCGGTGACGGGCCCCTACGCCACCGCGATCCTGGAGGGCGTGTTCGGCGCCGAACCGGGCACCGTCCTCAACGGCACGCCGCGGGAGGATTTCGGCGGGCACCATCCCGATCCGAACCCCGTCCACGCCCACGACCTCTACGAGCTCATGCTGAGCGCGGAGGCGCCCAATCTCGGCGCGGCCTCGGATGGCGACGGCGACCGCAACATGATCGTGGCGCCCGGCCTGTTCGTGACCCCGAGCGACAGCCTCGCGATCCTGGCCGCCCACGCCCACCTCGCCCCCGGCTACGCGAAGGGCCTGGCGGGCGTCGCTCGCTCGATGCCCACCAGCCGGGCGCTGGACCGGGTCGCGGCGTCCCTCGGCATCCCCGCCTACGAGACCCCCACCGGCTGGAAGTTCTTCGGCAACCTGCTCGACGCCGGGCGCATCACGCTCTGCGGCGAGGAGAGCGCCGGCACCGGCTCGAACCACGTGCGCGAGAAGGACGGGCTCTGGGCGGTGCTGATGTGGCTCAACATCCTCGCCGCCACGGGCAAGCCCGCGCAGGACGTGGTGCGCGGCCACTGGGCGACCTTCGGGCGCGACTACTACACCCGGCACGATTACGAGGAGATCGATTCCGAGGCCGCCAAGCGCCTGATGGCGGGCTTGCGCGCCAAGCTCGCCGGGCTGCCGGGCACGCGGCTCGGCGGCCTCACCGTCGCGGCGGCGGACGACTTCCGCTACGTCGATCCGGTGGACGGCTCGGTCACCGAGCAGCAGGGCGTGCGCATCACCTTCGCGGAGGACGCGCGGGTGGTCTACCGCCTGTCGGGCACCGGCACGGCGGGCGCGACCCTGCGGGTCTATATCGAGCGCTACGAATCCGACCCTGCCCGGCTCGAACGGCCGGTGGCCGAGGTGCTGGCCCCGGTGGTGGCGGTGGCGAACGAGCTTGCCGACATCGCCGCGCTCACCGGGCGCACGGAGCCCTCCGTGATCACCTGAGCTTGGCCGCCAGTTCCGCCCGGATCGCGTCGCCCGAGGCGTCGAGGGCGGGTGGCATCCGGCGCACGGGCAGGCGGGTCCCGTCGAGGCGGTAGGGCGGGGCCAGCACATGGGCCCCCTCATGGGCCTCGCCGCCCTGCGGGATCACGAGGTCCCCGGCCCGATCCGAGGTCAGGGCCTCGTGCAACCCTAAAACCTCGCCGCCGGGGATGCCCGCCGCCGCGAGGCGGGCGAGCAGGTCGGCGCGGGTCCGCTGGGCGAGTTCGGCCTCGATCGCGGGGAGGAGTTCGGCGCGGTTGCGCGAGCGCGCGAGGTTGGTGGCGAAGCGCGGATCGGCCGCGAGATCGGGGCGTTCCAGCACCTGCTCGCAGAGGCGGCGGTACTGGCCGTTGTTGCCTACCGCCAGCACGATGGGGCCGTCGCCGGTCTCGAAGACGCCGTAGGGCGCGATCGACGGGTGGGCGTTGCCGGCGCGCACCGGGTCGTGCCCGCGCACCATCGCCTCCAGGCCGTAATAGGCGGTGAGCGCGATGCCGCAATCGAAGAGACTGAGCTCGATGTGGCGCCCCGGCGCTCCGCGCTCGCGCGCGAACAGGGCGGCGAGCACGGCCTGCGCCGCGTATTGCCCGGTGAAGAGGTCGACCGCCGCCAGACCGAACTTCAGGGGCGGGCGGTCCGCCTCGCCGTTGAGCGCCATCAGGCCGGCCTCGCCCTGCACCACGATGTCGTATCCGGGCCGCGCCGCCTCCGGCCCGTCGGAGGCGTAGCCGGAGATCGAGCAATAGATCA
>NZ_JAQGKL010000261.1 GCF_028290105.1 Methylobacterium sp.
ATCGCGCGCTCGGATTACGTCACCGGGGTCGGGGTGGCGCCGGCCCAGCCCGTGCCGTTCAGCCACAAGCACCATTCGGGCGAACTCGGCATCGATTGCCGCTACTGCCACACCACCGTGGAGACCCAGGCCAGCGCCGGGCTGCCCCCGACACAGACCTGCATGACCTGCCATTCGCAGATCTGGACCGGCTCGGACATGCTCAAACCCGTGCGCGACAGCTACGCCACCGGCGAGCCCCTGCGCTGGACGCGGCTGAACAAGCTGCCGCAATACGTCTACTACAATCATTCCGTGCACGTGACGAAGGGGATCGGCTGCTCCACCTGCCACGGCGACGTCACCACCATGCAGATGACGTTCCGCGCCAACGCCTTCGAGATGCGGTTCTGCCTCGATTGCCACCAGGCGCCGGAGCGTTACGTGCGCACCCCCGATCAGGTCTGGAACATGAACTGGAGCCCGCCCGCCGACCAGGCGAGCCTCGGGCCGGAACTCGTCGTGAAAAACCATATCCACGGTGGCGACCGGCTCACCGAGTGCGGGATCTGCCACCGATGAGCGGCCATCCGCCCGACCTCGCGCACCTGCGCGGCCGCCTCGCAGCGGGCGGCGGGCCGGCCTTCTGGCGCAGCCTCGACGCCCTGGCCGAGACCGAGGCCTTCCGGTCCTATCTCACCGCCGAGTTCCCGGGGGCGCTGCCCCTGGCGCAGGGACCCGAGCGGCGCGGCTTCCTCAAGCTGATGGCGGCCTCCTTCGCGCTCGCGGGCCTCTCGGCCTGCGATGCCTTCGACGGGCGCGCTCGCGAGGTGCCCTACGTGGTGCAGCCCGAGCGCATCGTCGCGAGCGCGCCGCTCACCTACGCGTCGTCCGCGCTGTTCGATGGGTTCGCCAACGGCATCCTGGTCACCACGCGCGACGGGCGGCCCCTGAAGGTCGAGGGCAATCCCGAGCATCCCTGGAGCCGGGGCGGCACCGACGTCATGGCCCAGGCCTCGGTGCTCGGGCTCTACGATCCGTTCCGCAGCCAGGCCGTGCGGAACCTCGGGCGCCCATCCGCCTGGTCGGCCTTTCGCGCCGCGCTGCTGCCGCGCCTCGCGGCTCTGCGCGAGAGCGGCGGCGCCGGATTTCATCTCCTCACCGGTCCGGTGACCTCCCCGGCTCTGGCCGGCGAGATCGGGCGGCTGCGCGCGGCCTATCCCGCCCTGCGCTGGCACGTCTGCGAGACGGTATCGCGCGCCAACCTCTACGAGGGCGCGCGCCGGGCCTTTGGCCGGCCGCTGGAGACGCAGGTCCGGTTCGCGCAGGCCCGCAGCATCGTCGCCCTCGACGGCGACTTCCTCGATGTCGGGCCGGGGCAGGTCGGCCTGTCCCGGCGCTGGATCGACGCGCGCCGGGCG
The DNA here is from genome assembly GCF_028290105.1 of Methylobacterium sp. GTDB lineage: Bacteria > Pseudomonadota > Alphaproteobacteria > Rhizobiales > Beijerinckiaceae > Methylobacterium. Next base: position 1,401 of record NZ_JAQGKL010000261.1, read on the forward strand.
GCGCACGCCGACGGCCGCCTCCTCACCCTGCATGCGGCGGCACCGACCCCGGGGCTGACCAGCGTCAAGGCCGACCACGGCCTCGCGGCCGGCTCGGACGAGATCGCGCGCCTGGGCCAGGACCTGCTGCGGATCGCCGAGGGCGGCCGGCCCGAGGCGGCCGACGGTCCGATGGCGGCGTGGCTGGCGCGCGCCGGCGCGGAACTCCTCGCCCACCGGGGGCGGAGCGTCGTCACCGCCGGTCTCGCCCAGCCGGCCGAGATCCATGCCCTCGTCCACCGCATCAACGGGGCCTTGGGCAACACCGGCGCCACGGTCGTCCACACCGCGCCGGTGCCGGTGCTCGGCGCCGAGAGCCTGTCCGATCTGACCGACGCGATGGCGCGAGGAAGCGTGGGCACCCTGCTGATGCTGGGGGTCAACCCGGCCTATGCGGGCCCGGGCGACCTCGCCTTCGCCGAAAACCTGTCCCGGGTGGGGTGGACGATCCACGCGGGGACCTATGCCGACGAGACCGCCGCCCACGCCGACTGGCACCTGCCGCTGGCGCATCCGCTGGAGAGCTGGGGCGATGCCCGCGCCCTCGACGGGACGGTGGGGCTCCTGCAGCCGACGGTGGCGCCCCTGTATGGCGGGCGCTCGGCCCACGAGATCCTCGCGTTTTTCGGGGCCGAGGCGCCGGTCACGGAGGGGCCGGCGCAGGGGCTCGACCTCCTGAGGCGCCAGTGGCGCCGGCCGGGCGAGGACGAGAACGCCTTCGAGGCCCGGTTCACCGAGACCCTGCGCCTCGGCTTCGTGCCGGACACGGCCCTTGCCGTCGAGGTCGTGACCCTGACGGGCGGCGTCGCGCCACCCGTCGCCGCCCCCGGCTCCGAGGACAGGATCGAGGCCGTCTTCCGCCCCGACCCGTGTGTCTGGGACGGGGCGTCGGCCGATCTCGGCTGGCTCCAGGAATTGCCCAAGCCCCTGACCAAGGTGGTCTGGGAGAACGTCGTCGCGGTGAGCCCGAAGCTCGCCGAGCGCCTGCATCTCGCCACCGGGGACATCGTGGCGATCGAGGCGAACGGGCGCCGCCTCGAAGGGGCGGCCTGGATCCTGCCCGGGCAGGCCGAGCGCACGATCACCCTCACCCTCGGCTACGGCCGCCGGGTGCCGGACCACCTCGCCCACGGCCTCGGCTACGACGCGAACGCGCTGCGCCCGAGTGCCACCCCCGATCGCCTCGCCGACGTCACGCTGACGAAGACCGGCCGGACGGGCAGGCCCGTGACGACGCAGGACCTCGGCACGATGCAGGGGCATGACTTCGTGCGCGTGCAGGCCTTGGGCGCCCCGAGCGTCGGCGATCCGCCGGGGCCCGCCCCCGCCTCCTTCTATCCCGAGCCGCCCTCGGCCGGACGCGGGGACGGCCGGGCCTGGGGCATGGTCATCGACCTCGACGCCTGCATCGGCTGCAACGCCTGCCTCACCGCCTGCCAATCCGAGAACAACATCCCGGTGGTGGGGCGCGAGGAGGTGGCGCGCGGGCGCTGGATGAACTGGCTGCGGGTGGACCGCTACTACGCGGGCGGCCTCGACGCGCCGGAGACGCATTTCCAGCCCGTACCCTGCATGCATTGCGAGGCCGCCCCGTGCGAACTCGGCTGCCCCGTGGAGGCGACGGTGCACGACAGCGAGGGCCTGAACCTGCAGGTCTACAACCGCTGCATCGGCACCCGCACCTGCCAGAGCTACTGCCCCTACAAGGTCCGGCGCTTCAACTACCTCGACTACACCGGCGGCATGGCGCCCGTGGAGCAGCAGCAGCGCAACCCGGACGTGACCGTGCGGGCGCGCGGCGTCATGGAGAAATGCACCTACTGCCTCCAGCGCATCGCGGGCGCACGCATCGACTCGGCCAAGGACGCGCACGCGCCGATCCCCGACGGGGCCGTCGAGACCGCCTGCCAGGGCGCCTGCCCGACCCGCGCCATCGTGTTCGGCGACCTCTCGGACGCGGGCAGCGGCGTGGCGGCGGCGCGCCGGGACCCGCGCAACTACGCGCTGCTCGGCGAACTCAACACCCGCCCGCGCACCACCTACCTCGCGAGCCTGGCGCCCGGCGCCGAGCCCGGCCGGGAGGGCTGACGCGCCATGGCGGGAGCCGTCCTCACCCCCCAGGCCCCGACGCGATCCGGAGCGAGCCTCGGGCGCGCGGTCTCCGGCCGTGCCCTGCACAACCCTCTGGGCAGGCGCTGGTGGATCGCCATGGCGGCGGCCTCCGGTCTCCTCGCCCTGTTCTTCGGGGTGATCCTCACCCTGCTCTTCACCGGCGTCGGGATCTGGAACAACAACAACGCCGTCGTCTGGGCCCTCGACATCGCCTCCTACGACTGGTGGATCGGCATCGCCTGCGGCAGCCTCGTGGTCGCGGGCGTCCTGCGCCTCACCGGCGCCCCGTGGCGCGGCGCGCTCACCCGCATCGCCGAGGCCAACGCCCTCCTCTGCACCCTCGCGGCCGGGCTCTACCCGATCATCCATCTCGGCCGGCCGTGGTTCTTCTACTGGAACCTGCCCTACCCCAACACGCTGGGCCTGTGGCCACAGTTCCGCTCGCCCTTGGTCTGGGACGCCATCGACATCGTCAGCTTCCTCGTGGTCACGGTGAGCCTCTGGTATATCGGCCTTCTCCCCGACCTCGCGACCCTGCGCGACCGGGCCTTCGAGGAGGCCGACGCCAAGTCCGCGCGGGCCGGGCGCCCGCGCCGCTGGCCCATGGTGAAGGCGCAGGCCTACGGCATCGCCGCCGCCGGCTGGCGCGGTTCGGCCTCGCACTGGCAGATCTGGGCGCAGGCCTACCGCATTGTCGCTCTCCTCGGCATCCTGCTCGTGGTCTCGCTTCAGACCGGGGCCTCGGTGATGCTGGCCGGCTCGGTGCTGCCGGGCTGGCACGACACGATCCTGCCCGTCACCTTCCTGGTCAACGCGATCTTCTCCGGCGTCGCCGTCACCGCCGCTCTGGCGATGCTGGTCCGCGCCGTCTACGGGCTCGAGGCGGTGATCACGCTGCGCCACGGCGAGATCCTGGCCCGGCTCCTCCTCGGCCTCGGCCTCGCCAGCCTCTACTGCTACGGCGCCGAATTCTTCTCAGGCTTCCTGCACGGCGATGCCTTCGAGCGCGCGACCCTGGCGCGCCGGCTCACCGGCGCCCATGCCTGGGCGTTCTGGATGGTGCTGACCTGCGCGCTGCTCCCCGTCCACCTGTTCTGGTGGGGGCGCTTCCGGCGCTCCCCCCTGGCGCTCGCCCTCGTCGGGGGCCTCGTGGCCGTGGGCGCCTATGCCGACCACGTCATGGTGCTGGTGGTGACGCTCTCGCACGATTTCCTGCCCTCCTCCGCCCTCGATTACCGGGTCGGGCTCTGGGGGGTCGCGACCTTCGCCGGCTCCGTGGGGATGTTCCTCGTCCTGCTCCTCCTGTTCCTGCGCACCCTGCCGGTGGCCTCGATCAGCGACATCCAGGCGGGTTCGCCGGTCGCGGACGGCCCCGCCTCGGGCACGGCGCGCGACGCGACACCGGCGGAAGGCCGCGACGCCGACACGCCGGTCTGGGGCGTCAGCGCGGAGTTCGACACGCAAGTCGGGCTGGCCGCCGCCATGCGCGCCCTGGCACGGCGCTATCCCGACCACGACCCGGCCGTGCGCCTCGACGCCTACGGCCCGGTACCGATGCCCGACGCCATGACGTGCCTCGCCCGCCGGCACCGCTCGATCCGCCCCTACGCGCTCGGCGCGGCGCTCGCCGGGGGCGCGGCCTTCTACGGGATGTGCGTCTACGCCACGGCCTACGGCTACGTCTTCGATGTCGGCGGGCGCCCGCGCTTCTCCTGGCCCTCCTTCGTGGTGCCGAGCCTGTCCTTCGCCATGATGTGCGGGACGCTGGCGGTGCTCGCCGTGTTCCTGTTCGTGAACCGCCTGCCGCGCCTCAACCATCCGGCCTTCAACATTCCGGGGTTCGGGCGGGCGACGCAGGACCGCTACTTCCTGGCGGCGGAAGCGCGCGGCCCCGGCTTCGAGCCCGCCCGCATCGAGCGCCTGCTCGCCGCCCTGCCCGAGGATTCCGGGCGCCCGCTCGCGGTCCGGCGGGTGCCGCGATGAGCCGGACCCTCGCCCTCGGACCGTGTCTCGGCCTCGGTCTGTGTCTCGCCCTCGCCGGCTGCGGCGAGGCGAACATGCGCGACCAGCCGCGCGCCAAGACCTGGGACGCCAACCGCTTCTTCCCGCAGGGCATGACCATGCGCGAGCCCGTGGCGGGCACCGTGCCCCGCATCGACCCCGCCCGCTACGTGCCCCGCCCGGCCCGCATCGACGCCGCCCTGCTGGCACGGGGCCAGGAGCGCTACGGCATCGCCTGCACGCCCTGCCACGGCCGCAGCGGCGACGGGAAGGGCATGATCGTGGCGCGCGGCTTTCCGGCGGCCCCCGCCTTTTCCGGCGCGGACCTGAGGGCCGCGTCGTCGGACCGGCTCTACGCGGCGATCACCCAAGGCCACCGGGCGATGTTCGGCATGGGCGCGCAGGTGGCCCCCGCCGACCGCTGGGCCATCGTCGCCTACGTGCGCGCCCTGCAGCTGAGCCAGGGCGCCGAGGTGGCGAGCCTGCCCGAGGAAGACCGGGCCGCGCTCCGGGCGCGCGCCGGGCGGGAGGCCGCCCGATGAGCGTGCCCCGCCCGCTGTTCCTCGTCCTCACCGGGCTTGCCGCCCTCGGCCTCGGCGTCCTCCTCGGGGATTGGCAGGCCTCCTACCGCGCCGCCTGGCTCTGCCTGCTGGCCCTGCCGGTGGGCGCCCTTCCCCTCGCGGCCGGCCTCGATGCCCTCGCGCCCGAGCGGTTCGCGCCCCTGCGCCCGGGTCTGCTGCGCTGTCTCGGGCTGATGCCGGTGGCGGCCCTCCTCGCCCTACCCCTGACGGCGGCATTGCCCACGCTCTCTCCCTTCGCCCGGGGGGCGCCCGCGCCGACGCCGCTCGCGGACATCTGGTTGACGACCCCGTTTCTCATGGCGCGCCTCGGCGCCGCCCTCGCCCTCTGGATCTGGCTCTGCCTGCGGGTCGCGCGGGGCCAGGGACCGGTCGCCCTGATCCTCGGCCTGCACGCGGTGCTGGCGACGCTGGTGAGCGTCGACCTCGTCACCGCCCTCGACCCGCGCCTCGGCTCCAGCCTGCTCGGCCTCCTGATGATGGTGGCCTGGAGCGGGCTGGCGCTCGCCGCCGCGATCCTGCTGACGCCGTCCGGGGGCCGGCCCGAAGCGGGGCTGCTGCCGCTGACCCTCCTACTCGCCGCCTGGGTCGCCCTGCACTTCGTGCAGTTCCTCGTGGTCTGGTCGGCCAACCTGCCCGCGGAGGTATCGTGGTACCTCGCGCGCGGCGGCCTGCTCGGACGGGGTCTGAGTCTCGCGGGCGCGGCCGTGGCGCTGCTCGCCGCCGCCCTCACCCTGCGCCCCGGCCCCTGGACGACCCGCGCGGTGGCGGGCCTCGCCCTGGCGGTGCATGCCGCCGAGATGGCCTGGTTCGTGACCCCGGCCCCGCGCGGCGCCTTCGTCGTCACGGTCTCGGATGTGCTGGCCGGGCTCGGGGTGGCTACCCTCGCCGCCGGCCTTGCGAGGCTGCCGGTGCTCCGGCCGGGCCGGGCTCCCGAGGAGCGACCCGCATGAACCAGCCCCCTCGCTCCAGCCTCCGGCTGATCCCCGCGATCCTCGCCGGCCTGATCCTGCGGCGCACCGGCGCGGTCTCGCGCCTTGATCGAGCCGCCGCGAAGGGCCTGCGGAACGGATCTTCGAATCACGACGAGGCTTCTGGTCACGACAAGGCTTGGGGCTACGAGCATAGCGACGTCGAGGCGGCCAAGACCGCATGGACGATGCTCGGGCTCGCGGGCGCGGTCCTCGTCACCATCGCGGCGGTGCTGGCCCTGAATCTCTTCGTGCTCGGGCGCCAGCGCGCCGCCCTGCCCCCGCTCACCGCGCGGCAGGTCACCGCGATCCGGCCCCCGCCCCCGAACCTGCAGGCCGACCCCTACGTGGATATCGGCGCCAAGGAGGCCGACGAGGCCGCCCGCCTCTCGGCCTACGCCTATCTCGACGCGGCCCGCACCCGCGCGCGCATCCCGATCGCCCGCGCCATGGCGCTGATGGCCGGCCGGCCCCTCGACCCCGAACCCGGGACAGATCCGGAAGCGCACAGGGCGCCGGCGCCATGAAGGCTCAGTCCGCCCTCGCGATCTGGCCGCCGGCCGCCTCCGCCGCGGCCCTCGAGACCGACCACATCATCCTGGGCTTCACCCTGCTGACCCTGCTCCTCACGGTGCCGGTCTTCCTCGCCATCACGTATTTCGCGGTGCGCTACCGGCGGGGCAAACGCGCCGACCGCAGCACGGACGAGCGCCGCAGCTTCCTCATCGAGATCAGCTGGATGCTGATCCCCTACGCGCTGACGCTGATCTTCTTCGGCTGGGGCGCCAAGGTCTTCATCGCCTCCCGGAACCCGCCGCCCGACGCGATGGTGGTGGAGGCGGTGGGCCGGCAATGGATGTGGAAGTTCCAGCATCCCACCGGCCAGTCGGAGATCAACGACCTGCACCTGCCCGTCGACCAGCCGATCCGCATCCGCATCACCAGCCAGGACGTGATCCACGCCCTCTACCTGCCGGCCCTGCGCCTGCAGATGGCGGCCCTGCCCGACCGGACCACCGAGATCTGGTTCAAGGCCGACCGCACCGGCACCTACCGCCTCTACTGCTCGGAATATTGCGGCACCGACCACTCGGCCATGGACGGAAACCTGACCCTTATGACCCAGGCCGATTACCAGCACTGGCTGACCCATGCGGGCGCGCAGCAATCGAACGTGGCGGCGGGGCGCGCCATCTACGAATCCTACGGCTGCGCCGGCTGCCACGATGGAGGCGTCGCGGGGGTGAAGGCCCCGCCGCTCGCCGGCCTTTACGGACGGGAGGTCCACCTCGCCGACGGCCGCACCGTCACGGCGGATGACGACTACATCCGGGCCAAGATCCTCAACCCCAACGCCGACCGGCTCGCCGGCGGCGGCAAGCAGGTGATGCCGAGCTTTCGCGGGGTGATCCCGGCGGACGACCTCGACCGCCTCGTCGGCTACCTCAGGTCCTACGACCGCGTCGCCGAAGGAACACCTCAACAAGGAACGCCCCAGCAAGGAACGCTCCAGCAAGGAACCCGCCGATGAGCCGCGCCGGCACCCTGCACGGCGACGCCGCCGCGCGCGAACCCCACACCCCGCAGCCGACCCTCGATCGGCCGGACGACTACCTCCACGCGCGATCGACCCTGCGCTCGTGGTTCCTCACCACCGACCACAAGCGCATCGCGCTGCTGTATCTGGCCAGCATCACCGCCTTCTTCGTCATCGGCGCGGTGGCCGCCGGCATCGTGCGCCTGGCGCTGGTCGTGCCCGACGGCGCGATCATGACCAACGACACCTACAACAAGGCCTTCACCATCCACGGGGTGGTGATGGTGTGGTTCTTTCTCATTCCGTCGATCCCTGCGACCTTCGGCAACTTCCTGATCCCGCTGATGATCGGGGCCAAGGACTTGGCCTTCCCCAAGCTCAACCTGGCGAGCTGGTACGTCTTCATGACGGGGGCCCTGTTCACGCTGATCTCGGTGGTGCTCGGCGGCGTCGATACCGGCTGGACCTTCTACGCGCCGCTCTCCACCGCCTTCTCGAACACCTGGGTGCTGCCGGCGCTGATCGGCGTCACCATCGTGGGCTTCTCCTCGATCCTGACGGGGCTCAACTTCGTCGTCACCATCCACACCATGCGCGCACCCGGCATGACCTGGTTCCGCCTGCCGATCTTCGTCTGGACGCATTACGCCACCAGCCTGATCTTCCTGCTGGCCACCCCCGTCATCACCCTGGCGCTGATCCTGCTCATCGCCGAGCGCGCCTTCCATGTCGGCGTGTTCGACCCGGCCTATGGCGGCGACCCGGTGCTGTTCCAGCACCTGTTCTGGTTCTACTCGCACCCGGCCGTGTACATCATGGTGCTGCCCGGCATGGGGGTGATCTCCGAGATCGTGCCGGCCTTCGCGCAGAAGAAGCTCTTTGGCTACCGCTTCGTGGCCTATGCGGCGATCGGGCTCGCCTCCGTGACTTTCTTCGTCTGGGGCCACCACATGTTCGTCAACGGGCAGAGCGACCTTGCGAGCCTCGCCTTCTCCGCCCTCTCCTTCGCGGTGGCCGTGCCCTCGGCGGTGAAGGTCTACAACTGGACCGCCACCATCCATAAGGGGAACCTGCGCCTCGACACCCCGATGCTCTACGCCATGGGCTATATCGGGCTGTTCGTGCTCGGCGGCCTGACGGGGCTGTATCTCGCCACGCTCGCCATCAACCAGCACATCCACGCCACCTACTTCGTGGTGGCGCATTTCCACTACATCATGGTCGGCGGCACCGTGCTGGCCTTCCTCGGCGGCCTGCACTTCTGGTGGCCCAAGATCACGGGCCGGATGTACAACGAGGCCTGGGGCCGGATCTCGGCCCTGTTCATCTTCGTCGGCTTCAACGTCACCTTCTTCCCGCAATTCATCCTCGGCTATCTCGGCATGCCGCGGCGCTACGCGACCTACCCGCCGGAATTCCAGCTCCTCAACGTGCTCTCCTCGGTGGGCTCGACCATCCTGGCGGCGGGCTACCTCTTCCCCATGGTCTATCTCGTCTATTCCCTGTGGTTCGGGCGGAAAGCGCCCGCCAACCCCTGGGACGCCAAGGGCCTCGAATGGGAGACGACCTCCCCGCCCCCGCCGCACAACTTTTCCGGGGCGCCCCGGGTGCCGGACGTGCCCTACGACTACCCGATCCAGGCCCCCGAGACCGGGAGTCACCACACGTGAGCGCCGGGACGGTCGACGCCCAGCCCGTCGGCGTGGAGCGCGTCGAACACTTCGCCACCGTCGCGCAGCAGCGCCACGCCGCGACGCTGGGCATGTGGGTCTGGCTGCTCACCGAACTGCTGCTGTTTTCCGGCCTGTTCCTCGTCGCGCTGATCCTGCGCCTGCTCCACCCGGAGGCGGTGCAGGCGGCGGCCGGGCACCTCAAGTTCTGGATCGGCGCGGCCAACACCGTGGTGCTGCTCTGCTCCAGTCTCACCATGTCGGCGGCGATCGAGCTTTCGCGCCTGGGCTGGCAGCGCCTGATGGTGGCCTGCCTGCTCGCGACGGCGAGCCTGGGCACGCTGTTCCTGATGCTGAAGGGCTACGAGTATTACGCGGATTACGAGGAGCACATGATGCCCTTCCTCGCCGGCCGGCCCTATGCGCTCGCCGAGCAGCCCGCGACCCGGCTCTTCGTCAACCTCTACTACGTGGCGACCGCGCTGCATGCGGTCCACCTCGTCACCGGCATCGCCATCCTGCTCGGAATCACCTGGAAGGCCTCGCGCCCCGGTTTCCTGGGCCGCCACCAGAACTGGATCGAGGTCTACGGCCTGTACTGGCACTTCATCGACCTGATCTGGATCATCGCCTTTCCGGTGCTCTACGTGGTCAACCGGTAGGGGCCGGACACCCATGGGAAAAAATACAACTCCGGGATGTTTTCGCTTGGTGCCCACCCGCTGGACCGCTAAGGGAAAAGCCGTCGACGGCGAGACGGGCGGGCATGGGACAGGTTCAACAGGTCTGGCTTATTCCGGCTCTGGCCGCATTGTTGCGAATGGCCGAGGAGCTTCGAAAGCCCCTCAAAGGCGGCAAGAAGTCGAAGCGCGATCGCTGGTTCGGACTGGAAGGGCGACCGGATTTCTCGGACTTTCGAGATTGGTGGCATCGACATGGGAAGGAAGACGCAGGGGGCCACGATCTCCAGACCAGGGAAGACGCGGTCGCGGCCTTTGAAGACTGGTTGTCAACCCGCTCATCTGGCCTAGGATCTTAAGCGATGGTTTCTCGCAGACCCGTTCCCGAGCGTATCGCGAAGGCTCTCGATCCCCTGGACGAGGCTGCCGAGATCGCGGCATTGCAGGCCCTCAAGATGGTGGATGGAGACCAGGGCTTCACCAATGCGGAGATGAGCGTCATTCTCGACCGAACGCGGTCGAATCGGTTGCGCAACGCCGCCGCGCTTGCCCTCGCCGACCGTCATGCGACGGGGTTGGCAGAGCACCTGACGGCGCTTCTCGCATCGCCGAAAATGGCGAAAGCCTCCGGAACGCTGCTCTTCGCCCTCGACCAGATCGACGGAATGCTGCCCGCGCCGGCATTCCTGAACCTCATCGAGAACGGGTCCTACGAAGCGCGGGCCGAGGCCCTGGCGTTTCTCGCGGACGAACGGGTCATCGAGTCGAATCCGGACGACGGCGAAGACCTCGTCGCGAAGCTTTCCGCTGTTGCGCGATCGGACGATGCGGACGCCGCCGAGGCCGCGGAGGAAGCGCTCGGGCACTGGCAGGCGCGCGCATCGACCTTCAAGCCATGAGCGGCGCCCGTCGCACGCTCGATCCCCGGGACCGCGCCCTCCTCCGGCGGCGCCTGCGCGGGCCGGTGCTGACCTTCCTGGCGCTGATGGCGCTGCTCGCCGTGAACGTGACGCTCGGGGCGACGCGGCCCTTCGAGCAGGTCTGGATCGTCGAATTGCTGGTGGTCGCCGCGATGGCGGCCATCATCCTCCTGGTGTCGATGGAGGTCCGGCACGAGCCGCCCCTGGTGCGCCTGTTCGCGGGCGTCGGCTTCTTCTGGGTCGCGATCCTGTTCGGGATGACGCTGACCGACTACCTCGCGCGCTGAAGGCCCCCGGAAACGAAGACGGCGGGGCTTTCGCCCCGCCGTCTTCGACTTAGGCCGCGGCTGGCCTCAATAGGCCGGGCCGCCCGAGGTGGTGCCGTAATTGGCGGTCGGCTTGTTGTTCTGCTCGGCATTGCCGGCCTTGGCCGAATCGTCCGGGCGACGGGTGAGCGAGCCGGTGGTCACGTCGTCGTAGTATCCGATGGCGCGGCTGCCGGGCGCGGTGGCGGCGGGGATGCCGGCCGGGGCGTTATAGCTCTGCGCGAGGGCGGACGAGACGGGGGCGCCGAGGGTCAGGACCAGTGCGGCGGCGGCGGAAGCAAGACGGATGTTCATGGTCGTCGTATCCAGATGTCCAAGCCCGGTCTCCGTCAAACACCCCTGGATCAGGTCCAGGATGTCCGGGGGCCGTTGTCTTGGCGTGGTCTGGAAATAGATCTGACCCCGGCCGGACGGCGTGCGCATCGGCACTCGATGCATGTGTCCAGCGCATTTTACCCGCCGCTATAGGCCTCTTTCATGCGTGTGTTGCATCACACATCCGAATGGGCGTCGATGTAATGGCGCAGGGCGCTGGCGGCGTTGAGCATGTGCGCGCGCATGCGCCGGGCCGCCGCTTCCCCGTCGCCCTCGGCGATCGCCGCCAGGATGGCCCCGTGCTCCTCGCGCGAGCCGCGGATGCGATCGCCGTGGCGCAGCTGCGTCCGGCGAAAGCCCGAGAGGCGGGTGCGCAGGGCGAGCGCCTGCTCCTTGAGGAAGCCGTTATGGGTGGCGCCGTAGAGGGCCTCGTGGAAGGCGCGGTTGAGCCCGTCATAGGCGTCGACGTCCCCCGCCGCCACCATCTCGCCCGAGCGCGCGTGCAGGTCCATGAGGTGGCTGCGCTCCAGCGGCGTCATCCGATAGGTGGCGAGCCGCACGCACATCGCCTCGAACTCGGCGGTGGTCTCGAACATGTCCATGATCCGCTCCGGCGTCATGCGGGTCACGACGACCCCCCGGCGCGGGCGCAGTTCCACCAGGCCGTTGAAGGCGAGCTGGCGCAGCGCCTCCCGCACGGGCGTGCGCGAGGCGCCGAAGCGGTCGGCGAGGTCCTGCTCGTCGAGGGCCGTGCCGGCGGCGAGCCGGCCGGCGGCGATCTCGTCGGTGAGCGCGTTGCGGATCTGGTCCGAGAGGAGCCCGCGCTCCGCCACCTGTTCGTCCATCGTGCCCTCTTGCCTCACATCCGGTCCCTGTCGACGGACGCGCGACGCCCAGTCCGTCATCCCACGATGGCCCGAACCGTCAGGTAGAACAGCGACGGACCGACGAGACAGCCGATTCCGGTGTGGAAGGTCGCCGTCAGGGCGCCGTAGGGCACGAGCTTCGGGTCGGTGGCGGCCAGGCCCCCGGCCACCCCGCTCACCGTTCCCATCAGGCCGCCGAAGGCCATGGCCGAGCGCGGATTGTCCAACCCGATGAGCCTGGCCACCAGCGGCGTGCCCACCATCACCATCACGGCCTTGGTCACGCCGGTGGCGATGGACAGCGCCATCACGGCGGAATCCGCCCCGAGCGCCGCCCCCGTCACCGGCCCGACGATGTAGGTGACGGCGCCGGCCCCGATCGTGGTGATGCTCACCGCGTCGGTGTAGCCGAAGGCGACCGCCGTCAGCGCGCCGACGATGAAGGGGATGACGGTGCCGAGCGCCAGCGCCAGCACCCCGAGGAGGCCCGCGCGGCGCGCCTCCACGACATCGACCTCGAAGGCCGTGGCGACGATGGCGAAGTCGCGCAGCATCGCCCCGCCCATCAGGCCGATGCCGGCGAAGACCGGCAGGTCGGCGACCCCCTTCTTGCCGCCGGTATAGAGGCCGGCGACATAGGCGAGGACCAGCCCGAGCACGATGGCGATGGCCGAGCCGTGGACCCGCCCGGCGGTGAGCCGGCGGCTGGCGAGGTTCGAGACCAGCATCAGCCCGCCCACCACCGCGAAGGCGGCGACCAGGCTCTGCTCGACGAAGACGTGTTCGATCATGTGCAGCATGGGATCAGACCTTCCGCGCCGGTTGCGGTCGTGCCGGGGGGGACGGGGACAGGGCCTCGTCGCCATCCCCGGCGATCACCGCGCCGCCGTGGCGGATCTGTTCGTTCTCCAGGGGCGCGTCCCGGCGCCCGAAATGGCCGAGCAGCGCCACGCAGGCGAAGCACAGGAGCAGCGACACGGTGGCGGCGATGAGCACGATGGGCCCGCCGCGCACGGCCGCCACCACGTTCTGCTGGGCCGCCATGGCGACCACGATGGGGATGTACATGGTCGACCAGAACTCGACCCCGAGCTTGATGCCGCCGCCGAGCTTGCCCCGGGCGACCAGCCAGGACCGAGCCGCGATGAGCAGGATCATGGCGAGGCCGACCCCGCCGACATTGGCCTTCACCCCGAGGGCGACGCCCAGAAGGTCGCCGAGGAACACCCCGATGAGCGTGCAGAGCGCGAGAAGCGCGACGCCGAAGATGGTCATCGGGCGTCCTCGCGCGTTGTCTCGATCAGGATCGGTGTTTCGAATGCACGGGGCATGGCGCGTCCCTCCTGGGTATGCGGTGATTCGTTTTTTGATTGGTTTCAGTATACCGTTGATTGACAAAGACGCAATTTGGAATACTGATTAGCGGAAAGAACGACATTCGGCATGTCGTGTGGCGCAGATCGAGCCACGCCGTATACGCGGGACGGAACGAGGGAGCGGCCGGATGACGGATTGGCGGCAGGAGCGGACCGCCCGCGAGGCGCGCCTCGAACGGGCGCGGCGGCATGCGGACGGCAAGGTCGTCCCGGCGGCGCGCGTCGTGGACTTGCTGGAGGCGATCCTGCAGCCGGGTGACCGGGTCTGCCTTGAGGGCGACAACCAGAAACAGGCCGATTGCCTCGCGCGCGGCCTCTCCGCCTGCGATCCGGCCCGGGTTCACGACCTGCACATGGTGCAGTCGGGCATCGTCCTGCCCGAGCATCTCGACATCTTCGAGCAGGGCATCGCCCGGCGGCTCGACTACTCGTATTCCGGGCCCCAGGGCGCCCGCATCGCCAAGATGCTCTACGGCGGCCAGATCGAGCTCGGGGCGGTGCACACCTACCTCGAACTCTTCGCGCGCTACTTCATCGACCTGACGCCCAACGTCGCGCTGATCGCCGGCGTCTCGGCGGACCGGGAGGGCAACCTCTATACGGGGCCCAACACCGAGGACACGCCCACCGTGGTGGAGGCGACCGCCTTCAAGAACGGCGTGGTGGTGGCCCAGGTGAACGAGATCGTCGACCGGGTGCCCCGGGTCGACATCCCGGGCGACCGGATCGACTTCGTGGTCGAGGCCGACAAGCCGTTCTACGTCGAGCCCCTGTTCACCCGCGACCCGGCGGCGGTGACCGAGACCCAGATCCTGATGGCCATGATGGCGATCAAGGGGATCTACGCCGAATACGGCATCCGGCGCCTCAACCACGGCATCGGCTTCGGCACCGCCGCCATCGAATTGCTGCTGCCGACCTATGCCGAGCGGCTCGGCCTCAAGGGCAAGATCGCGACCCACTGGGCGCTGAACCCGCATCCGAGCCTGATCCCGGCGATCGAATCCGGCTGGGTCAGCCAGATCCACTGCTTCGGCTCGGAGGTGGGGATGGACAACTACATCCGCGCCCGGCCGGACGTGTTCTTCACCGGCTCCGACGGGAGCCTGCGGTCGAACCGCGCCTTCTGCCAGACGGCGGGGCTCTATGCCTGCGACCTCTTCATCGGCTCCACCCTGCAGATCGATCTCCAGGGCCATTCCTCGACCGTGACCACCAACCGCGTGGCGGGCTTCGGCGGCGCGCCGAACATGGGTTCGGACCCGCACGGGCGGCGCCACCCCTCCGACACCTGGATGAAGGCCGGCCGCGAGGCCGGCGGCACCGGCGATCCGGCCCTGCGGCGGGGGCGCAAGCTCGTGGTGCAGCTCGTCGAAACCTTCGGCGACAAGCTGGTCCCCGCCTTCGTCGAACGGCTCGACGCCTTGGAACTCGCGAGGAAGCTGAACCTCGAACTCGCCCCCGTGATGGTCTACGCCGACGACGTCACCCACATCGTCACGGAGGAGGGCATCGCCAACCTGCTCCTGTGCCGGACGCTGGACGAGCGCGAGCAGGCGATCCGCGGGGTCGCGGGCTACACCGAGGTCGGCCGGGGCCGCGACCACGCCGAGGTCGAGCGCCTGCGCGCGCGCGGCGTCATCCGCAGGCCCGAGGACCTCGGCATCGAGCCCCTCGACGCCGACCGCTCGCTGCTCGCGGCGCGCTCGATCAAGGACCTCGTGCACTGGTCGGGCGGGCTCTACGAGCCGCCGGCCAAGTTCCGGAACTGGTGAGGGGATTTCGCCATGGAGACGCTGACCTTCCGCTACGCGACGACGCAGACGCTGCCAGGCTCCCGCCCGAGCGCGATCACCGGGGTGGTGGCCTCCGGCAACCTCGAGGTGCTGCTCGAGCGCAACGCCCCCCCCGGCGAGTGCCGGGTCGAGATCGACACGGCGATCAACGGCTATGGCGACGTCTGGGCGGCGGTGGTGGCGGATTTCGTCGCCCGCCGGCAGCCGGGGGGCCTGACCATCACCATCAACGACGGGGGTGCCCGCCCCGACACCGTATCCTTGCGCCTGGCTCAGGGCGCCCGCCTGATGGAGGCGTCGTGATGGACCGCGAGACGACCTGGAAGCCGGTCACCCTCTCGACCGCGCCCCTCGACCAGAGCTGGTACGAGGCCAGCGCCCGCGCGCGCCTGGCCGGCCTCCTCGACGCCGACAGCTTCGCGGAATTCATCGGCCCCGAGCAGCGGATGATGAGCCCGCACCTGCCGCTGTTCGACCTGCCGCGCGCCTTCGACGACGGCATGATCGTGGGGCGCGGCCGGCTCGCGGGCCGGGACGTGCTCGCCGCCGCGCAGGAGGGCCGCTTCATGGGCGGGGCCTTCGGCGAGATCCACGGCGCCAAGCTCGTCGGCCTGCTGCGGGCGGCACTCGTCGTGAAGCCGGCGGCCGTGTTGATCTTGTTCGACACCGGCGGGGTGCGCCTGCAGGAGGCCAATGCCGGCGAGACCGCCATCGCGGAGATCATGCGGGCGATCACGCAGGTCCGTGCCGCCGGCATCCCGGTGGTCGGCCTCATCGGCGGCCGGGCCGGCTGCTACGGCGGCGGCGGGCTCATCGCCGGCACCTGCGCCCGGCTCGTCATCTCCGAGGGCGGGCGCCTCAGCGTCTCCGGCCCGGAGGTGATCGAGACCAACAAGGGCGCGGAGGAATTCGATTCCCGCGACCGGGCCCTCGTCTGGCGCACCATGGGCGGCAAGCACCGGCGCCTCATCGGCGCGGCGGATGCCTTCGCGGACGACACGATCGGGGCCTTTCGCGAGGCCGCGCTCACCGCGATCCCGGCCGCTCCCGCCTTCGACCTGCCCACCCTCGAGGCCGAGCAGGCCCGGCTCGAGGCCCGCCTGGAGCGCTTCGGCGACGCCCGGGACGCCACCGAGATCTGGGGCCGCCTCGGGATCAACGACCCCGCCGCCGTGCCGGGCCTGACCACCGAGGCCTTCGACACCCTGCTCGCCGGCCTGCCGGAGGTTTCTCATGACGCTCGCTGAGATTCTCGCCTCGCTGTTCCCGGACGGCCACGCCGTCACGGTGGCGGACGGCCTGATCGGCGGCGCGGGTCCGCTCGGTG
>NZ_JAQGKL010000033.1 GCF_028290105.1 Methylobacterium sp.
CGCCGGCCTCGGCGGAGGCGAGGGTCGCGCCCTGGCTGAGCACGCTCGCCTGCGAGTTGTCGGCGTTCTGCTTCGAGGCCCAGCCCTGGCCGGCGAGCGTCGAGGTGCGGCTGTTGGTGACGTTGGCAAGATTCACGTTCGCCTTGGCCTGGTCAACCAGGGATCTCGCCTGCAGCAGGGCGGCTTCCATCTGCCCCATCTGTGCCTCCGCCTGCGCCAGTTGCTGGTCGAGGTCGGGCGCGGCGATGCGCAGGAGGATGTCGCCCCGATGGACGCGGCTGCCGATGTCGACCCGCCGCTCGGCGATGTAGCCGGTGGCGCGCGCGTAGAGGGCCGCCTTGGCGAAAGCGTCGGTCTGCCCCGGCAGGGTGATCTCAATAGGCTTGTCGGCCCGCTCGACGGCGGCGGTGCGCAGCTTCGGCACGAAGCTGTTGACCTTGCGCTGCGTCTCGGCGGCGGCGGCGCGCCGCTCCATCTGGCCGTAGCCGCCCCAGGCCAGGAGACCGATGGCGCCGACCGCCACGAGCAGGAACGGCGTCTTGCCGGGCGGATGCGGGATGTCGGCGGGATCGCGGGTCGGATGTGTCACGGCTGTCCCATCCCGGCCCAGGCCTTCTCGCTGTAGATCGATCCGACGATTCGGTCCCGGCTCAAACGTAATCCTCCAGCGGCTTGACCGCGCCCCGGCGCAGGAGCGCGTAGAGGAAGGGCACGAAGAGCAGGGTGGCGGGCGTGCCCACCGCGATGCCACCCATCACCGCGCGGGCGAGCGCGGCGTTCTGCTCGCCGCCCTCCCCCGTGCCGAGGGCCATGGGGATCAGGCCCAGGAACATCGCGCTCGCGGTCATCAGCACGGGACGCAGGCGGGTCTCGCCGGCGAGAAGCGCCGCCTCGATCGCGCTGCACCCCGTCGCCTCGCGGTGCTCCTTGGCAAACGTCACCAGCAGGATCGAGTTCGCGGATGCGATGCCCACCGACATGATGGCGCCGAACAAGGAAGGGATCGAGAAGGTCGTCCCGGTGATGAACAGGCTCGCGACGATGCCGCAGAAGGCGAGCGGCAGGGCGGCCAGAACCACGAAGGGGTCGCCCCAGCTCTGGAAGTTCACCGCCATCAGCAGGTAGACGGCGACGAGCGCGATGGCGAGGCCGACCTGGAGCCGGAAGAAGGCCGATTCCATGTTCTCGATCTGGCCCCGCACCGTGATCTTGTCCGGAGCCGGCAGGGCCTTCTGCTCCTCGGCGACGATCTGCCGGATCTCGCGGGCGACCGAGCCGAGGTCGCTGTCCTGGACCGCCGCGTAGATGTTGAAGGTCGGCTGCGTGTTGACGTGGCTGATCACCGTCTGGGACCCCTCGCGGCGCATCGTCGAGACGCTGGAGAGCAGGGTGAGCACGCCGGGCTGGTCCGAGCCTCCGTTGACGAGGAGCGGCGTGTTCTGGAGCGCGGTCAGCGAATCGTTGCGGTATTCCGGGGTCTGGACCCAGAGCTGGTAGGGGATGCCGGTCTTCGGGTCGGTCCAGAAGTTCGGGGTGACCTGGAAGGAGCCCGAGAGCGAGACGTTCAGACCCTGTCCGATCTGCTGCTGCGTCAGGCCGAGTTCGGAGGCGAGGCGCCGGTCGACATCGACGAAGAATTGCGGCGTGCCGACGACCTGGTGCAGGTGCACGTCGACGGCGCCCCGCGTCGCCTTCAGGCGTCGCACGATGTTCTGGGCGACTTCCAGATCCTTGGCGGTGTTGCGGCCCGAGACCTGGATGTCGATCTGCGCCACGGTGCCGAAATTCAGGATCTGGGTGATGATGTCGGAGGGCTGGAAGTAGAACACCACGTCGGGGAAGCGGTCACGTAGCACTTCGCGCAGGCGCTTGGTGTAGTTCGCCACCGACCCGTGGCCCTCCTTCAGGTTGATGAGCATCTGGCCGTCGTTGTAGGCGACGAACGACCCGTCGGAGAAGGCGAAATTGTAGTTGTTCGCCGGCAGGCCGATATTGTCGAGGATCTGATCGAGTTCGCCCTCGGGGATGACCTCTCGGACCACGTTCTCGACCTGGGCGAAGACCTGCTCGGCGGTCTCGATGCGCATGCCGGGCCGGGTCCGCAGGTGCAGGGTCATCTGGCTGGAGGCCACCTGCGGGAAGTAGTCCTGGCCGACGAACAGGAACAGCCCGGCCGTGGTGGCGAAGACCAGCGCCACCAGGGTCAGCGTCGCGGCACGGCGCGCGATGACCACGTGCAGCAGGCCGAGATAGCCGCGGTGGAAGCGCGCGAAGCGCTTCTCGAAGCCGCGCCCGAACCAGCCGGCGAGCCGGAACACCGGACTGGTGAGCCAGCCCATGGCCCGCGCGACCCGCCCACGCCGGGGCTCGGCCCCCTGCCCGTGCTTGGCGTCGTATTCCCGCGCCACCAGCACGTCGATGAGCACCGGAACCAGGGTGCGCGAGAGGACGTAGGAGGTCAGCATCGCGAACACGACCGCGAGCGCCTGCGGGGTGAACAGGTATTTCGGGGTGTCGGTCAGGGCGAAGACCGACACGAAGGCGGCGCAGATCGACAGCGTCGAGATGAGCGCGGGCTTCGCGATGCCGGCGGCGCCCTCCACCACCGACTTGCGGAAGGGCTCGCCCTCCTCGAACAGCCGGTAGGTGTTCTCGATGGCGACGGTGGCGTCGTCCACGAGGATGCCGACCGCCAGGGCGAGGCCGCCCAGCGTCATCACGTTGATGGTCTCCCCGAGCACCGCCAGGATCGCGAGCGAGGTCAGGATCGAGAGCGGGATCGAGACCAGCACCACGATGGTGGAGCGCCAGGAGCCGAGGAAGAGCAGGATCGTCAGCCCGGTGAGACCCGCCGCGATGACGGCCTCGTGGATCACGCCCTCGATGGCCGCCGAGACGAAGACCGACTGATCGAACAGCGAGGTCAGGCTCATGCCTTCCGGCGCCGCCGCCTGGATCTCGGGCAGGGCCTTCTTGACGTTGTTGACCACGTCGAGGGTCGAGGCGGTGCCGTTCTTGAAGATGCGCATCAGCACCGAGTGCAGGCCGTCGGCGCGCACGATGTTGACCTGCGGCGGACCGCCGTCGCGGACATAGGCGACGTCGCGCACCAGGATCGGCTGGCCGCCCACGACCTTGATCGGGATCTGGTTCAGGGCGTCGATGGCCTCGGGCGAGGCGTTGAGCTGGATCGGGTATTGCTGCTCGCCGATCTTGGCGAGGCCCGAGGGGATGGTGAGGTTCTGGGCGGTGACCGCATTGGTGACGTCGAGCGCCGTGAGCCCGAGGGCCTGCAGGGCGTGCAGGTCGAGATCGACCATGATCTGGCGCGGGGTGCCACCGAAGGGCGACGGCAGGGTCGAGCCCGGAACCTGCGTCAGGCGCTGGCGGATGCGGTACTGGGCGTAGTCGAAGACCTTGGTCAGGCTCTCGCGGTCGGAGGAGAGCGCGAGCTGGATCACCGGGACGGAGGAAGCCGAGAAGCGCAGGACAATGGGCGGCTGCACGCCGGGCGGCATCGTCGCGCGGATCGAGTTCATCGCCGAGACGACCTGGGCGATGGCGAGATCGATGCTCACCGACCCGTCGAAATAGATCTTCTGGATCGCCGTACCCTGCAGGGTCGTCGATTCCATCCGGGCGATGTTGTTGACGTTGTTGGAGAGCGAGAACTCGGCGTAGGTGGTGATCCGACGCTCCATCTCGGAGGTCGAGAGGCCGTTATAGGTCCACACCACCACCACGACCGGGATGTCCACGGTGGGCAGCACGTCTTTCGGCGCGACCACGACCGCCGCCGCGCCGCCGAGCATCATCAGCACGGCGAGCACGTAGATCGTGATGCGGAACTTGAGGGCGTACTGAACGAGACCCATGCCGTCTCCACCGTCGACCCATCAAGTGGTCGCACAGGTCATACCAGTGCGCAGCCGTGGTGCGGCGCCGCATCGGCCCGGTATGCGGAGGGTTTGTTTCTCGATGAATAAAGAATTCGTGCGACAGAGCGCCACGACCGCCCGGTGAGGGCGGGCGCCGGGCGTCTCAGCAGCAGCGAAAGCCGCTGCGGTTGCCGACGCCGAAGCGGGCGTTCTCCCGGTTCCGGAAGAACTCCCGCTCGCTCATCGGCTCCTGGTCCGCGTGCGTGCGGCGGATATGGGCGGCATAGGCCTCGTAGTCGCCCTGCCCCACCATGAGGCGGGCGCCGTCGCAGACGCATTTCGAGAAGGTCTTGAGACGGTCCCGCAATTCCGTCGACGACAGCGCCATGGTGCCTACTCCGCCGGGACGGCCAGGGGGCCGCCGCTCTCCAGGGCGGTCCAGCGGTCGGCGCGATAGGCCTTCACGCAGGCCATGATGCCGAAGACCGCGATGGCGACGACGAGGCCGACGAACATCACCGCGAGCGCGGCGTCGATCCGGTCGTTGAAGACGATCTTGTGCATGTCGGCCATGTTCTTGGCCGGGCCCAGGACCTTGCCCTCAGCGATCGCCGCCGAGAACCGGTCGGCGTGCGAGAGGAAGCCGATCTTCGGGTCGGCCGAGAAGATCTTCTGCCAGCCGGCGGTGAGCGTGCAGATGCAGAGCCACACGGTCGGGATGATCGTGACGAAGGCGTAGCGCTCACGCTTCATCTTGAAGATCACGACGGTGGCGAGGGTCAGGGCCACGGCGGCCAGCATCTGGTTCGAGATGCCGAAGAGCGGCCACAGGGTGTAGATGCCGCCGAGCGGATCGGTGACGCCCTGGTAGAGGAAGTAGCCCCAGGCGCCGACGCAGAGCGCGGTGGCCAGGATGCTGGGCACCCAGGCGGTGGTGTCCTTGAAGCGCGGCGAAACGAGGCCGAGCAGGTCCTGCAGCATGAAGCGCCCGGCCCGTGTGCCCGCATCCACCGCGGTCAGGATGAACAGCGCCTCGAACAGGATGGCGAAGTGGTACCAGAACGCCATCATGCCCTTGCCGCCGATGGCCGAGGAGATGATGTGCGCCATGCCGACCGCCAGGGTCGGCGCGCCGCCGGCGCGGGAGATGATCGAGGTCTCGCCGACGTCCTTGGCCGTCTGGGCGATCTGCTCCGGCGAGATCGTGAAGGCCGGGTCGAGCTTGGTGACCGCGGCGGCCGCGCTCTCCGGGGTGGTGCCGACGAGGGCGGCGGGCGAGTTCATCGTGAAGTAGATGCCCGGCTCGATGACGCTGGCCGAGACCAGGGCCATCACGGCCACGAAGCTCTCCATGAGCATGCCGCCGTACCCGATGAAGCGCGCGTCGCTCTCACGGTCGATGAGCTTCGGGGTGGTGCCCGAGGAGATCAGGGCGTGGAAGCCCGAGACCGCGCCGCAGGCGATGGTGATGAACAGGAACGGGAACAGCGACCCGGCCCAGACCGGCCCGCTGCCGTCCACGAACTTGGTCACGGCCGGCATCTGCATGTGCGGGGCGACGTACGCGATGCCCAGCGCGAGGCCGATGATGGTGCCGATCTTGAGGAAGGTCGAGAGGTAGTCGCGCGGGGCGAGCAGGAGCCAGACGGGTAGGATCGAGGCGATGAAGCCGTAGCCGATCAGAAGCCAGCACAGCTGCGTGCCGGTGAAGGTGAAGGCGGGCCCCCAGTACGGGTCGGCCGCGACGTTGCCGCCGTAGACGATGGCGAGCATCAGCAGCACGAAGCCGATGATGGAGACCTCGCCGACCTTACCGGGACGGATGTAGCGGGCGTAGAGGCCCATGAGCATGGCGATCGGAATGGTGGCGGCCACCGTGAAGGTGCCCCAGGGGCTCTCTGCCAGGGCCTTGACCACGATCATCGCCAGCACGGCGAGCAGGATCACCATGATCATGAAGGTGCCGAACAACGCGATGACGCCCGGGATCGTCCCGAGTTCGGAGCGGATCAGCTCACCGAGCGAGCGGCCGTCGCGGCGCATCGAGATGAAGAGGACCATGAAGTCCTGAACCGCGCCCGCCAGCACGACGCCGGCCAGGATCCAGAGCAGGCCCGGCAGGTAGCCCATCTGGGCGGCGAGCACGGGGCCGACGAGCGGGCCCGCGCCCGCGATGGCGGCGAAGTGGTGCCCGAACAGGACGTTGCGGTTGGTGGGGACGTAGTCGAGACCGTCATTGTGCCGGTGGGCGGGCGTCTGGCGCCGCTCGTCGAGCTGCATCACCTTCTCGGAGATGAAGAGCGAGTAGTAGCGATACGCGATCAGGTACACGCAGACCGCGGCCACCACGATCCAGAGGGCGTTGACGGTCTCGCCCCGCGTGGTCGCGACGATGGCGAGGGCGGCGGCGCCCAACGCTCCCACAAGGGCCCAGGGCCCGTGCTTCGTAATCGCACTCATGACGTCTCGCTCCAGCGACCTGTCCTTGATGGCAGATCGTCAAGCCCCTTGTGGCGCGAATTTTGCCGAAGGGCCAGAGCCGTGTTGCACCCGAACACCCCTGTTTGAATAACAAATTTCGCCTTTGTTACCGCCGATCGCTCCTGGCGCGCGCCTCAGCCGACGAGGATGACGCGGTTCGGGAGTGCGTCCACGGGCACCGCCTCCGGGGGGAGTTCGCGGGCGAGGATGGCCCCGACCGCCTGGACCGCCGCGATCAGGCCACCTTCCGCGTCCCCCCGGCGCAGCGCCGCGAGCAGGGTTTCGATGGCCTCCGACCAGGCTACCGCGGAAACGCGGGAAGCAACGCCCCGGTCGGCGACAATCTCCGCATGGCCTTCGGCCTTCGCCACATAGATGAGGATACCGGTGCGCCCTCGCGTCCCGGTCAACCCACGCGTGGTGAACTCGCGCAGGGCCGCCTCGTGGGCTCGCGCGCGCCGGATTGCGCGCGGCACGAGGGCGAGGCGCGCCCGGGGATGCGAAAACGCCAGGAGCACCAGGGCCACCAGTGCGGCCTGGGCGAGCGCGATCGAGGCGGCGCTCCAGGGTGTCAGGAGAATGAGCGGCCAGGGCACCGCGAGGCCGCAGGCCAGGGCGAGCAGGAGCGGCGCCGAGCGGTAGACGCCCGCCCGGGCCGCCACGAGCACGACGATCTCGCCGGCTGTCTCGGCCTCGGCCCGCGCGATCGCTTGGGCGATGCGCGCGCAGGCGTCCCCGCCGAGGAGATCGGACGCATTACCAGTCACCCGAGGCTCCTCCGCCGCCCGACGAGCCGCCGCCGCCGGAAAATCCGCCCCCGTCGAACCCGCCGGAGACGCCGCCGCTCCAGCCGCCCGAGGACGGCCCGGGCAGGATGACGAAGCCCCCGCCCCCGCGTCCGCCCCGGTTCATCCGGTAGACGACGAGAACGATGATGAAGAACAGGATGATGAAGACGATGACCTGCCCGGGGTCGGCCTCGTCGCTGCGCACCTTGCCCCTGCGCTGCCATTCCTCCGCGTCGCCGGCCAGGATCGACAGCATCGCGTCCACGCCGGCATTGATGCCGCCGGCATAGTCGCCGGTCTTGAAGCGTGGGGCGATCGCCGTGGTGATGATGACCTTCGAGAGGGCATCCGTGAGCGCGCCTTCGAGGCCGTACCCGACCTCGATCCGGACCTTGCGTTCGTTCGGCGCCACCAGCAGCAACGCGCCGTTGTTGGTCTTGGCCTGACCGAGCTTCCAGGCGCGGAACAGGCGGTTGGCGTAATCCTCCACCGTCCGGTCCTGCAGGCTCGGGATCGTGGCGACGACCACCTGATCGGACGTCTTCTCCTCGTAGGCCTTCAGTTTCGCCTCGAGGCTCGCCCGTTCCTCCGGCTTCAGGATGCCGGCGGCATCGACCACGCGGCCTGAGAGGGCTGGGAAGCTCGGCTCGTCGGCCCCGGCCGCGAAGCTCGCGAGCGCCAGGAAGAGGGCGACCAGGAATCCGAGGCGCACCTGGGGCCCCGACACGAGCCGATCGCGAACCGCGACGGGATTCCGCACGGCGGACTAGAACTTCACGTTCGGCGGCCGGTCGGCGTTGGGCGTCGCCGTGAAGGTCTCCATCGGCTTGGCGTCCGGGTAGAACCAGGCGGCGATCCAGCGGCCCGGGATGGTGCGGACCTCGGTGTTGTATTCCTGAACCGCCCCGATGTAGTCGCGGCGCGCCACCGCGATCCGGTTCTCGGTTCCTTCCAGTTGCGATTGCAGCGCCAGGAAGTTCTGGTTGGATTTCAGGTCCGGGTAACGCTCCACGGTGACGAGGAGTCGGCCCAGCGCGCCGGAGAGCTGGTTCTGTGCGTCTTGGAATTCCTTGAACTTCTGAGGATCGCTCACCGTCGAGGCATCGACCTTGACGCTGCTGGCCTTGGCGCGTGCCTCGGTGACGCCGATCAGCACATCCTTTTCCTGCTGGGCGTAGCCCTTCACCGTCTCCACCAGGTTCGGGATCAGGTCGGCGCGGCGCTGGTACTGGTTCTGCACTTCGCTCCACGAGGATTTCGCGCGCTCCTCCAGGGTCGGTACCCGATTGATCGCGCCGCAGCCGCCCAGGGTGACGGCAAGCATCAGAACGGCGACGACGGCCTTGGCCCTGTCGAACCAGGCCTGGCCGGAACCCGGTTCGATGATGGCGGCACCTGAACGCATGACGTGATTCCCCCAAAAACACCGGTCTCGCAGCGCGTGAGCCTTAGGCCCTGCGTCCTGCGACAGATAGTCAGTCGGGCGCTCACCGAAAGGTGTTCCGGTGGAAAGCGCGGCCGTGGAACGGCGATTTCCGGGCGGCGAGGCCCGTGTCGGCCTCCGACGACGAGGTTGACAACAACCCGGTGAATGTCCGCTCTACCCGCCCATGGACGAGATCGAACGCCCATCGCCCGAGAAGCCGCGGGTTTCCATCACCTATTGCACGCAGTGCCAATGGCTCCTGCGGGCGGGATGGATGGCGCAGGAACTCCTGTCGACGTTCCGGGAGGAACTCGGGGAGGTCGCGCTGATTCCGGGCAGCGGCGGGGTCTTCGTGATCCGGTGCGGAGCCGATGTCATCTGGGACCGCACCGAGGACGGTGGCTTCCCCGACGTGAGGACCCTGAAGCAGCGCGTGCGCGACCGCCTCGCGCCGGAACGCGACCTCGGCCATATCGACCGGCCATGAGCGAGCCCGAGCGAAAGAAGATCCTGGGCGAGACGGTGGGCTGGCGCTGGTGGTGGCGCCATGCGCCCCTGGTGCGCGCCATCGCCCGCATCCGCCAGCACGGGTTGTCGACGCAGATCTATCTCGTGGCGCTCGTGATCGCGCTGATCGGGCCGGGGCTGATCTTCACCGGCATTCTCCTCGTGCGCTATGCGGGTACGGAGCGGGCCCGGTTCGAGCAGGATGCCCGGGAGACCGTCCGGGGCATCGCCCTCTCGGTGGACCGGGACACCGCGGGCCTCGTCTCGGTCCTGCAGACGCTCGCGACCTCGCCGCGCCTCAAGGACAACGAACTCGACAGCTTCGATGCCCAGGCCCGGCTGGTCCGCGATGCGGTCGGCCTCGATCTACTCCTGCGCCGGCCGGACGGCCAGCAACTCATCAACACCGCCGTCCCGCGCGGGGCGCCGCTGCCGCGCAGCCCCTTGCCCATCGACCGCGATCTGGCCTCGGGCGGGCAGCGGGCGATGATCTCCGGCTTCATCAAGGGCATGAAGCCGGAAGATGCCAGCTACGTCGTCGCCGTTCCGGTGCTCGGCGAAAGCGGCGTGGGCTCGATCATCAGCTTCACGGTTCCGCTCAGCCGCCTCGAGGCCCTGGTCGGGCGTGAAAGCGTCGAGGGCTGGTCCACCGGGCTCTCGGACCGCGATGGCCTCGTCCTCGCCCGGGTGCCGAAGCTCGAATCGATCATCGGCACGCCGCGTCTCGCGACGTTGCGCCAGCACCAGACCGCGACACCGGGGGTCTGGGAGGGCAAGGACCGGCAGATGAAGCCCGTCACGGTGGTGGAGGCCCGCTCGCGCCTCACGGGCTGGACGGCCGTCGCCGTCATCCCGCAGGGCCTGGTGGATGCGCGCCTGCGCAAGTGGATCTGGGCCTTCTGCGGTTTCGGCCTCCTGGTGATGGCGACCTCCTCCATCCTCGCGGTGCACCTGTGGTCGCGTGTCTCCCAGCCCCTGAGGCGGCTCGCGGCGACCGGCCCCGCCCTGGCGCGCGGCGAGGCGATCCCCCGCATCACCTCGCCGATCCAGGAGATCCGGCGCCTCGGCGACGTGCTGGCGGATGCCTCGCTGCGCCTGCGCACCCGCAGCGACGAGCGCGACCGGGCGCTCGCCGAGACGGAGCGCGGCCTGAGCGCCCTTCGGGAAAGCGAGGCGCGCTTCCGGCACATGGCCGATTCCGCGCCGGCCCTGATCTGGATGACCGACGAGGCTGCCCGGATCAGCTTCGCCAACATGCATTTCGACCACCTGTTCGGCGTCGACACCGCCGCCGTGCTGACCGGGGAGGATTGGCGCCGGATCATCTTTCCGGAGGATCTGGAGAGCTTCACGACCCTGTTTCGCAACGCCTTCGCGTCGCGCACGCCCTTCCAGGCGGATGTGCGGGTGATCGACCGGGACGGCATCGTGCGCTGGCTGCGCTGCGAGGGCGTGCCGCGGACCGACGATACCGGCAACTTCCTCGGCTATACCGGCTGCAACGTCGACATCACCGACGCCAAGCGCGCCGCCGAGCATCAGCAATTGCTGATCCACGAGCTGAACCACCGGGTGAAGAACACCCTGGCGACGGTGCAATCCATCGCCGGCCAGTCCCTGCGCCGCCTCGAAGGACCGGAGGCCTCGGCCGCCCGCGCGGCCTTCGAGGCGCGCCTGCTGGCGCTGGCGCGGGTCCACAACGTGCTGACGCGGGAAAGCTGGGACGGCGCGGAACTCGGCAACGTCGTCGCCGACGCCATCGCGCCGCTCGATGCCACGGAGGGCCAGCGCTCCCGCTTCATCGTCTCGGGCCCGGCCCTGCGGCTGCCGCCGCGCCTCGCGCTCTCCATCGCCATGGCGCTGCACGAACTCGGCACCAACGCGGTGAAGTACGGCGCCCTCTCGCAGGAGGGCGGCACGGTCGCCATCACCTGGACGATCAGCCGCGAGCCGGAGACGCGCCTGCTCCTGCGCTGGGCCGAGGCCGGCGGGCCGCCCGTCGCGCCGCCGACCCGGACGGGCTTCGGCTCCCGCCTGATCGAGCGCAGCCTCGCCCGCGAACTCGACGGCGAGGTCCAGCTGCACTTCGCCGCCGCCGGGGTGATCTGCACCATCGAGGCCCCGGTGCCGCCCCCGACCCTGCTGGAGCGCAAGGCCGAGATGATCGGCCCGCGCGAGGTCCCGCTGTCCCGCTCCGCCTGATCCCGGCGACCGGCCGGCCCAAAACCCCCTCATGCCATCGATGGCGCGACGGGGTGCGTTTTACCCGAACGTGGCCGGGTCTGGCCCGATCCGGCCGTCGGACTTGTCGAGGCCGGCAATCGCGGCGTGATCTTCAGCCGTCAGGCCGAATCCGAACAGATCGAAATTCTCGGCGATGCGGGCCGGGGTCGCGGTCTTGGGGATCACCACCAGCCCGCTCTCGATGTGCCAGCGCAGGACCACCTGTGCCGGCGTCCGCCCGTGGCTTCGGGCGATCCGGGCCAGGACGGGGTCGTCGAGTTCCTTGCCTTGGCCGAGGGGGCTCCAGGATTCCGTGAGGATGCCGTGTCGGGCATGGACGGCGCGAAGGGCGTGCTGCTGGAAGCGCGGATGCAACTCGATCTGGTTGACCACCGGCACCATTCCGGTCTCGCCGATGATCCGGTCGAGGTGCTCGGGCTGGAAGTTCGACACGCCGATGGATTTGACCCGGCCCTCCTCCTTCAGCCGGATGAATGCCTTCCAGGTCTCGAGATAGCGGCCCCGGTCCGGGCAGGGCCAGTGGATCAGGTAGAGATCGACGTCGTCGAGGCCGAGCGCGGCGAGGCTCTCGTCGAACGCGCGCAGGGTCTCGTCGAAGCCCTGGCGCTCGTTCCAGAGCTTCGTCGTCACGAAGAGATCGCTGCGGGACACGACGCTGGAGCGTAGCGCCCGGCCGACCCCGGCCTCGTTGCCGTAGATCGCGGCCGTGTCGATGGAGCGGTAGCCGGTCTCGATCGCTTGGGCCACGATCTCGGGGGCTTGCGCGTCGGCCAATTGGTAGACGCCGAAACCCAGTTGCGGGATCGCGCGTCCATCGGCGAGGGGCAGGATCGGGACGGGATTCGTCGCTGCGGTCACATCGGGCTCCGGGTCTGGTGGCGGCCGGTCGGTCCGGCCTTCGCCTGGGGTGAATCGCCGGAGCCGCCCTGCGTGCCCTCGAGGGGTCGGGGCTTAGGGCCGCATGCCGCCCGTGGGACGCGTCGTGGACCGCTCCGCCGCGTTGCCCCGGCGCCAAGACCGTCGATGCCGATACTTCAGGACACTCTGCGTTTGCTGCCCGCGCGACCGTCCGGGACTGATCTTTGTCATCCGAATGAATGCAGTATCCATCACAATCTTGAGTTGCGCAGGTTTCGTAATCGGGTCTGGGCGTTCAATATCGGCGGTTGCTGCTTCACGACGTACCGGTTGTGGACGACGTGGAGACTGCTGCAGTGATGTCCCCCGGGCGAAGGCTGTTGGCGATGTCCACGAAAGAACTGTTCGCTCCAAAGTCGACATCCATAAGGGTGCATTAATCTTGGGAGCGTAGGCATTGTGCAAACGCCTGTTGGGATCACCATCGATGCTCGGACTTTCCTTCGCCCGATCCGAAAAGAAGCAGCCGCCGGTGGCGGTCGTGTCGGGTCACAGCGCACCCGCCGACGAGGCCCGGCTGGCGAAGGCCGTCGATGCCCTGATGGCGAGCCAGGACCTGAACGCCGTCGACCTGCCCGCCGGCCCGCTGCGGAGCGCCCTCGAGGGCCTCCACGCCGGACGCGAGGCGGACCTCCTGCGCAGCCTCGGCAGCACGGCCGCCGTGGCGCGCGAAGCCTCGGAGGCCGCCACCAACACCGGCTGGATGACCTACGACGTCGGCGAGGTGGCACGGGCCACCCAGACCATCGCGGGCGCCACGGAGGAGATGGCCGCCTCGGTGGCGGAAGTCGCCCAGACCTCGGACACGGTCGTCACGGTGGCGCAGGACGCCCTCACCGCCATGCAATCCTGCATCGGCGACGCGCAGGAAGCGCGCGCGGCGATGCACGAGATCGACCTGCGCACCGGCCAGATCGCGGATCGGGTGGTGGTGCTGGAACGCGCCATCGCGCAGATCGAGGTGATGGCGACGGCGATCGCGGCGATCTCGGCGCAGACCAACCTGCTCGCCCTCAACGCTACGATCGAAGCGGCGCGGGCCGGCGAGGCGGGACGCGGCTTCGCCGTGGTCGCCGCCGAGGTCAAGGCGCTCTCGGCCCAGACCGCCAAGTCGACGGGCGAGATCCGGGGCCTGCTCAGCACGCTGACCTCCGAGATGGGCACCATCTCGGACGCCGTCGGCGAAAGCCGCAACGCCGTCACCTCCGGCCGCTCCATCGTCGATCATCTCGAGCAGCGCATCGCCGACACCAACGCGCGCATCGCCCATGCGAGCGACCTGAACCAGGCCATCTCGCAGATGCTGAGCCAGCAGCGCGCCGCCACCGGCGAGATCTCGACGAGCGTCCAGAGCATCGCCGCCAAGGCCGCCAAGACCCACGAAGAGATCGAGAAGATCACCAACCGCCTCGTCCGCGCCGAGGCCGTCGGCCAGACCGCCCTCGACACGGGCGCGCGCCAGGTGCCGGTCTACGCCCTCGTCCGCCTGCCCGCCGATGTCGGCGCCTGGAAGCGCAAGCTCGCGCGCATCCTTGTCGGCCTCGCCCAGCCGGACTCCGCGGTGGCGACCCTCACCGGCAAGGTGGGCGACAGCATTAGCCAGCGCCTCGCCGGCACCGCCCCGGCTTCGCACCCGGCCTTCGGCCGCTTCAGCGCCGCCGAGACCCGTGCGCTCACGGAAGCGGGCCGCATGATCGAGGCGCTCAAGGCGAGCAACTGGGATGTCGGGACGCCCGCCTACCAGGCGGCCGCCGACGCGATGAAGGACATGCTCACGGCCGCCAAGGAAATCGCCGGCTGAGGCGCGTTCCCGAGCCGCCGCGCTCTTGTG
>NZ_JAQGKL010000311.1 GCF_028290105.1 Methylobacterium sp.
GCGAGCGCGTGGCCGCCCTCGGTGTGGCGCTCGAACCCGCCCTGCTGGCCGCCGCCGCCGCCGCGCCGCCGCCGCACGCGCTGGGGCAGCTCGGCGCCTATTTCGCCGATTCCGGGGCCCTGAGCCGGGCGGCGACCGCCGATTTCGTCGGCGCGGTGCGGGCCCATGAGGACGCGGTCCGCGCCCATCTGGAGGCGACCGCCGCGGGCGTCGACACCGAGGATCTGGTGCTGCGCGACAACAGCCGTCCCGCCGCCTTCGTCTTCGTGGGGACCGCCGCCCTGTTCGGCGCCGTGGCGCTGGCCTTCGCCCTCTTCGGCTTCCCCGGGCTCTCGAGCGGGGAGGCCCGCCTCGTCGCGGGCGTGGCCCTCGTCCTTGGCGCGCTCTTCGGCGCGCTCGGTGCCTACCGCCTCTGGCGGGGCGAGCGAATCACCCTGGTCCTTCGCCCCGAGGGGCTGGCGGTGCCCGGCCTCGACCGGACGATCCCCTGGGACGACGTCGCCGATCTCGATATCTCCGTGAACCGGACCGGCCTCGCCACGCGCCTGCTGCTGCCAAACGCCCCGTTTCCCGAGCGCGTCCCGGGCGGACGCGGCGTGACGCTCGATGCCAAGCGCCGGGTCGTCACGGTGGCCCTCGCCCTGCCGCGCAGGATGAAGCCGCAGGACTTCGCCGACACCCTGGGCCGCTACCGCGCCATGGCGCAGGCCCGGCGGATCCTGGCCGAGAAACAGGGAGCCACCCGCCCGCCCGGTCGCGAGGCCGCGATGGCCGGCGGCGTGCCCGCGCTCGCCGGCCAACCTGGACCCGCGCGCCTGCCCTCGTCCGGCCAGGGCTGGGCCAACACGGCCTGGGTCCTGTTCGGCGTGGCGTCCCTCTGTGCCCTCCTGGCGGCCTGCGCCGTCTACACCGCACCGGTGGTGGTCTCCGACTGGCAGGTGCGCGAGACCGCGCGGCCGGTGGCCGGTGGCCGGGTGAGCGACGGCACGTGCAGCGCCAAGGTCATCCTCCACATCTGCGATGCCACGCTCAGCGTGCCCGGTCGCACCGGAATCGTGACCCGGCGGGTGAACTACGTCTTCTCCGGCCTGCACGTGGGCGGCTACCGCCTCGCGGTGATGGCGGACCCGGCCCGCCCCGAGCTCGTCACCACCGACCTCGCCCTCGACACCCTCTGGAACCGGACGATCACCCTGCTGGTCATCGCCCTCGCCATCCTGGCCATCATCGTCGGAGCGCTCGTCTCGCTGATCCGCAATCGACGTGCGGACCGCGCCGTGGCGGGGTAAATCGTCTCGACCTGCGGTTGACCGCAGGTTGATGAAGTCTCGCGTTGCAATGTCCGGGCGCAAATATTGACTTGGTGATTACGGAGCGAAGACCGCCAGTCATCCTGGAACCAGCACAACGATTTGTAAGCTCCTTGATGTGTACAAGATGAGCCCTTTCGTATCCGACGGGCCTGGACCGTTGGAAGGCTAATCACCCGGGGTCTCTATCCGTGTCACCCCGCATCAAGCGCTCGCCGATGACAACGGGCCTTGCTGCTCAGCCCACACCCTCTTCCTTCGGATGGTCGCGGGCGGGTTTCATTTTCGCGACGATGGCCGCCGTGACCTTCGTCTGGGCGAGTCTCGCCTACCATCTGCAATCCCGGGAGCGGACGATCCGCGAGCAGACGCATCGCGACGCCGTCAACCTGTCAATCGGCGTCGAAAAGCACGTCGAGCGCCTGTTGGCCGGGGTCGACCAGGTGATGCAGTTCATCGCCGAAGATTTCCGGAAAGATCCCGACGCCTTCGATCTCGCCGCATGGCTGAGGCGCGCGACCTCGCTCGAGGAACTGACGACCCAGGTCTCGATGTACGACGTGGCGGGCGAGCTTCAGGCCTCGCGGACGCCCCTGGCGCCCGGACTTCCAACCTTCAATGTTCGGGACCGGGCCTATTTTCAGGCCCTCGCGGCCGGGAAAGATCCGGGGCTCTATATCGACCGCACCCTCACGGGCCGCTTCACGGGTCGATACGTGTTCCAGACGGCGCGTCGCCTCAGCCGGCCGGATGGCAGCTTCGCCGGCGTGATCGTGACCTCCATCGATCCCGACTACCTGTCGAACCAGTTCAAGGCGGTCGATGTCGGGTCCGAGGGCAGCATCGGGCTGTTCGGCTATGACGGCTATATCCGCGCGCGCTACCCGCACGTTGAGGGGATGTACGAGCGGAACGTCAGCTCGAACGGGACCGGCGAGGGCGTTCTCTATCAGCTTCTGAAACGTTCCGCCGGCACCTACGAGGTGCAGAGCGTCTTCGACCAGGTCACGCGCATCGTCGGTTACAGGACCGTCGGTTCGCTGCCTCTGATCGTCACCGTCGGCAAGTCGCTCGACGAGGTGATGATTCCTCTCCGGAGCGAGCGGCAACGCGCCGTCGCGGCCGGTCTCGGCATCACGGCCCTGCTCCTCGCGTTCCTGATGCTTCGGCTACGCGTGCTCGGACGCGACCGCCGGCATGCGGAAGCCTTGGCGGACGCAAACCGGACCTTGCTGGAAAAGGAAAAGATCGCTCGCGCGGCGGAGGCTCACTACCGCCTGCTGGCGGAAAACACGACCGACGTCATCATCTGGTGCGACCTCGATACGACCCGTCGATACGTTTCGCCCGCCTCCAGCACGGTGCTGGGCTACGCGCCGGAGGAACTCGTCGGAACGCGGCCGCTGGAATCCGTGCACCCGGACGAAGCCGAAGCGTACGGCCGTATTCTGGACGATCTGACCAGCGGACGCGTCGAGCAGGTCGTCACGTGCCAGCGCTACCTGTGCAAAGGCGGGCGTTACACCTGGGTCGAGATTTCCTTCAGCCTGACGCGCGACCCGGCCAGCGGCGCCTTGAACGGCTATGTCGCCTCCCTGCGCGATGTCGCGGCACGCAAGGAGGCCGAGCTTCAGATCGCCCACATGGCGATCCACGATGCCCTGACCGGGCTACCCAATCGGCTGCTGTTTCGCGACCGGCTCAACCAGGAGCTTGCGAACGCGAAGCGGCACGGCAACGGCTTTGCGGTGCTCGCCTGCGATCTCGACCGGTTCAAGGCCGTCAACGACACGCTCGGTCACCCCGCGGGCGACAAGCTGTTATGCGCGGTTGCGGAGCGGCTGACCGGGGTGGCCCGGGAGGTCGATACCGTGGCGCGGCTCGGCGGCGATGAATTCGCCCTGATCCTGTCCTGGCTGGAAGACCCGCAGGCGGCGGGCCTCGTGGCGGAACGGGTCCTCGCAGCCTTGAGCCAGCCGGTCGAAATCGACGGCTCCACGATGAGCATCGGAGCGAGCATCGGCATCGCGCTCGGGTCGGGCGAGACCCAGGATGCCGACAGCTTGTTCAAGAACGCGGATATTGCGCTCTACAAGGCCAAGGCGGCCGGTCGGAACACGTTCCGTTTCTACGAGCCGGGCATGGACGCGATGATCGCGACACGCGACAGTCTCGAACGCGACATGCGGGACGCCGTGAAATCCGGCGGCTTCGTCCTGCACTACCAGCCCGTCATCGACCTTGCGAGCAACGCGGCCGTCGGTTTCGAGGCCCTCCTGCGCTGGCAGGATCCCGTGCGCGGGGCCGTCTCGCCGGCCGACTTCATCCCGCTCGCCGAGGAGACGGGTCTGATCGTCACGCTCGGTGCGTGGGCCTTGCGCGAGGCGTGCCGCGAGGCTTCGTTCTGGCCCCGTGACCTGCGCGTCGCGGTGAATGTCTCGGCGGTTCAATTTCAGCAGCCCGGCCTGGAGCAGAGCGTCCTGCAAGCCCTGTCGGCCTCCGGTTTGGCGCCGACCCGACTGGAACTCGAAATCACGGAGAGCGTCCTGGTGCAGGATGCCGAGTCGGTCATCGCCTGCTTGCACCGTCTGCGCGCGCTCGGCGTGCGTATCGCGCTCGACGACTTCGGAACCGGTTATTCAAGCTTGAGCTATCTGCGCCGGTTTCCGTTCGACAAGATAAAGATCGACCGTTCGTTCATCCGCGAGATCACCAATCCGGATTCCGCCGCCATCGTGAGGGCCGTCGTCGGCCTCGGCACCCATCTGGGCACCGCGATCACGGCGGAGGGGGTCGAAACGATCGAACAGCTCAACCAGGTCCGCAAGGAGGGCTGCACGGAGGTGCAAGGCTTCTTCTTCAGCAGAGCACTTTCGGCATCCGATGCCCGACGCTTCGTCGACGTCCAAATCGGCGCCGCCGCCTAGACCGCAGACTCGACCGTGTCCGGATCATAGGCGCGCCGCCGGATTCGACGATGCCGAAGGCGACCTCGTCTTGCGGATCGGACTCACAGTGCTGGAACACTTCTCCGCCCGGAGCACTCGCCGATCGACACCGGTTCGACGGTTTTCCGATCTGCGGACTCCTTCGGACAGGAGGCCGATCGAGTCCTGACCCTTAGAACCGCGTCGTCAGCCGGGTCAGCCAGTCCGGTGAGGCCTCGACGAGGAGCGTTTCGAGGCCCTTGTCGGCCCCGAGCAGGATGGCGCATCCGGTCACCAGGAGGAGGAGGCCGAGGCCTGCCTTCAGGCCCCGGCCGAGGCCCAGCATCCGGTCGCGCCAGCGCATCAGCACGGCGCGCGACAGGGTGCCGAGGAGGACGAGCGGCAGGGCCGCGCCGAGCCCGAACAGCAGCATGGTGAGGGCGACCGCCGCGAGGTCGTGGCCGCGTGCGGCCAGCAGCGAGGCCGCGCCGAGGGTCGGGCCGACGCAGGGGCTCCAGACCGCGCCGAGGAGCAGGCCGACGCCGAACTGTCCCGTGAGGCCGGCGGTGGAGAGCCCGCCGAACCGGCGCTCGGTCCAGTCGCTCAACGACCCCGCCGCCACGGCGAGCCGGGTCTGGGCCGCCGGCAGCAGCAGGACGAGGCCGAGGCCGATCATGAGGATCGCCGCGCCGGTGCGAAACAGGCCGGTGTCGAGTCCCAGGCCGAAGCCGATGGTGGCGACGAACAGGCCGATCGCCACGAAGGACAGCGCCAGCCCGCAGGCCAGCGCGACGGGGCCGAACCGGTGCTCGGCCGCCGCCGCCCCCAGAACCAGCGGCAGCAGCGGCAGCACGCAGGGCGAGAGCACCGACAGCAGGCCGGCGAGGAAAGCCAGACCGAGGCCGGTGCCCATGGCCTAGAGCGTCTTCTCGACCAGGCCCTCGATCCATTCGGGCTGGGTCTCGCCCACCGAGCGGCCGGTCTCGGTCTCGCCCTTGAAAGCGATGAGCGTACTCTGCATGCGCGCGTCGAACCGACGGAGCACGTCCTTCTGCGAATCGAAATCGACCTCGAAGACGACGAGGTCGCGGAAGCGGGACTGCTGGCGGAGTTCGGCCAGGATCGGCTTCTGGATCTTACAGATCGGGCACCAGGGCGCGCTGACCTCGACCAGGATCGGCTTGCCCGCCTTCTGCGCCGCCGCGAAGGCTTCCGGGGTGTAGGGGACGGTCCCCGCCGTCTCCGCCGCCCAGGCAGGGCCGAACCGGGCCGACGCCGCGAACGCCAGCAGGGCGAGGACCACGCGCCGGTTGGGCAGCGTCACGCTGCCCGCATCGGTGGCTGGACGATGGCCGGATCTCCGCATGGCGCCTCGCTCCTCGAAACCGTGTCGCCGCTCCGGTTCGTCCGGCGCTCGTTTCGCGATGCATACGGTACGGCGAGCGTCCTGTCCGAGAATGCGTGACCTGTTTCACGCGATCCTGCACAAGTTCGCGTGACGGACCGCCCGGCCACGCAGGATGTTGCACTTCGCGCGATCAGGCCGCGCAGGCTTCGAGCGTGGGAAAATTCACCGGAATGGCCGCGGACGGTGCGCTCGGTTGCGGGTGCCAGGTCTCGCCCAGGCTCAGCAACGCGCGCTTCACCGCGTCGAGCCGCGAGGGCTCGCCCTCCGCCATGCCTTCGCCGGCCGCGACCTCCTTCAGGTATTCGTCCCAGGCCCAACGGCGCAGGATTTCGCGCTTGCACCCGGGCAGGAGGCGGTTCTGCCGGAGGACATCCTCCGGCATGGCGAAGGCGGCGGCCGGGTTGAGGAGGGCGCGCTCCATGTCCGGCAGGCCGCCACGGCGCCCCGAAATTCGTTTCGTTTCAAAGCGTTGGGTCGAAGAGGGGGAAGTCGCCATGACGTCCCGCTCTCTCAGTTCAGGACCGCCGGAGCGGCCACGCCCGGCAGGTCGTCGAGGGCCCGGAGCGCATCGAGCACCGCGTCGAGGGGCACCGGCTCCGCCCGGCAGCCGACGAGGCAGCGCAGTCCGGGGCAGGATTCCACCGCGCAGGCATCGGACGCCCAGGAGGCCAAGATGCCGCGCTTGTCGGACAGGTTCAGGCCCGGATGCGCCAGGACTTCGCGCGGATGGCGAAACAGGTCCCCCGGATTGGCATAGGCGGTCCAGGCATCGAAGCCGCTCATGCGCGCAGCCACGGGCGCCACTGGGCCGAGATGCTGGAGTTCAGGTGCCTCGCAGGGCGCCAGGACGTCGGAAGACCTTTGGGATACCATCGTGTCGATCGAGATCATCACAATTTCTCCTCCGAAAGACGAGATCGCGATGCCGCCCACGGATCATGTCACCCGCGAGCGGCCGGCGTTGCCCGGGTGACGGCCTACGCCGCGATGGCCTCCGGCTTCGTCCGGTCGGCGAGCCGCGTCGGCGCGTTGTCGCGTGCCGTGCCGATGGCGATGCGGCGCGGCTTCAACGCCTCCGGAACTTCCCGGACCAGGTCGATGCAGAGCAATCCGTTCTCCAGCCGCGCATCCGTGACGGTCACGTGGTCGGCAAGACTGAAGGTCTGGCGGAAGCTGCGCGCGGCGATGCCACGGTGCAGGTAGGCCCGCTCGCCCTCGGACTCCCTTCGCTGTCCCGTCACCAGGAGCGAGGTGTCGTGCTGGACGAG
Source organism: Methylobacterium sp. (assembly GCF_028290105.1). GTDB lineage: Bacteria > Pseudomonadota > Alphaproteobacteria > Rhizobiales > Beijerinckiaceae > Methylobacterium. Next base: position 6,914 of record NZ_JAQGKL010000311.1, read on the forward strand.
GTCGATCTCGTCGGGGGCGAAGCCCGCCACCGCGAGGGAGATCCGGTAGCGATCCTCGCCGGCTTTCTCGATGTTATAGGGCGGCCAACTTGTCATCGGTTCGACGCGACCGGCTTGGTCGAGCATGTCGAACAGACGCTCGAAGCCGACGGACGAACGAAACAGCGGGGCGAGATCGAAGGTTCTCATATCCACATCCTCCTCAAGAGCGACATGACGATGAGCGACGCCGGACACCGAAGCCGGCGCCGTTCCGGTGAGCTGCGATAAGCCTCACATCCCGCAGAATGCCGAGCGATCGAAATGGTTCCGCCGGTGATTCAGAAAATTTCGTGGGCTTTTTGAACCTCGAACGAAAGCTCTGTTGCGTATCGATCCTCAAGGTTTTCGATAGGCGGAACCATCGGCCGCAATCGCCGGATCCTCGACGTAGCGACCGTGCTTCGGCACGGCGATTTGGTCGAAATCCCTTGCCAAGGCATCGAGCGCGCGACGCATGTCGGGCCCCTCTAGGGGTCGCCCATGCCCGGTGATGACCCGCTCGGGCTCAAGAGCGGCCAGGGTCTCGACGGAGCGCCGGGCGGCTTCCCAATCGGTCGTCAGGTACATCGGCGGGCCATGGATTTCCGGCTCCTGCACCGCCACCGCGTAGGCGGATTCCTGCGCGGTGGTCACGAAGGCATCGCCCGCGATGAGCGTGCGATCACTCGCGCGCCAGAGCGAGACATGGCCTGCGCTATGGCCCGGCGTATGGATCCAGAGCCAGCCCGGCATCGACGGCACGGTGGCGTCCTCGGGAAGGATGCGCAGGCGCTTCGAGACGTCGACGGGCCGAGTCGGGTAGAGCGGCGAGATCCGCGCCATCAACCCGCCGCCGACGCTCGGATCGGGGGGCGGATAGGACGCGGACCCGTCGAGGTAGGGGCGCTCCAGGGGATGCGCGTAGACGGGCACGTCCCAGGCCTCCGCGAGGTCTTCCAGCACACCGACATGATCGAAGTGCCCGTGGGTGAGCACGATGGCGGCGGGACGCGCACCCTCGCCGAAGCGTGCAGCAGCGGCTTTCTCGATGCGCCCGCGCGCTCCGGGAACGCCCGCATCGATCAGTACCCAACCCCGGTCGCCGGCTCCCACCGAGCCGAACAGGACCACGTTGGCGATGGCGAGCCGCCGGTAGGCGAGGTCCGGCATGATGGCGTGGGTGCCGCCGGCCTCGTCCACCTCGGCGTCCAGGCCCGTGATCACGGCCTCCGGCGAGACTTCAACCTGCTGTGCCATGCGTGCTTTCCCAGGTAGGGCCAAAAGGCGGGTATGAGATCAGCTCCGAAGCAGGTGCAGGCTGAAGCCGCCGGCCTCACCGAACCAGTGCTGCACAGGCTCCCAGCCGTTCGCCACGGCCAGGGCCGCGAAGGCTTCGGGCGTGTATTTGTGCGAGGTGTCCGTGCGGATGCTGTCCCCGGCTCCGAAGGCGATCACGGTGCCGCCGAGCCGCACCTTGGTGGCTTTGCGCGCCACGAGATGCGCCTCGACGCGGAAGGGCTCATCGCAAATCCGAACACCGTGCCGGAAGGCATCGAGATCGAAATCGGTTCCGAGTTCGCGATTCATCCGCGCCAGGATGTTGCGGTGGAAAGCGGACATCAGACCATCGGCCCCGCCATACGCGGAGTGCAGGATCTCGGCCTCGACGGTGGGATCGGCGCCGACGAGGAAGAAGCAGGAGCCGAGTGCTTCGCGGGCACGGGCTAGGAATGCGCCGGCTTCCACGGGTGCGAAATTGCCGATGCTGGTCCCTGGGAAGAACGCCAGGACGGGTCCGCCGGAAGCAGGGATGGGGAGCGTGAACGGCTTGGCGTAATCGGCGCACACCGCCCGCATGGCGACCTGCGGATAATCGGGTGCCAGACGGCGGATCGCGTCGGCGAGGTATTCGCCGGAGATGTCCACGGCGATATAGGCGGCAGGCGCCTCCAGGACGTCGAGGAGGGTACGGATCTTGCGACTGGCGCCGCTGCCGAATTCCACCACCGTCGCGCCCGGGCCAACCTGGGACGCCACCTCCGCCGCCACTTGGGGCAGGAGCGCCATCTCGCGGCGGGTCGGGTAGTAGTCGGCAGTTTGGCAAATTCGGTCGAACAGATCGGACCCTTTCGCGTCCCAGAGATATTTACCTGGCAGGGCTCGCGGTGTCGCGGAGAGGCCCGTGAGGACGTCGCGCAGGAACTCCGCGCCACTGGAATTATCGATCAGCGGAGCGGCAGCCATCGTCACGCCCGCGTTGCCGTGAGGACGACGAGGGCGATGCGCTCGACGTTGCCATAGGCGGGGTCGCCGAGCTCCTCGCCATATTCGTCCGGGTCGAATTCGCGATAGGTCCAAGTCAGACCGGCTTTCGCGCACAGAGCCCCGGCCGCTTCGCGGAACGGATCGGTCCCGTCGACGATCGCCGAGCCGGTGAAGAGCACCAGACTGCCGCCGGGGCTCAGGCGCTCGCAGGCCGCGTCGATGACTTGGAGAGAGAGGCTTGCACCCAGCGGGCCGCCACCATGACGGTAGGCACGCTCGCTCCGGTCGATCATGAAGGGTGGGTTCGAGACGATGAGATCGAAGCGACCCTCCACCGCGCGTAACATGTCGCTCTGATGAAGGCTGACGTTACCGGCCCCCGCCGACCGGGCATTGACCGCCGCCGCCCGCAGGGCTGCCGGGTTGATGTCGACGAGCGCCACTTCCGCATCCGGCACGCGCTTGGCGATGCAGATGCCGGCCGCCCCCGAACCACAGCCGATATCGGCGGCGCGATGCACGGGCGCCGTCCAGGCTTGAAGATGATCGAGCACCGCGTCCACGAAACGCAGGGTGTCGGGACCGAAGAAGACGGCATCGGCGGCGCTCGGTGGATAGGCCGAATGCAGGAAGAGGCCCCCGTCGAGGCTGGAGAGGCGCACGGTGGCGCAGAGATCGTTGCCGTGCGGAACCAGTGCGCCGGCCTGTTTCAGGGCGCTCGACACCTCTGGCGGAAGAAGATCCGGTGCGAAGGGACGGCTCCAGCCGAGCACATCGCGCAACGATTTCGCTCGGGCATTCTCCGGCCGGGCGTTGACGCGTGCGTGGGTGGCCGGCGTGACAGTGATAAAGCGGTAGCCCGTTTCGCGCACCGCCCGGACGAGGGCGAGCAGCGCATCGGGCTCGACGTTTGGAAAGGGCAGGGCTTGCGTGATGGTATTCATCCTCAGCCCTCCCTGCCGTCGGTGACGAAGGCACCTTTGCGCAGGGCCGCCATGACCTCCCCGCCATCCCAGGCGGCCGGCTCGGAGCGACGGCGGAAGGGGCAGGTCCACTCGTCCGGGACGGCCCGGCCGCTGAACTGGCGGGCAGCGGAGCGCTCGCCATGTTCGGCCAGCATGGGGTTGGGTGAGCCCGCGAAGGCCACGTCACGCGCCACGATGCTGTCGCGCAGGCCTTCGTAGCGCCCCTCCATTCGCAAGCGCTGGAACTGGTCATGCAGGTTGAACACGAGCGCGGGCGCGGCGAAGCGCCGGGCGGGCCGGCTCGCGGCCGGATGCAGGCCGACGATGAAGAACCCTTCGCCGCCGAGACTCACCGAGAAGTGCGGGTCTTCCGGGTCCTCGCCGACGCGGGAATCATGGGCTTGGCCGAGATGACCATCATGGTCGGAGAGGGATTGCACCCGCGACCACAGGGCCGCCTCGAACGCCTCCTCGGAGCTGGGCGACGGACCCGCGAACAGGACGACGAAGCTGCGAAACATTTCCGGCGCCTGCCGGTAGCGCCAGACGAAGGCGAGGAGCGCTGCGTAGATCCGGGCATCGTCCGTCGGCGTGCCGATGCCCTGCGCCACGATCACCGTCATGCCCCCGCGCGACAGGGCCGATTTGGCGCCCACGCAGGGAAACGGCCGATGGCGAATGAAATCGCGGAAGCGTTCAGCCAGGGGATGAGCCGTATCGTCGGGAGGAAGCAGCATAAACACTCAAGGTTCAGGGCAACACCAAAGTGCCGCAGGACTCCGTCACCAGATATCATCGTGAACAGCGATCAACCCCTTGCCTGGGCAGATCGACGCCGACGATACGAGGAACGCCTACAGCCTGAGGTGAAGGCTGTCGGATAGCCTCGTGTTCCATGGAAAACCGAGGCATCCACCGGGAAGATCTTGATCCGCCGCCGATTCCCGCGACGCGGGCCGCTGAGGTCACCAGAGCGAGAATTCCGTGGCGAAGTCGGTCGTCTTCAGGCGCTCGCAGGTCTCCGGCTCGGCCTTGCAATCGGCGCGCGGGCGCAGAGCCAGGGTGCCGTCCGCCGCCGTCTCGAAGCGCAGGCGCACGGCTGGATCGTCCGCCTTCGTGTAGGCGAGGCTCACCTCGAAACGTACGAAATCGTAGTGGTCGCAGTCGGCGTAGACGATGAGGTCGCGCGAGACAGCCTCGCCCGGATTGAGGTCGGAGGGCTCTCCGCCCGCGTCCGTGGCACCCGCGAACAATCGGCTCTCACGCAGAATCGCTTCACCCGGTCCGTCGAAGGCGTAGGCCCGTGCCGTGGTGGTGCGGTCGGGGACCGGCCTCAGGTTCGCAGGTTGACCGCCGCCTGCCTCCGCGAAGCGCACACGCACGCCGGTGACGTTGTAGACGATGCCGAGGACACGCACCCCGGTTTGCCCGACGTTCCGGCGCGTCACGGTGGAGCGGATGGCGACGTGCTGCCCGCGCTCGCCGGCGCGCACCAAGTTCGTCGTCACCGAGACGGCGGGCGGCTTCAGGGCCGGCTTGATCCGGGCCTCGTAGATGAAGGTGTAGACGGCCCAGGCGCCCGCCGCGATGATCGCGAGGGTCTGCACCAGGGCGTTGGTGCGCTCCAGGCTGGCGCCGCGTCGAGCGGGGGCGTCTTCGTTCTCGGTCTTTGGCATTGCGCGTTCCCGCCCGCTGTATCGGGTCGGCAAGCGCGGTCGGCGATGCTCGGTTCCGACGCCGTCCGAGGGCACAACGACACTGCGTCCGGCCGTGCCACAACGCGAGACGCCGGAGCCCCATCACGGAACCCCGGCGTCTTGGATCGTCTCCGCGAAGCCGGGCGCGAAGCCCGGCCCGCCCGCTCTCAGAGCGAGTAGTACATCGTGAACTCGACCGGGTGCGGGGTCATCTCGTAGCGCATGACCTCCGTCATCTTCAGCTCGATGAAGGAGTCGATCTGGTCGTCGGTGAAGACGTTGCCGGCCTTGAGGAAGGCACGGTCGCGATCGAGGTTCTGCAGAGCCTCGCGAAGCGAGCCGCAGACGGTGGGGATCTTCTTCAACTCGCGCGGGGGCAGGTCGTAGAGATCCTTGTCCATGGCGGCACCCGGATCAATCTTGTTGATGATGCCGTCGAGGCCGGCCATCAGCAGGGCCGAGAAGGCGAGGTAGGGGTTCGCCATCGGGTCGGGGAAGCGGACCTCGACGCGCTTGGCCTTCGGGTTCGTCGTCCACGGGATGCGGCAGGAGGCCGAGCGGTTGCGCGCCGAGTAGGCGAGCAGCACCGGGGCTTCGTAGCCGGGGACCAGCCGCTTGTAGGAATTGGTCGACGGGTTGGTGAAGGCGTTGATCGCCTTAGCGTGCTTGATGATACCGCCGATGTAGAACAGGCAGGTTTCGGAAA
>NZ_JAQGKL010000043.1 GCF_028290105.1 Methylobacterium sp.
GTTCGCAAAGCCAGGAATTGCGAAGCGGTTAACGCCGGCGCTCAAATTCGCCGTTTCGGTGGAACGCGCACCGCTTGTGTCCCCACCGCATCACCTACCCACCGAAGCGGCTCGCCAGGGCGTGCGAGAGGCGCTCGCCCTCGGCGACGAAGCGGCCGGCGGCCTCGGTCGCGGCGGGGGTGCAGACCCGGTAGGTCAGGCTGTAACCGCGATAGCCGCGATTGTAGGCGCCGGCGAGGCGGTCGCGCCGGCTCGGGGTAACGCCCTCGGCCTCCATCAGGGCCTTCATCCGCGCCGGCCACTCGGCGGCGTCCCGCGTGGCGCAGAGTTCGCGTAGGAAGGCCAGCGAACCGATGATCTCGGAAAGCCGCATCAGGTCGCGATCATAGGGAGCCGGCGGCGGCTCGGGGGCGGGCGGCGGCTCCTTCTCGGCGGGTTTTGCCGGGGCTGGGCGCGACTGGCCGCCCCGGGATTGCTGGGCGAGGCCGGGACCGGACAGGGCCATCAGCACGGCAAGGCCCACGAAAAACGCCCGACGCGACACCGGATTGCTCACGCGCGCGGCTCCGGGCGCAGGGTCACGCGGGCGAAGGCCTCGCGGACGGTGCCGGCGAGGCCCGGCGTGGTCGCCAGCGCCTCGAGTTCGGCAAGCGTCGCCCAGCGGACGCCGAGCGCCTCCGGCCCGGCCACCGGCTCGCCCCCGGTCCAGAGGGCGGCGTGGGGATGAACCACGTAGTGATGGCGCACGCGCCCCGCCGCGTCGCGCAGGATGATCTCGGTGGGGCTGAGCACGCCCACCACCTCGGCCGAGAGGCCGACCTCCTCTTGCAACTCGCGCAGGGCCGCCTGCGCCAGGGGCTCGCCGGCCTCGACGAGGCCGCCGGGGAGGGTCCAGACCCCGCGCATCGGCTCGTTGGCGCGCGAGGCGAGGAGCACCGTGTCCCCACGCAGGACCGCGATCGAGGTTCCCACGAAGGGCCGCGCCGGGAATAGGCGGGACTCGGCGTCGTCGCGCTGCGGTCCGCTCACGGGGTCACCACGGCGATGCGGCCGTCGGCGAGGCCGACGAGGAGGCGCGTGGATGGTCCGCGCCCGAGGCTGGCGAGCCCGAAGGCGGCAGGCCCCGGCAGGGGCACGCGCAGGCGCTCGCGGATCCCGTCCTTCAGGGACAGGACCGCCAGGGCGCTGCGGTCCGCGATGGGCAGGGCGAGTTCGGCGGGGCCTGCCTTGGCCGGCTCCACCAGGGCCGCGAGATCCGCCTCGCCCTCGCCGGGTGAGACGTTGGTGTAGCCCGGCGCCTCCCCGGCCAGCCGCAGGGTGCCGGCCTCCAGGGTCCAGAGCTGCAGCAGGCCGGCGGCATCGGGGGCCGCGACGGCGGCGATCTGGGGCTGGCCTGACCCTGAGAAGTCAGCGATGGCCGCCGGCTTCAGGGGCTGGCCGCCGGGGGCCGTCCCCTGCGAGGCGCCGCGGGCGAGGAGCGTCCAGGCGGGGTCGGGCTTCGTCTCGGACGTGCCCTTTGGCTCGGCCTTGCCGAAGAGTGCGAGCGCGGAGCCCCCGGACGGAGCCACGGTGACGGCGACGATCACGGGCCTGTCCGCGAACCGGGCGATGCGGGGACGACGCAGGGCAAAGGCCGCCTCGGGCGCGGCGTTGAGCGTCGTGGCGACGATCGGCACCGGTTTCGGCTCGCCCCCCATCGCCACGGGCTGGCGTTCGCGGATGACGAGCTGGGCCGCCTGCTCGGGGCCGCCCGAGAGGGCCGGGACCGGGCCCGCGAGATGCACGCTCAACGGGCCGGAGACCGTGCGCCGGGAGCCCGGCAGGGCGCCGCGCGGGGTCTCGGCCGCCGCCAGACCCTCCACCGCCTCGGCACCGAGCAGCGTGGTGACCACCTGGCCCTCGACGAGGCTCAGGGCCGCGCCGCCCCCGTCTCCCCAGACGACCGCGATGGGCGCGTCCGCGTCGGCGGGAGCCGCAGCCTGGGCCGGATTGGCGCTGCGGGGCCGGGCGAGGGGCAGCAGCCCCGAGGTCGCCACGGCGACCGCGACCTCGCTGCCCGGCCCGCGCAGGGCGCGGGCGCGGAAGGGCAGGTCGAGGACCGTCACCATCGGGTCGGCGAGACCTGGCGTGGTCAGGCTCGGCACGGCAAGGAGCAGGAACGCGACGAGGCGCGCGCAGCGCCTTGTCGGTTCAGACATGCTGGCCGCCGTTGATGTGCAGTTCGGCGCCGTTCACGTAGGACGAGGCTTCCGTGCACAGGAAGTAGATCGCTTTCGCCACTTCGTCCGGCGTGCCGAGGCGGCGCTGCGGAATGCCGGCGACGATCTTGTCGGTACCCGGCGACAGGATCGCGGTGTCGATTTCGCCCGGCGAGATCGCGTTCACGCGGACCCCGAGGGGGCCGAAATCGCTGGCCATCTCGCGGGTCAGCCCGGCGAGCGCCGCCTTCGAGGTGCCGTAGGCTGCCCCCGCGAAGGGATGGACGCGCGAGCCCGCGATCGAGGTGACGTTGACGATGGAGCCCTTGGCCCGGGTCAACTCCTCGCAGAGGCCGCGCGCCAGCAGCAGGGGCGCGAACACGTTGACCTGGAAAACCCGCTGCCAGTCGCCGAACTCGGTGGCGATGGCCCCCAGGCGCTCGCCCTGCGGGCCCTTGGGCGAAATGCCGGCATTGTTGACGAGGGCATGGAGCAGGCCGCCTTCCGCCGCGAGGCGCCCGGCCACCTCCTCGATGCCCCGCACCGTGTCCTGCGGATCGGCGAGATCGACCTGGAGGTGATCCTCCGGGCCCATCTCCCAGGGGCAGTTTTCGGGGAAGGGATGGCGCGAGCAGGTGATCACCCGCCATCCGGCGGCCGAGAACCGTTTGACGGTGGCGTGGCCGATGCCACGGCTCGCCCCGGTGAGCAGCATGACGCGCCGGCGTTCGTTGGATGAGGCCAAGACCGTTCCTTCAGGATCGGGAGGCGCCCCGCGCGGCGTGACCGCCCCGCCGGAGATCGCCCCCACGCCACGATCAGGTCTAAGCGGCGCGGGGCGTAAAATCCAGGGTCATCCCGCGACGCAGCAAGGCGCGCCGGCACTCACGGATAGAGACGGTCCCCGCGCCAGCCATCGCCCTCTCGGGTAAAGCGGACCCGGTCGTGCAGGCGGAACGGCCCGTCCTGCCAGAACTCGATGGAGACCGGTGCGATGCGAAACCCCGTCCAGTTCTCCGGGCGCGGCACCGGCCCCTCGCCGTAACGCTCCGCCAGTTCGGCGACCGCCTGCTCCAGGGTCGCCCGGTCGGCGAGCGGCCGCGACTGACGGCTCGCATGGGCGCCGATGCGGCTGTTGCGCGCGCGGCTGGCGAAATAGGCATCCGCCTCCTCGGGCGTGACCCGGGTCACCGGCCCGCGGGCGCGGACCTGCCGGCGCAGGCTCTTCCAGTGCAGCACCAGGGCGGCCTGGGGGTTCTCGCGCAGTTCGTCACCCTTGGCGGACTCGACGTTCGTGTAGAACACGAAACCGCGCGCATCGACGCCCTTGAGCAGCACCACGCGCACGTCGGGCAGGCCGTCGGCCCCGGCGGTCGCCAACGCCATGGCGTTGGGATCGTTGAGTTCCTTTGCCTCCGCCTCGGCCATCCAGGTGCCGAACAGCCCCCACGGATCCGTGGCGCGGGTGAAGTCGCCGCCGGGGTCATGCGCCTCCTGGCCCGTGGCGGGGGAGGCGGCCTCATCGATCCTTAACCGTTCCAAGGCGTAGTCCTGTGGTGAGATCCGGGTCGGGGGCACCGACGTGGGACACGAGCGTTATCCGGCCCAACACGTCGTTCGAGATCAGGTGTAATGCGTCGGCGCGACTGTAAAGCCCAAGGCGTTTTGGAGAAAGTGGTCCCGCAGCCCGCGGGACCCGGAGGGTTGCGCGGCGTGCCGCGCCGCGCACTGCCCCTCGTCGGGGCCACCCTGCTGCTCGGCCTGAGCGGCTGCGGCCTGCCGATCATCACCTTCCAGGGCGAGGAGACGACGGCGGCCACCGGGACATCCGAAGGGGCCGTGGCAAAGGTCGCCGTGCTGGACGATCCGACCAGCACCGGCAGCATCGACAAACGTCCCCTGGGGTTCGGCAAAGACCTCGGGGCGGAGGATTGGCGGCGCGCCAACGCGGCGCTCGCCGTCGCCCTCGATCCGCAGGGGAACGGGCGCCCGGTGAAGTGGGACAACCCGGAGACGACCCTGCGCGGCTCGGTGAACCCCACCGGCCTGCCCTACGTCTCCAACGATCACGTCTGCCGCGACTTCCTCGCCTCCGTGATCTCCCCGGCGGGCGGGCGCTTCGTGCGCGGCACCGGCTGCAAGCCGTCCGGCGGCGAATGGATCCTCACGCGCGTCCGGCCCGCCAAATCGCCCGCCTGACGGATCGGAGGCCGCCGGCGTCGAGGGGCGCGTGGGATCACGGTTTCAATCCCGCGCGTTGACGGCGCGCCAAACGCAGCCGATTCTGACGCCGGACCGTTGCAGCGAAGCAACAAACTGTCCACATGACAGACGAATCCGAAGGTGTCGGGCAGGCGCCCGGCCCCAGGCGGCACCGAGAATCCTGAAGACCGATGCGAAATCCCTACGACGTGCTGGGTGTCCCCAAGGGCGCCACCGAGGCCGACATCAAGAAGGCCTATCGCAAGCTCGCCAAGGCCTATCACCCCGACCGCAACCAGGACGACGCCAAGGCCAAGGACCGCTTCGCGGAGGCCAACAGCGCCTACGAGATCCTGGGCGACGCGGGCAAGCGCGGGCAGTTCGATCGCGGCGAGATTGACGCGGACGGCAAGCCCCGCGCCACCGGCTTCGAGGGCTTCGGCGGCGGACGCGGCGGCTTCGGCGGCGGGGGCGGCTTCGACTTCGAGAGCGCCGCGCGCGGACGCGGACCGGCTGGGGGCGGCGGCATCGGCGAGGACATATTCTCGCACCTGTTCGGGGATGCCTTCCGGGCGGGCGGCGCCGGGCCCGGCGCGCAGCGCGGCCCCGCCAAGGGCGAGGACGTGGCGGCCGAACTCAGCGTGACCCTGGAACAGGTGGCGTCCGAGGAGAAGCTGCGCCTGACCCTGCCGGGCGGGCGCGACGTCGACGTGGTCGTGCCCAAGGGCGTGACCGACGGGCAGACCATCCGCCTGCGCGGCCTCGGCAGCCCCGCCGGGCCGCGCAGCGCGCCCGGCGACGCGCTGCTCACCATCCGCATCCTGCCCCATCCGCGCTTCACCCTGGAGGGCGCGGACCTGCGCGCCTCCGTGGAGGTGCCGCTCGAGGACGCGATCCTCGGCGGCCCGATCCGGGTGCCGACGCTGACCGGCGCGGTCGAGATGAAGATCCCGGCCATGACGGGCTCCGGGCGCACCTTCCGCCTCAAGGGCAAGGGCCTGCCCCGGAAGGACGGAACGCGGGGCGACCTTCTGGCCACCACCGCCGTGACCCTGCCCGGCACCGAGGATCCGGCCCTCACCGAGTTCGCCAAGGCGCGGCGCGCGGCGAAAGCCGGGTGACCCGACCGGTTAACCGGCCGGAACGCCGCCCCGATCCGTGACAGGGCCCCGGCTCCGGAACATCCCGCCCTTCCGTCCCCGGCGTGCCTCCGCTAAGGATGCCCGGCGCGTGAGCGCCGGGCCGTCGCGCGACGGGCGGGCGCCCCCGCGTCACGGCTCTCGTTCAGGTGATACATGGCGGACACGCAACCGGTTCACGATCACGTCGGCGGACTTCTCGCCGGCAAGCGCGGGCTGGTGCTCGGTGTCGCCAACAATCGCTCCATCGCCTGGGGCATCGCGAAGTCGGCGGCCGCCCACGGCGCCAAGCTCGCCTTCACCTATCAGGGCGATGCCCTGAAGAAGCGGGTCGAGCCCCTGGCGCGCGAACTCGACGCCCACGTGGTCGGCCATTGCGACGTCACCGATCCCGCCTCCATCGACGCGGTCTTCGCCGCTGCCGCCGAGGTGTTTCCGGAAGGGCTCGACTTCGTCGTCCACTGCATCGCCTTCTCGGACAAGGACGAGCTGACGGGCCGCTACCTCGAGACCTCGGAGGCGAACTTCACCAAGTCGCTCCTGATCTCGTGCTACTCGTTCACGGCGGTGGCGCAGCGCGCCGAGAAGCTGATGCCCAACGGCGGCTCGCTCCTCACGCTGACCTATTACGGCGCCGAGAAGTGGATGCCGCACTACAACGTGATGGGTGTCGCCAAGGCCGCCCTCGAAGCCTCCGTGCGCTACCTCGCGGCGGATCTCGGCCCCTCGAAGATCCGCGTCAACGCGATCTCGGCCGGCCCGATCAAGACCCTCGCCGCCTCCGGCATCGGCGACTTCCGCTACATCCTGAAATGGAACGAGTACAACGCCCCCTTGCGCCGCACCGTGACCATCGACGAGGTCGGCGACACCGCCACCTACCTCGTCTCGGACATGAGCAAGGGCATGACCGGCGAGGTCCTGCACGTGGATGCCGGCTACCACGTGGTCGGCATGAAGAACCCGGAAGCCCCGGACCTCAGCCTCGACCGGGATTGAGGAAGCGGGCCCTGCGGCAAGGCGCGCGACGCCGCGCCGTCAATCCGGCACGGTCAATCCGCTGATATCCGCCTGCGCCCGCGGAAAACGCGGGTCCATCGCCTCGAGCGTATCCGCGATGGTGCGGGCGACGAGGAGGTTGCGGTACCACTTCCGGTTGGCCGGCACCACGTGCCAGGGTGCCTGCGGGGTGGAGCATTCGGTGAGCGCGTCCGCGAAGGCGGCCTGGTAGGCGTTCCACGCCTTGCGCTCGACGAGGTCGGCCGGGTCGAACTTCCAGTGCTTGTCCGGGTCGGCGATCCGGGCCTCCAGCCGCTCCCGCTGCTCGTCCTTCGAGATGTGCAGGAAGAACTTGAGCACCGTGGTACCGGAGGCGCTCAGCATCCGCTCGAAGTCGTTGATCTGGGCGTAGCGCGCCCGCCAGACCGGCTCGGCCACCAGATCCTTTACCCGCACGACGAGCACGTCCTCGTAATGGCTGCGGTTGAACACGGTGATCATGCCGCGTGCCGGCGCCTTGGCGTGATAGCGCCAGAGAAAGTCGTGGTCGCTCTCCTCCGCGCTCGGCACCTTGAACGACCAGACCCGGCACCCCTGCGGGTTCACGCCTTCGAACACCGCCCGGATGCTGCCGTCCTTGCCGCCGGTGTCGATGGCCTGGAACACCACGAGGAGGCTGCGCGCGTGTTCCGCGTAGAGGCGCTCCTGGAGGGCGGCGATGCGGGCGCGCTCCGTGGCGAGCACCGCCTTGGCCGCCTCCTTGTCGAGCCCGCCACCGGCATCCGCATCGATCGAGCCGAGATCGCAGCGGGTTCCGGGCCGGACGGTGACGATGCCTGTCGCGGCGGGCGCGAGAATCGGGTCGACGCCTGCGACCTTGCCCGTCTTGCGGTGCGAAACGTCACGCTGCAACGCGGAGGACGATGTTTCGCCGGGCGGTTGGTCCCGTCGATGCTTGCCGTGATGCTTCGACATGATGAGACTCCGCGCTCGGTTGAGGGCGGGACTGTGGCAGCCGCCGGCATGCAGGGCCAGGATGTGAGCGCGAAAACGATGCCCCGGCCTGGCCGTTCCGGTGCGCGGCGGGGCGTGAGGTCGTGAATCCGATCTACTTCATCCGCCATGGCCAGACCGATTGGAACGCCGAAGGGCGACTGCAGGGGCAGCGCGACATCGACCTCAACGCCGAGGGATTGCGCCAGGCGGGGGCCGTGGCCGCACGCCTCGCCGCCGTCGCGGGCCCCGATCTCGCGGAGATGGATTTTGCCGCGAGCCCGCTCCTGCGAACCCGTCGCACGATGGAGACGCTGCGCACGGCCCTCGATCTCAGCCCGGACGGATACCGCCTCGACCCGCGCCTGAAGGAGATCAGCTTCGGCACCTGGGAAGGGTCGACCTGGGCCGAGATCCGGCGCTGGGAACCGGCCGGCGCGATCGCGCGCGACCGGGATCGTTGGGGTTACCGCCCACCCGGCGGCACCGGCGAGAGCTACGCCATGCTGGCCGAGCGCGTGGCGCCGGCGGTCACCGGCCTGACGCGGCCCACCGTGATCGTGGCCCATGGCGGCGTCGCCCGGGCGATCCTGGTGATCCTCGGCTACCTCACGATCCGGGATGCGCCGCGCATGGGCATCCGCCAGGGCAGCGTGCTGGTCCTCGACCGCGCGGGATGGCGCTGGGCCTGAACGCGCCCCTGGCGTTCAAACGCGGTTCAAGCGTGTCGTCCAAACGTGCTAGACGCGCCGTGATTTCGGCGCGATCCGGGCGCCTACCCGGCCAAAACGACGGTCCTCCATCGGGGACCGACAGCGGAGCAGCGGATGAGCGATCTCGCCGAGACGACCCGGCCCCGGGCGGAGACGCGCGGGCCGCAGGACGACAGTCGTCCGGCCATGTCGGGAGCGCGCGCGGTCCTGCGCGGCGCGGTTCGCCCCGATCTCATCCGCGACGAGGTCCTGGGCGAGATCTTTCGTGACAGCGCCCGGGCGCGCCCCGACCATCCGGCCCTCGTCGACGGGTCGGGTACGGGCCCCGGCGGCGTGCATCCGGCCTTCACCTATGGGCAGGTCGAGGCGCGCGCGTCCGAGATCGCGCGCGGCCTGTCCCATCGCGGCATCGGCCCGGGCGACGTGGTCGGCCTCTGGATGGCGCGCGGGCCGGATCTGCTGATCGCCCAGATCGGCATCACCCTGTCGGGCGCGGCCTGGCTGCCCTTCGACGCCGAAGCCCCCGCCGACCGCGTCGCGGTCTGCCTGACGGATGCGCAGGCCAAGGCGCTCCTCGTCTCGCCCGCCCTCGAGCCCCAGGCCCCCGCCGGCACGCCGGCCCTGACCGTGGCGGCGCTTGCAGCCGGCACGCCGGCCGAGGCGCCCACCCCCGATCCGCGCGCCCTGGGCCTGACGCCGGAGCACCCGGCCTACCTGATCTACACCTCGGGCTCGACCGGCGTGCCGAAGGGCATCGTCATCAGCCACGCCAACATCTGTCACTTCCTGCGCTCGGGGAACGCGCTCTACGGCATGCGTCCCGATGACGTGGTCTTCCAGGGCGCCTCCGTGGCCTTCGATCTCTCCATGGAGGAGATCTGGGTGCCCTACCTCGTCGGCGCGACCCTGTTCGTCGCGTCCCCGGCGATGATGGGCGACGTCGAGGCGCTCCCCGACATCCTGGCGCGCGCATCCGTCACCGTCCTCGACACGGTGCCGACGCTGCTGGCGATGATTTCGAAGGACCTGCCCACCGTGCGCCTCGTGCTGCTCGGCGGCGAGGCCCTGCCGGAGCCGCTGGTCGCCCGCTGGGCGACGGCCACGCGAAAACTCTTCAACACCTACGGGCCGACGGAGGCCACGGTGGTGGCCACCGCTGCAGAGATGCGGCCGGGCGTGCCCGTGACCATCGGCGGGCCGATCCCGAATTATTCGGTCTACGTCGCGGGCGAGACCCTCGAACTCCTCGCGCCGGGCCAGCAGGGCGAACTCCTCATCGGCGGCCCGGGCGTGGCGAAGGGCTACCTCAAGCGCCCGGAGCTGACGGCCGAGAAATTCATCGCGAACCCCTACGGTTCGGACGGCGCCGACCCGCTGCTCTACCGCTCCGGCGACGCGGTTTCGCTCGATGCGGCCGGCAACATCCTGTTCCATGGCCGCATCGACGATCAGGTCAAGATCCGGGGTTTCCGAGTCGAGCTCGGCGAGATCGAATCGCGCATCCAGGTCCTGCCCGGCATCAACCAAGCGGCGGTGGTGCTGCGCCAGGACGACGGGGTCGACCGTCTCGTGGCCTTCCTGGTGCCCGAGCGCGGCACCACCATCGACAAGGCGGCGTTGCGACACACGCTGGCCGAACAGATGCCGCCCTACATGGTGCCGGGGCATTTCGAGGCCGTGGAGGTGCTGCCCCGCCTGACCTCCGGCAAGGTCGACCGCAAGGCCCTGCGCATCGCCACCCTGACGGTCGCCGACACCTCGGGCGAGCAGGAGCCGCCCCGCAACGAGACCGAAGCCGCGCTGCTCGCCGCCGCCAACCGCATCTTCGGCAACCAGGCCATTCCGCTCGAGGGCGACTTCTTCGCCGATCTCGGCGGCCACTCGCTGCTCGCCGCCCGCTTCGTCGGCGCGGTGCGCGAGATGCCGGCGCTCGCCGCCATCACCCTGCAGGACGTCTACGGGAAGCGTACCCTGCGGGCGATGGCCGACACGCTGATCGCGCGGACCGGCGGCGCCGGCACCGAGACGGCGATCCGCGACCTCAGCTTCCCGGCCCCGTCCCTGAAGCGGCGCTTCCTCTGCGGCCTCGCGCAGGCGGTGGCCCTGCCCTTCGTGATCTCGCTCGCCACCGCGCAGTGGCTCGGGATCTTCGTCACCTACCTGCTGCTCACCGGCGGCGGGCTCGGGTTCTTCGGCGAGCTCGCCGTGCTGCTGCTCGTCTATATCGGCATCAACGCCGTGACGGCCGCGATCGCGGTGGCGGCCAAATGGCTGATCCTCGGGCGCACCAAGCCGGGGCGCTACCCGCTCTGGGGCGTCTATTACTATCGTTGGTGGCTGACCCAGCGCCTGACGCCGCTGGTCCATATCAAGTGGCTCCAGGGCTCGCCGGCCATCGTGTTCTACCTGCGGCTCCTCGGCGCGAAGATCGGCCGGGATGCCCTGATCTCCGACATCGAGGTCGGGGCCGCCGACCTGCTCAGCGTCGGCGCGGGCGCGTCGCTCGGCGGGCGTCTCGTCATCGCCAACGCGGAGGTGGTCGGGGACACGCTGATCATCGGTCCCGTGGAGATCGGCGCGGATGTCGCCATCGGCGCCTCCTGCGTGATCGGACCCGGCGCCGTCATCGGCGACCACGCCGAGATCGGCGACCTCACCACCATCCCCACCGACACCGTGGTCGGCCGGGCCGAGATCTGGGACGGCTCGCCCGGGCGCAAGGTCGGCGAGGCCGATCCGTCGGAACTGCCGGAGCCGGCCACGGCCTCGCCCGGGCGCCGGTTCGCCTTCGCGGCACTCTACGGCTTCCTGCTGGCGGCGATCCCCGCCATCGGCCTGCTGCCGATCTTCCCGGCCTTCTACATCTTCGACCAGCTCAACGACTCCCTCGGCGACATCACCGACATCGACTACCACTGGTACCTGCCGTTGCTGACCTGGCCCACCGCCATGCTGATGACGGCGGGCACCGTGCTCCTCATCGCGGCCATCCGCTGGCTGGTCCTGCCACGCGTCACCTCCGGCACGCGCTCGATCTACAGCGGCTTCTACATGCGCAAATGGGCGGTGGCGTTCGCGGCGGAAGTGACCCTGGAGACGCTCTCCTCGCTGTTCGCCACCGTCTACATGCGGGCCTGGTACCGACTGATGGGTGCCCGGATGGGGCAGGGGGCCGAGATCTCCACCAACCTCGGCAGCCGCTACGATCTGGCCGATATCGGGGCCCGCAACTTCGTCGCCGACGAGGTCGTGTTCGGCGAGGAGGAGGTCCGGCGCGGCTGGATGACGATGCACGAGGTCCATACGGGGCCGCGCGTCTTCGTCGGCAACGACGCGGTGGTGCCCCCGGGCGCCGTCATCCCCGAGGACGTCCTCATCGGCATCAAGTCGAAGCCGCCGGCCAACCACCTGATGACACCGGGCGACACCTGGTTCGGCTCGCCGCCGATCAAGCTGCCCTCGCGGCAGAAGGTCGATCTCGGCTCGAACACCCAGACCTACGAGCCCGGCATAGGGCCGAAGCTGCGGCGCGGCATCTTCGAGGCGTTCTCGACCTCGTTCTCGCCGATGCTGTTCATCACGCTGGCGATCACCGCCATCGATTGGTACTTCTACCCCGCGATCCTGGCGGAGGACTGGACCGGCCTCGCCGTGACCTTCGTGGCCGTCAGCGTGGCCATCGCCTTCATCCAGTCCTTCACGGTCATCGCGGTGAAGTGGCTGCTGATGGGCGTCTACAAGCCAGGCATGCAGCCGATGTGGTCCTGGTGGGCCATGCGCACGGAAGCCGTGGCGGTGTTGTACTGGGGCTTGGCCGGCAAGGTCCTGCTGGAGCACCTCGTCGGTACCCCCTTCCTGCCCTGGATGCTGCGGCTGCTCGGCGTGAAGGTGGGACAGGGCGTGTGCATGCTCACCACCGACATCACCGAGTTCGACTGCGTCACCATCGGCGACTACGCCACCATCAACCGCACCTCCGCCCTGCAGACGCACCTCTACGAGGACCGCATCATGAAGGTCGGCCGGGTCGTGATCGGCACCGGCGTCTCGGTGGGGGCCTTCTCCACGGTCCTCTACGACACCAAGGTCGGCGACTACGCCCGCCTTCGTCCACTGACCATCGTGATGAAGGGCGAGTCGATCCCCGCGCATTCGGAATGGGAGGGGGCACCGGCGGTGCCGGTGGTGCACGCGGCGAAGTAAGTCGCGACCTCCATCGCCACCCCTCCGGTTGAGGGCTATCGATCGGAGTAGGGTCGGATCGAACGCCGGAGGCAACATGACCAGGGCGGCTTCGAGCGATGGGCTGACGAAGTTCCAGCGCTACAGACAGGCACGGATCCGGCGGGGCATGAGGTTGCTGCGCGTCTGGGTGCTCGACCCGAAGTCTCCGGAATTCCAAGCCGCGGCGGCACGTCAATCGTCCGTCCTGCGCGGCGTACCGGAAGACGCGGAGGCCCTCGGCTTCATCGGTGCTGCCGCGGACTGGCCTGACGCGTGAGGCGTGGCGACATCGTCACGGTCTCCGCGCCCGGCGCCTACGGCAAGCCCCGTCCGGCCGTGATCGTGCAATCGGATTGGCTGCAGGACACCGATAGCGTGCTCGTGACCCTACTCACCCGCACGCTTCGCGATGCGCCTGTCCCTCGACCCGACGCCCGGTAGCGGATTGCGGGTTCCATCGCAGGTCCTGGTCGACAAGATCCTCCCGCGCGACAAGTGCGGCGCGGTCATCGGCCATATCGGGGACGAGGCCGTCCTGACCTTGAACCAGATGCTGACCGTCGTCCTTCGACTGGCCGATTGAGTTGCGCCGACGCGCATCGCAGGTCCGTCGCAAGCGCCTCGACCGCAGGATCGCGGCTGCGACGCTCCGAGACGGCCGGGTCCGGGAAGATCCATGGGTCAGCCCGGCAACCGCACCCGAACCGCCACCGTTGTTGTTCCACCCGGCACCGGCGTCTGCCGGAGAACCAGCCTCCGACGTCGGTCGATTCCGGGGGGCTGATCTCTTCTCGGAAGCTCATGTTCCGCGAAGGAAAATGCTCCTCGCTCAGCCCTTCACTTCGTCCTTCGGACCGAGCCGCTTGTCGAGGTAGGTGTCGACCGTCTGGGTCAGTTCGTCGACCTTGCCGTCGAAGAAGTGGTTGGCGCCCTCCACCATCTGGTGCTCGATGATGACGCCCTTCTGCACCTTCACCTTCTCGATCACCGGCATGACCTCGCGGGCCGGGGCGACCCGATCCTCGGAGCCGTGCACGAACAGGCCGGAGGAGGGGCAGGGCGCTAGGAAGGTGAAGTCGTAGCGGTTGGCCATGGCGGCGATCGAGATGAAGCCCTCGATCTCGGGGCGGCGCATCAGGAGCTGCATCCCGATCCAGGAGCCGAACGAGACGCCGGCGATCCAGCAGGCCCTGGCCTCGGGGTTCACCGCCTGCACCCAGTCCAGCGCCGAGGCCGCGTCCGAGAGTTCGCCGGTGCCGTGGTCGAAGGCGCCTTGGCTGCGACCGACGCCGCGGAAGTTGAAGCGCAGGGCCGCAAAGCCGCGGTTGGCGAAGGTGTAGAACAGGTTGTACACGATCTGGTT
>NZ_JAQGKL010000072.1 GCF_028290105.1 Methylobacterium sp.
CAGGCCGGTACTCCCCTGCGCCCCGATGCCGAATTGCCGATCCGGACCTTACGGCCTATGCAGCGATCACCCTCACAATCGGATAACCACTTGGCCTCAATACCACTGCAACCTCACGTCTGGCAGCCGGACCACCTTCGCCTAGCCGTCACTGCCGCCGGCGTGGCACTCTGGGCATGGAACGTCGACACGGACGTGTTCACGATGGACGCACGAGGGTTCGAACTGTGGGGCAGGCCGTTGCGGGAAACGGTGACGTTCGAAGAGCTGTCGTCGCATATCCATCCGGCGGACCGCGACCGCGTCCGCGCCGCCTTTGCCGCCACGCGTGCGGTGCTCGGGTCCTATGAAATGGATTTCCGCATCCTGATCGGAGACGATGTCCGGTGGATCGCGGCGCGCGGCCAGGGCGAGGATGCCGGGATCGTCGGCCGCACGATGTTCGGGATATTCCTCGATGTGACGGGCAGGAAGCAGGCGGAGGAAGGACACGAGCTTCTCGCCGGCGAGATGAGCCACCGCGTCAAGAACCTGCTCTCCATCGCCACAGCCCTCACCGCCATCACCTCGCGCTCGACCACCACGACGGCGGACATGGCGCGCGAACTCACGCAGCGCCTCACGGCGCTGGGGCGGGCACACGATCTCGTTCGTCCCCTGCCGGGGGGACAGGGCAAGGCGGCGCTGCTCGGAGACCTGCTCTCGATCCTGCTCGCGCCCTACGACGACATGGGGGCCTTCAGCGGGCGCATCCGCGTCTCGGTGCCCCGGATGGGGGTCGGCGAGGCGGCGGCGACCACGCTGGCCCTCGTGGTCCACGAACTCGCGACGAACTCGCTGAAATACGGTGCCCTCTCGGTGGCCACGGGGACCCTCGACGTCTCCTGTCCGGTCCAGGACGACGTCGTCGTGATCACCTGGACCGAGCGCGGCGGTCCGCCCGTCACGGCGCCGACTGGCCCCGGCGGCTATGGCAGCCGGCTTCTCAAGCGCGCGGTGACGCAGCAGCTCGACGGCTCGGTGGAGCGCACCTGGGACGAGGCGGGCGTCATCGTGAACCTGACCATGAACAAAGCCTACCTCGTCACCTGAGGCGAGCCCGGCCGGTCCGAACCCTGGATCAGCCGGCTTCCTCCCAGAGCGCCCGCACGTCCGCCGCCGTGGCGGTGAGATGGACGTGCTCGTCGACATGGTCGATCCAGGCGACCGGCAGGTGGTGGTGCCGGCCATGCGCGGCCGGGTCGGTCCGGGTCAGCTTGATCCCGGCGTCCCCGTCGAGGTGGTCGACCGTGCCGACATGCAGCTCGTCGGACGACCGGACCTCCATATGCGCCGTGATCTTCGCGGCCTCGGCCATGCCATCCTCCCGTCCCGAACCCTTGCGGAGTCAACGAGGGGCCGGGGCCTGAGTTCGAGGAACCGTCCGGACGTGACGGTCGCGCGGTTCGCGCCCGCCCGAATCTCAGCTCGCCGGGCCATCCGGGCATTTGACCGTGAGCTTGCGCAGGAGGCGCCCGAGCTGTTCGGCGGAATAGGGCTTGTGCAGGAGTTCGAAGCCCTCGGACCCGTCCTGCGCCAGGACGTGGCTGTAGCCGGAAGCGAGCAGGACCGGCAGGCCGGGCAGGCGCTGGCGCAATTGGTTGGCGAGGGCGATGCCGCCCATGCCCGGCATGACCACGTCCGAGAACACCGCGTCAAAGCCGCCGCCATCCGAACCGAGCCGGTCCAGGGCGTCCTCGGCGTTGACGGCCCAGGTGGTCCGGTAGCCCAGATCCTCCAGGATCTGCGTGGCGAAGCGGCCGACCTCGAGATTGTCCTCCACCACCAGCACGCGCTGGCCGGTTCCCATCGGCGAACCGGTCTCGGGGGTCGGACTCGGCGGCGCCGCGTGGTCCGGCTCGACCGCGATCTCGGGCAGGTAGAGCGTGAAGGTCGTGCCGTGCTCGAGCCGGGTCTCCACGTCCACGTCGCCGCCGGATTGCTTGGCGAACCCGAACACCTGGCTCAAGCCCAGGCCCGTGCCCTTGCCCACCTCCTTGGTGGTGAAGAACGGCTCGAAGATGCGCAGGATCTGATCGGGCCCGATGCCGGCGCCCGTGTCGTTGAGCGACACGGCGGCGAACGCGCCCGACGTCCCCGCATGGCCCCGGATCTGCGGCAGCCGATCCCGGCGGTTCAGGCGCAGGGTCAGCGTGCCCTCCCCATCCATGGCGTCGCGGGCGTTCACCGCCATGTTGATCAGCGCCGTCTCGAACTGGCTCAGGTCAGCCTTCACGAAGCAGGGTTCGTCCGGCACTTCGAGCACGAGGCGGATGCGGGCCCCCGTCACCGTGTCGAGCATCTCGGCGACCCCGCGCAGCCGCTCGCCCAACGCGAACACCTCGGGCTTGAGCGCCTGGCGCCGGGCGAAGGCGAGCAACTGGCCGGTGAGCTTGGCGGCGCGGTCCACCGTGTCGGAGACCGCATCGAGGTAGCGCCGCTTGCGCGCCTCCGGCAGGTCCGGCCGGCGCAGGAAATCCACGGACGAGCGGATGATCGTCAGCAGGTTGTTGAAGTCGTGCGCGACCCCGCCGGTGAGCTGGCCGACGGCCTCCAGCTTCTGCGATTGGCGCAAAGCCTCCTGCGCGACGGCGAGGTCCGCCTCCGCGCGCAGGCGCGCCGAGATGTCCTTGGCGTAGTGGAAGGCCCCGATGATCCGGCCATGCGAGTCGCGCAGCGGCGCGTAGGACACTTCCCAATAGGGCTTGGCCAGATCGGGATCGCCGAACTCCTCGGTGACCGTGAAGGTCTCGCCGTCGAGGGCGCGGGCCATGAAGCCGCGCATGATCGGCGCCTGGTCGGGCGGGAAGAGGTCGCAGAACACCTCGCCGAGTGTCACCCGGTGTCCGAAGATCCGGAAGAATTCGTCGCTGTGGGCCCGGTTGAAGGCAATGAGCCGGAATTCGGTGTCGAAGGCGCAGATCGGCGCCGCGCTCGATTCGAGGATGTCGCGCGAGAGCCGGAGTTCGGCCGTTCGCTCGGCGACCTGCTGCTCGAGGTTGTCGTTCAGGGCCTGCAGGGCCTGGGCGGCGTCCTGCCGGCTGCGCTCGGCCCGCACCCGCTTGGTGATGTCGCGGGAGACGCCCACCAGCTTGAGCACGTCGGTCCCTTCGGGCTGGAACGGCGCGAAGCTGACCTCCCACCAGCGCGGCTCGCCCTTGGCCGTCGGGGCATACCCGTCGATGCCCGAGGGCTCGCCGGCGGCGGCCTGACGGATGGCTGCCCGGAGTTTGTCGCGCTCCTCCTCCGGCCAGAGCCCGGCGTAATCCTGGCCGAGGATCGCTTGCGCGGAATCGATCTGGTTCAGCTCCAGGCCGCGCGCGCTCATGAACTCGACGCGGCCTTCCGCCGACAGGACCTTCACGCAGTCCGGGCTCGCGGTGAGGATCCCCTTGACGAAGGTTTCGCTGCGCTGGAGCGCGGCGCCCCCGGCCAGACGCCTGTGGGCGTCGAGATGGAAGCCGATCAGGTCTGCGAACATCGAGAACATGCCGACGATGTCCGGCCGGTTCAGCTGCGCCGGGCGCGGGTCGATGGCGCAGAGCGTGCCGAAGAAGCTGCCGTCCGGCAGCCGGATCGGCACAGAGATGTAGCTCTGGAAGCCGTAGAGCGCCGGGGTCGGGTGCCCGCAATACACCGCGTCCTCGGCCACGTGGTCGATGACGACGGCCGTCCCGCTGTCCCGGATCTCGTCGCAGATCGTGGTCGCGACCTGCAATTCGCCGCCGGGCACCAGGCCGAAGCCGATCTCGTCCCGCACGCTGCAGGTGACCCAGCGTTTGTCCGTCACCCGGGCGATCGCGGCAAAGCCCATGCCGGTCGTCCGGCAGATCACGTCGAGGATCGTCGGCACCGCCGCGATGCTCTCCACCGCGATCACGTCGGCCTGGACGTCGTGCGGTTTGCTCGATTCGCGCGAGGCCATGCTCAGCCGAGATCCACGGACTTGACGATCACGCCGCGCGACCGCGGCAGCTTGTGGTCGCGCTCGATCAGGAGGCGCAGGCCGGCGCGCACGACCTCGCTGGCATTCGCGTAGTGCCCGCTGGCGACCTGGCCCCGGATGTAGCTTTCCAGCTCGTGCGTCAGCGCGATGTTGCGGGTCGGCGTGTTGGACATGGTCGGAGCGTCGCACGGGGCCGGAAAGCTGTCAAAAACTGGCAACTCCGCACCGGTGTCCGGGCCTTCGGACAACCGCCGGCGCCCGGTTCGGCGCCAGCGGACGATGACGATCGGACGCCCTTGACCATTCCTCGGGAGGCATCCCCACATGAGGGACATGGACACGACCCTGAACCCCGTCATCCCGGCGCCCGGCCGGCCCGTCAGCCTCCCGGTCGAGGGCCTGACCTGCGCCTCCTGCGTGGCTCGCGTCGAGCGCGTGCTGCGGGCGCTGCCCGGGGCCTCGGAGGTCGCGGTCAACCTCGCCACCGGGCGCGCCAGCCTGCGCCTGCCGGGCCCGATCTCCGGGGCGGTGGAGGCCATCGGGCGTGCCGGCTACGCCGTGCCGGAGGCGGTCACCGCGATCGAGGTGGCGGGGATGACCTGCGCCTCGTGCGTGGCTCGCGTCGAGCGCGTCCTGGCGGCTCTGCCCGGCGTCGCCTCCGCCTCGGTCAACCTCGCCACCGGCCGGGCCGAGATCCGCCATCCCGAAGGGCTGGTGGCGCGGGCCGACATCGAGGCCGCCATCGCCCGGGCCGGCTACGAACCGCTGGCGCCGGCCGGACCCGATGCCGGGTCGCGACCCGACACCGGGGCGGCCCGCCGGGCGGAGGAAGCGGAGGCGTTGCGGCGCGACACGGTCCGGGCCGCCACCCTCGCGGCTCCGGTCGTCCTCCTCGACATGGGCGGCCATCTCGTGCCGGCCTTCGCGCACGCGGTTCACGGCGCCCTCGGGGCGACCGCGGCGGGGCTCGTCCAGGCCGTGCTCGCCACCGGCGTGCTGGCCTGGCCCGGCGCCCGCTTCTTCCGGCTGGGCCTGCCGAACCTCCTGCGCGGGCACCCCGACATGAACGCCCTCGTGGCCCTCGGGGCGGGGGCGGCCTACCTGTATTCCCTCGTCTCGGTCCTGGCGCCCTCCGTGCTCCCCCCCGGCACGGCGCATCTCTACTTCGAGGCGGCCGTCCTCATCGTCACGCTGATCCTGCTCGGGCGGACGCTGGAGGCCCGGGCCCGGGGCCGCACGGGGGCGGCCATCGCGCGCCTCGTCGGGCTGGCGCCCGCCACCGCCCGGGTCATCCGCGACGGCGCCGAAGTCGAGGTGCCCCAGAGCGGGTTGAGGGTCGGAGACGTGGTCCGGGTCCGGCCGGGCGAGCGCGTCGCCGCGGACGGAATCCTGGTCTCGGGCGCGAGCTACGTCGACGAGAGCATGGTCACGGGCGAGCCGGTGCCGGTGGGCAAGGGGCCCGGCGACGCGCTGGTGGGCGGCACCCTCAACACCCACGGCAGCTTCGACCTGCGGGTCGGCTCCGTCGGCGCCGACACGGTGCTCGCGCAGATCGTGCGGATGGTCGAGGCGGCGCAGGGCGCCAAGCTGCCGATCCAGGCCCTGGTCGACCGGGTCACCGGCTGGTTCGTGCCCGCCGTGATCGGCGCGGCCGTCCTCACCTTCGCAGGCTGGTTCGCCCTCGGCCCGAGCCCGTCGCTCGGTTTCGCGCTGGTCAACGCGATCGCGGTCCTCATCATCGCCTGCCCCTGCGCCATGGGGCTCGCCACCCCCACCTCGATCATGGTCGGCACCGGCCGGGCGGCGGAGATGGGCGTGCTCTTCCGCGACGGCGGCGCGCTCCAGCGCCTGCGCGACGTCCGGGTCGTCGCCCTCGACAAGACCGGGACGCTGACGCAGGGCCGCCCGACCCTCACCGACCTGATCGCCGCGCCGGGCTTCGCCACCGACATGGTCCTGCACCTGGCCGCGAGCCTCGAATCGCGCTCCGAACACCCGGTCGCCCGCAGCATCGTGGCGGCGGCACAGGCGAAGGGGCTCGGCCGCGGGACGGTGACGGCGTTCGCGGCCGAGCCCGGCCATGGCGTCGCCGGCGCCGTCGACGGTCATCGCGTGGTGGTCGGCGCCCGGCGCTACCTCGATCGTCTCGGCATCGCGGCCGGCGCCCTCGACGCCGAGGCCGCCCGCCTCTCGGCCGAGGGCCGAAGCCCCCTCTACGTGGCGCTCGACGGGCGCCTCGCCGCCCTGGTCGCGGTCGCCGACCCGATCAAGCCCGACGCCGCCGAGGCCGTGGCGGAGCTGCGTGCGCGCGGCCTCGTCGTGGCGATGATCACCGGTGACGCGGCGGGCGCGGCCGAGGGCGTCGCGCGGCAGCTCGGCATCACCGAGGTCTCGGCCGAGATCCTGCCCGGCGGCAAGGTCGCGGCGGTGCTGGCCCTCCGCGCCCGCCACGGTGCCGTGGCCTTCGTCGGCGACGGCATCAACGACGCGCCGGCCCTGGCGGAGGCCGATGTCGGGATCGCCATCGGCACGGGCACCGACATCGCGGTCGAGAGCGCCGACGTGGTGCTGATGTCCGGCGCCCTCGGGAGCATCGCCAGCGCCATCCGGCTCTCGAGGGCGGTGATGCGCAACATCCGCCAGAACCTGTTCTGGGCGTTCGCCTACAACGTCGCGCTGATCCCGGTGGCGGCGGGCCTGCTCCACCCCTTCGGCGGCCCGCTGCTCTCCCCGGTCCTGGCCGCCGGGGCCATGGCCCTGTCGAGCGTGTTCGTCCTCGCCAACGCCCTGCGCCTGCGCCGGGCGGGGGGCAGGATACCGGTACGGGCGGATCATCCGGCGGTGTGAGCCGCATCGACGCGTTGACCCGGTCTCTGGCCTCTTGTTTGCTGCGCGCACAGCGTCGCAACCCCGGCGCGTCCCAGCCTGAGAGCCGTCGCCTCTCGAAAGTCGCTTCCCATGCCCGTCCTCGACCGGATCGCCGCCTTCGCGGACGAGATCGCCGCCTGGCGCCACGATCTCCACGCGCACCCGGAGCTGCAATACGACGTCCATCGCACCGCCGGCTTCGTCGCCGACAAGCTGCGGGAGTTCGGCTGCGACACGGTCGCCACCGGCATCGGCCGCACGGGTGTCGTGGGGGTGATCCGGGGCCGCGCACACGGTTCGAACCGGGCCATCGGCCTGCGGGCCGACATGGACGCGCTGCCGATCCAGGAGGTGCGCGATCTGCCCTACCGCTCCACGGTGCCGGGCAAGATGCACGCCTGTGGGCATGACGGGCACACCGCGATGCTGCTCGGCGCCGCCAGGTACCTCGCCGAGACCCGCGATTTCGACGGCACGGCGGTGCTGATCTTCCAGCCGGCGGAGGAGGGGGGCGGCGGCGGCGAGGCCATGGTCCGCGACGGGCTGATGGAGCGCTTCGGCGTCGAGACCGTCTACGGCATGCACAACATCCCCGGGCTGGCGCTCGGCACCTTCGCCATCCGGCCCGGCCCGATCATGGCCTCCACCGACCGCTTC
This sequence comes from Methylobacterium sp., assembly GCF_028290105.1. Lineage (GTDB taxonomy): Bacteria > Pseudomonadota > Alphaproteobacteria > Rhizobiales > Beijerinckiaceae > Methylobacterium. The sequence goes on from NZ_JAQGKL010000072.1 coordinate 7,511, forward strand.
ACCATCACCATCGCGGGCAAGGGCGGGCACGCGGCCCAGCCCCACGCGGCCATCGACAGCGTGCTGGTGGCGAGCCACCTCATCGTGGCGCTGCAATCGGTGGTCGCCCGGGCGGTCGATCCCCTGGAGAGCGCGGTGGTCTCGGTCTGCGCCCTGGAGGCCGGCGAGGCCTTCAACGTGCTGCCCCAATGCGTGACCCTGCGCGGCACCATGCGGGCCCTGTCGAAGCCTGTCCGGGCCCTGGTCCAGGCCCGCATCGCCGAGATCGTCACCCACGTGCCCGCCGCCTTCGGGGCCACGGGCGCCATCGAATACAACAGCGGCTACCCCGTCACCGAGAACCACCCGGCCGAGACGGATTTCATCGCCGACGTGGCGGCGGGGCTAGTCGGGGAGGAGGGGATCGACCGTGCGGTGGCGCCCCTGATGGCGGCCGAGGATTTCTCCTACATGCTCGCGCACCGCCCGGGCGCCTACATCTTCGTCGGCAACGGCGACAGCGCCGGGCTGCACCACCCCGAATACGACTTCAACGACGCCGCCGCCCCCTACGGCGCCTCGCTCTGGGCGCGGGTGATCGAGGCGGGGCTGCCGATCCGGGACTAGAGGCGCGCGCCGCACCCTCTGCCGGAGGGGAGAGGTTGCGTCGCAGGTGTTCGGCAGGCGCCGTCCGGTCAGGCCGAGCGGTTCGCCGTTCCGCCGAGGTGGAACACACGGTGCGGCACGAGTTCGCCGCGCTCCACGTCACCCACCGCCACGAGGATGCCGCCGCAGGTGGCAAAGGCCTTGCCCTCGACGGGGGCGTCGCGCCCACGCAGGATCACGGGCTGGCCGCGCATGAGACGCAGCGCCATGTCGCGGGACACCGGCACCGAGGGCACGACGTCGAGGGCGGTCTCGACGGGGTGCAGGTTCCCGGCATTGCCGTCCGGCCCCGCCGCTTCCAGGGCTGCGACTTGGCACGAATCGGCCTCGGTGAAGGGCCCGACGCGGGTCCGGCGCAGGGCCGAGACATGGCCGTAGCAGCCGAGCAGGCGGCCGAGGTCGCGGGCGAGCGCCCGCACATAGGTGCCCTTGCCGCAGGCGGCCTCGATCACGGTGCGCTCGGGGCTGTGCTCGACGACCGCGAGGTGGTCGATCTGCACGGGGCGCGCCACCAGCACGACCTCCTCGCCGTCGCGGGCGAGGTCGTAGGCGCGCTCCCCCGCGATCTTGATGGCGGAGTAGCGCGGCGGCACCTGCTCGATGGCGCCGACGAAGGTCGGCAGCGCGGCCTCCACGGCGGCCCGCTCGGGGCGCGCGTCGCTGGTGGCCACCGGGCGGCCTTCCGCGTCGTCGGTGTCGGTCTCGATGCCCCAGGTCACGGTGAAGACGTAGGCCTTGCGGCCGTCCATCACGAACGGGACAGTCTTGGTGGCCTCTCCCAGCGCGATCGGCAGGATGCCGGAGGCCAGCGGGTCGAGGGTGCCGGCGTGGCCGGCCTTCTTGGCGTTGAAGGCGCGCTTGACCACCGCCACGGCGTGGGTCGAGGTCATGCCCACGCCCTTGTCGAGGATCACCCAGCCGTTGACGTCGCGGCGCTTGGGCCGGTCGGGGCGCGGGGCGCCGCGCGGCGGGCGACGGCCCTCGGCGGCCGCGGGCTGCTCCGCCGGGTTCGGCGGAAGGGCGCCCTCGGTCTGCGCGATGGTCGGTTCGTCGATCATGGAATCCTCGGTCACTGATCACGGGGGCCGGGCGGCGCACGCCGCGCCGTCATCCGTCCCCTGTGGACGTTTGAAACGGGTCCGCCCGCGTCGGGGGGAGGAACCGGACTTGCTCGGGTTCGAGCCGGCGTCAGGCGGCGTCGGGATCCGGCGCACCGGCCGGTTTGCCGGCCCCCGCGTGGGGCGCCTCGTCCGTGGCTTCGTCGGTTCCCGGCGATTCGAGGTCACGCCGTACCTTATCAGTCCGGAGCAGGGCGTCGATCCGGTCGGCCTCGTCGAAGGTCTCGTCGCGCAGGAAGCGCAGGTCGGGGGCGAATTTCAGGTTCACCCGGCGGGCGACCTCCTGCCGGAGCGCCTTCTTGTTGCGCTCGAGAGCCGCGATCACCGGGGCCTCGTTCAGGCCGCCGAGCGGCATGATGTAGGCGGTGGCGAGCTTCAGGTCCGGCGACATCCGGACCTCGGGCACCGTGATGACGTGGGCGCTCAGCACCGCGTCTTGGATGTCCCCGCGCTGGAGCACCTCGGCGATGGCGTGGCGGATCAACTCGGCGACGCGCTGCTGGCGATGCGAGGGGCCGGCGGGATTCTGTTTCTGGGCCATGAGAAATTCTGATCGTCTTGTCGTTGAAACGGTTCGACACCGGTCCGCACGGGGCACGCTCGCAAAAAGCGTCGCTGAAATGGAACGCCGATGCGCTCGTCCTCGGCCGTAGCCGGGGCGGATCGAAACGAAGCGGTCACCGAAGGCGCCCTCCATAGCGCAGATCGGCGTTCGGGAGATAGGCCCGTCGCGCGGGTTTGATCCCGGCGACGGCGAGCCCGGCTCGTCGGAACGGACCGGACCGGAAACGAAGAGCGGGGCCGCGACCTGCGTCGCGACCCCGCCCAAGCCTCGATGGGGACCGGACGCTCAGAGCGTGCGGCGGATTTCCTCGACCCGGTAGCACTCGATGGTGTCGCCGGCCCGCATGTCCTGGAAGTTCTCGAAGGACATGCCGCACTCGTAGCCCGAGATGACTTCCTTCGCGTCGTCCTTGAGGCGCTTGAGCTGCGAGAGCTTGCCCTCGTGGATGACCACGCTCTCGCGGATGAGGCGAACGTGGGCGCCGCGCTGGACGACGCCATCGGTGACGCGGCAACCGGCGATCTTGCCGACCTTCGACACGTCGAAGATCTGCAGGATCTGGGCCTCGCCGAGACGCTCTTCCCGAAGTGTGGGAGGCAGCATGCCCGACAGGGTCGCTTTGATGTCGTCCACGAGGTCGTAGATGATGTTGTAGTAGCGGATCTCGACACCCTTGTTCTCGGCCGATTCGCGCGCTTCCTTGTGGGCACGCACGTTGAAGCCGATGACGACGGCCTTGGAGGCCTCCGACAGGGTGACATCCGATTCGGTGATGCCGCCGACACCCGAGAGAAGGATGCGCGCCGAGACCTCGTCGTTGCCGAGCTTCTCGAGGGCACCCGTGATGGCCTCGACCGAGCCCTGCACGTCACCCTTGACGACCAGCGCCAGTTCCTTGCGGCCGGCGCCTTCCTTGAGGTCGCGCATCATGTCCACGAGCGACCGGTTGGCGCCGCCGGTGCGGGCGGCGATCCGCTCGCGCTTCTGGCGGGCACGATACTCCGTGACCTCGCGGGCACGGGCCTCGTTGGGGACCACCGCGACGCGGTCGCCCGCATCCGGGGTTCCGTTGAAGCCGAGCACTTCCACGGGGACCGAAGGACCCGCGTAGGGGACGTTCTCGCCCTTGTCGTCGATGAGGGCGCGGACGCGTCCCCACTCGGCGCCGGCCACGATGATGTCGCCGGTGAACAAGGTGCCGCGCTGCACGAGCACGGTGGCGACGGGACCACGACCGCGATCGAGCTTGGCCTCGATGACCGTGCCTTCGCCGTCACGCGCCTCGTTGGCGCGCAGGTTCAGGATCTCGGCCTGGAGCTGCAGGCCGTCGAGCAGGTCAGGCAGACCGTCGCCGGTCTTTGCCGAAACCTCGAACTCGAGGGTCTCGCCGCCCATCGACTCCACCTGGATGTCGTGCTGCAGCAGCTCGGTGCGGACCCGCTGGGGGTTCGCGTCGGGCTTGTCGATCTTGTTGATCGCCACGATGAGCGGCACGCCGGCCGCCTTGGCGTGGGAGATCGCCTCCACCGTCTGGGGCATCACGCCGTCATCGGCCGCCACCACGAGCACGACGATGTCCGTCACCTTCGCGCCACGGGCACGCATGGATGTGAAGGCCGCGTGGCCGGGGGTGTCGATGAAGGTGACCATGTCGCCGGACGGGGCCGCGACCTGGTAGGCGCCGATATGCTGCGTGATGCCGCCGGCCTCGCCGGAGACCACGGTGGTCTTGCGGATCGCGTCGAGCAGCGAGGTCTTGCCGTGATCGACGTGGCCCATGATCGTGACGACCGGGGGACGGGGATCGAGATCCTCCTCCAGGTCCGGCTCGTCGCTGAACAGGCCTTCCTCGACGTCCGACTCCGCGACGCGGCGCACGGTGTGGCCGAGTTCCTCGGCGATGAGCTGGGCCGAATCCGAGTCGATCACGTCGGTGATCTTGTGGATCTCGCCCTGCTTCATCAGCAGGCGGATGACGTCGACGGCCCGCTCCGACATGCGGTTGGCGAGTTCCTGGATCGTGATCGTCTCCGGGATCGTCACCTCACGGGAGAGCTTCTCTTTCTGCTCCACGTGACGGTTGCCGCTCATGCGCTGCTGGCGACGGCGGAACGAGGCGATCGAACGCGTGCGCTCGTCCTCGCCCGATGTCGCCGTGGCGATGGTGAGGCGGCCACGGTTCCGGTCGCCGCCCGGCTGCTTCGGGGTCTTGGGCGGCGTGATGATCTTGAGCGGCATGCCGGGACGGCGGATGACGCGCTTCTGCTCGCTCTCCTCCTCGGCCGGGGTGCCGGCGGGGCGGGCGCGCGGCGCAGGCGCCGATGTCAGAACAGGCGGACGACGTGTGCCGGTCGAGGCGGCACCCGGACGGGCCGGTGCACCG
>NZ_JAQGKL010000106.1 GCF_028290105.1 Methylobacterium sp.
GGCCAGACCGAAGATGCGCCAGGAACCGTGCCGGCCGAACGCGTAGCGGGCCGGCGGCCGGCGGAGGGCGCCGCTCCGCCGGTACGGCGCATCGAGATCGTAGCCCCCGATCCGCGCTGAGCGCGCGGGGGCCGGTTGCACGGCGACCGGCAACCTCCACTCGGGGTCCCGTCAGTCCATGGCCCGGCGCAGGACGCCCTGGGACCCTTCGGGGGTCGCGGCCATCGGCCGTGGAGCCGGCACGGGACGGACCGGCATCATCGCCCGGACCTGTTCGCGAAAATCCTGGCTGATCCGGTCGGCATCCGCGGTCCCGCGGATCACGCGCGGACGGATGAAGATGATGAGTTCGGTGCGCACCCGGGTGTCGACGCGGTTGCGGAAGGCGGGTCCGATCAGCGGCAGGTCGCCGAGAACCGGCAGGCTCTCGTTGGTGATGAGGGCCTTCTCCTGCACCAGGCCGCCGATGGCGAGGCTGTGCCCGTCATGGACCGCGATGCTGGTGGCGACGCGCCGCTGGCGGATCGTCGGCGAATTGATCGACGAGGTGGTGGTCGGCACCACGTCGCTGACCTCCTGGTTGATGTCGAGCACCACGAGGCCGTTCTTGTTCACACGCGGCGTCACCGAGAGGATGACGCCGGTGTCCTTCATCTCGATCTGGTTGAGGATCGGTGCGCCCGCCGCGAGCGCGCTCTGTCCGGTCTGCTTCACGATCGGCACCTGATCGCCGACCTGGAGCTTGGCCGTGCGGTTGTCCATCACGGTGATGTTGGGCGACGAGATCACGTTGACGCGGGTGATGCCTTGCAGCGCGTTGACCACGACGTTGAAGTCGGTTGCGTTCAACAGGTAGTTGAAGCCGGGCACGCCGCGTGCCGCCGCCGCGACCAGACCCGCCGTCCCCCCCGTCGCCATCGCGGCGACGGTTCCGCCCTGGGCGAGGTTGAACTGGCCCTGGCCCCCATTCTTCAGGAACCACTGCACGCCGAACCGCAACTCGTCGTTCAGGGTGACCTCGGCGATGACGGTTTCGAGCAGGACCTGCGTCGGCATCGCGTCGAGGCGCCCGAGGATCTTGAGGATCTTGTCGTATTGGTTGCGGGTGGCCGAGACGACGATGCTGTTATTTGCCTCGTCCGCCATGATGCCGATCTGGTCCCGGCGCTGCCCGTAGCCTGATTGGGAAAGGCCGGTGCCGTAGCCGGCCGATGCCAGGCCCCCGGACTGCGCCGCTAAATCGGAGCCGTCCGTGCCATAGGCGCCCGTGCCGAAGCCCGCCGCCTGACCCAGCGCACCCTGGCCCATCGCGCCCTGTCCAAAGCCGCCGGCCTGCCCCATGCCGGAGCCGTTCATGCCGGAGCTGTTCATGCCGGCGCCGTTCATGCCGGCGCCGTTCATGCCCCCGGCACCCCCACCGTTCATGCCCGCGCCACCGATCCCGGCGCTGCCCATGCCGGTGCTACCCATGCCGCCAGACAAGCCCGAGCCCGGTCCGCCTCCGGCGCCCATGCCGCCTCCCAAGCCGCTTCCCATGCCGCTTCCCATGCCGGCGCCATAGCCACCCGGGCCATCGCCCGGACCGAAGACCCCGCCGGCGGGCACGCCCGCCCCGGCACCGTTGCCGTAGGCGCCGAAGCTGCTGCTGACGGCGGTGCTCGCCCCGGTCTCGGCGGCGACGACCCCCTGGAGCACCGCGGCGAGTTCGCGGGCCGAGCGGTTCTGGATCCGGTAGACGAAAAGCTGGCGCTCGCGGTCGGCGGCCAGGGTTTCGAGCTTGGCGATCCACTCGCGCGCCCGGTCGAGATAGACGGCCCGCGCGCTCACCACGAGGATGGCGCCCAAGGCCTCGTTGGGCACGAAGCGGATGATGTCGCCGGTCCCGGCGGTCTCGCCGCTGAAGATCTGCACGAGGTCGCGCGCGATGGCGGTCAGATTCGCGCTGCGCACCGGAATCATCGCCGTCGACATGCCGCTCATCCAGTCGACGTCGAACACCGCGATGGTCTCGCGCAGGGCCTGGATCTGGGCGCGGTCGCCGGACAGGATCAGCATGTTGCGTGTCTTGTCCGCACGCAGGATCACGTCGCGGGGGGCGACGGACGACAGGATCGACTGCATCTCCACGGCCGAGATCCAGCGCAGCGGGATCGCCTGGGCTCGTGCGCCCGGCTCGCCCGCGAGGTCCGGCACGCTGCGGACCGGCAGGATGCCGGCGGGACCGCCGGCCGGCAGGATCTCGACGGTCCCGGCGCGCCGCCGCAGGGCGATGTTCCGGCTGGACAGGGCGGCCTCGAACAGGGCGAGCAGCGTCTCCCGGCGCACCGTGCCCGCCGTCTGCAAGGTGACGGTGCCGCTGACGCGCTCGTCGATGGTGTAGTTCCAGCCGAGGGTATCGGCGAGCACGGCCTTGGCGGCGACGGGGATCGGCACTTCGACGAGGTTGAGGCTGACCGGGCCGCCGGGGAGCGGACCGGCGACGACGGCCTCGGTGCCGATGAAGCGGTCGCTGCCGCGCTGGATGACGGGCGCCGTCCGTGGCGGAGGCCCGGGATAGACCACATCCGAACCCGTACGGCCGGGATCGTGGAAGACGAGGCCGGCATCGGCCGCCCTTGCGGCCCGCTCGGGCAGGAAGACCGTGAGGACGAACACCGCGAGCAGGACCCCCACGAGGAGGATGGCTCGGCGTGCAACGCTGGATGCCGGTGTTGCCATTTCCCCTTGTGCCCGCCGTTCCGAACCCGTGTTCTGAACTTCGGAAATAATCGCATTATGGTTAAAAAAACTTTAATCAGACCAATAATGGCCATCATTGAGCGTCGAAATTAGCTGTCGAAGTAAAACAATACTGCCTTTGGCGAGATTTCTGAAGGCGACTAGACGATAGAATTAAACCTCTAGATGGAAACCCAGACGCTTAGACGTGAACCCTTCACACCTCTCCAGCAGCGACTTCAGGGATGGACTTGGACACCCGCGTCATAGGCCCCGCGTATCCGCTTCGTCATGCGCTGTGTTCGCAGTGGTGACCCCGTCAGCCCGCCGAGGCGCCGCAACGCTGGCACAGAACCATCCGATACGATTCCAGCGCGAGTGCGGGCCGGCCCCTTGGCGGGGCGGATCGGGTGTCGAGGGTAAGGAACTTCGCGTGACGTTTCGCATTCCAACCGCAGGTGGTCGGCGCGCTTTGATCCGGCCCGACCCGTGTATGGGAACTGGAGAAACGCATGTTCGGCCGTCCTGCTCTCGCGGCATGTCTCATCCTCCCGGTTCTCCTCGCCGGGCCGGCGCGCGCGAACGACGATCAGGCCGCGGCCCTCTGCCGGGGCGACGTCATGCGCCTGTGCATCAGTTCGGTGCCCGATCGCGACGCGATCGTCTCCTGCATGAAGGTCAACCGGGCCAGCCTCAGCGCCGGCTGCCGGAGCGTCTTCGACACGGGCTTGCGTGCGAATACCGAGAGCCGTTCGGCCACGTTGCGCTGACGGCGAGGCGGGAGAAGCGCTCCGCAAGCCGCCTCCCTTCGCCAAAGCCGCCCTCCCCGGCCCCAAAGTCGGTTGAGCCAAGGCGCGATCCTTGGCAGGCAGGGGCATGCAGGTCTCCTCGCCGCTCCGACGCCCCCTCTCGGCCCTTCGCGCCATGCTCGTCAGCGAGGCCGGCGGCGGGCTTGTCCTGATGGCCAGCGCCGCCCTCGCCCTCGCGGTGGCGAACTCATCCCTGTCGACCGCCTATTTCGCGGGGCTCGAGACCGAGATCGGGGGCCTGAGCGTCCTTCACTGGATCAACGACGCCCTGATGGCGGTGTTCTTCCTGCTCGTCGGCCTCGAGATCAAGCGCGAGGTGCTCGACGGGCGCCTGCGGACCTGGCCGGATCGGATCCTGCCCGGGCTCGCGGCGCTGGGCGGGATGGTGGCCCCCGCCCTCGTCTACGTGGCGGTGAATCGGCACGCGCCCGAGACGATCCGGGGCTGGGCGATCCCAGCCGCCACCGACATCGCCTTCGCGCTCGGCGTCCTGGCACTGCTCGGCAAGCGGGTCCCCGTCTCCCTGAAGGTCTTCCTGACCGCGCTCGCCATCATCGACGACCTCGGCGCGGTTCTGATCATCGCCCTGTTCTACACCGCCGGCCTGTCGCTGCCGATGCTCGGCGGCGCGGCGCTGACACTGGCGGTCCTCGCTGGCTTGAACCGGGCCGGCGTGAGCCGTCTGCCTCCCTACCTCGTGCTGGGC
>NZ_JAQGKL010000149.1 GCF_028290105.1 Methylobacterium sp.
AATTCATGCCCGGCACGGCCCGCGAGCGTGGGCTGACCGATCCGTTCGACCCCGAGCAGGCGATCCCGCACGCGGCGCATCTGCTCGCCGACCTCAACCGGCAATTCGGCAATCTCGGGCTGGCGGCGGCGGCCTACAATGGCGGGCCGGGCCGCGTCTCCGCCTGGCTCGCGGGGACGGGCGGCCTGCCGACGGAGACGCGCAACTACGTCCTGGCCATCACCGGCGCGCCGGCCGAGGCCTGGCGTCCGGGCGCCGCGATCGAGATGCCCGAGGGCGCCGACCCTCAGGAGAAGAAGGCCGATGCCAAACCGGACTTGGCCAAACCGGACGTCATTAAGCCGGAGCCCGAAAAGACCTGCCTGCAGGTGACGGCGGCGCTGCGAATTCCGACACGCGGCGACCGCTTCGCGCTCGGCGGGAACGAGGGACCGGCGGCCCCTTGGGGCATTCAGCTCGCCGGAAACTTCTCGAAGGCCCTCGCGCTCCAGAGCTTCGCGCGGACACGGACGCTTTACACCGGCGTGATCGGGGATGTGCGTCCGATGATCATCGGAACCCGCCTGCGCAATCGCGGCACGCGCGCCTTCTACCGCATCCGGATCCCGGCCCAGAGCCGCGCGGCGGCGGACGCCTTGTGCGGCCGGATTCGTCAGGTCGGCGGCGCCTGCCTCGTCCTCAGAACCTGATCGTGAACGCGGCGCGGCAAAAGCGTCCCGATCACGCCATGAATCCGCCGCCTGCGCCCTGTCACAGGGGGTACGTACCCCAACAGAGAGATGCATGACCCGGGTCCTCGCCGTTCTCGCCAGCTTTGCCGGTCTCGCCCTCGTCGCGCTCGGCATCACGGCCTGCTCGCCGCTCGCCTTCTTCGACGCGATCGGTCCCCGGGACGACGGTGGCCGCCTTAGCCTGAAGAGCGCGGCCTTTGGCAAGCATCCGCGCCAGCGCCTCGACGTCTTCACGCCGGTGGCGGCGACCGGCAACGCCCCCGTGCTGGTGTTCTTCTATGGCGGCTCCTGGAAGAACGGCGCCAAGGAAGATTATGCCTTCGTCGGTCAGGCCCTCGCCGCGCAGGGCTTCGTGACGGTGCTGCCCGATTACCGGCTCTATCCGGAGGTCCGGTTCCCCGACTTCCTCGACGACGGGGCGCAGGCCATCGCCTGGGTGCAGGAGAACATCGCGGCCTATGGCGGCGACCCGCGCCGGATCGTGCTGGCCGGCCATTCGGCGGGCGCCTACAACGCCGTGATGCTCGGGCTCAACCCGACCTATCTGCGTCGCGCCGGCGTGGACCCGCGGGTGGTGCGGGCCGTGGCCGGCCTGTCCGGCCCCTACGACTTCCTGCCGCTCGATGCCGGCACCGCCTCCGAAGTCTTCGGCGAGGCGCCCGACAAGGCCGCGACCCAGCCCATCACCTTCGCGGGCCCGCGCTCGCCGCCGGCCTTCCTCGCGTCGGGCGCAGCCGACACCATCGTGCTGCCTTCCAACACCAAGCACCTCGCCGCCCGCCTGCGCGATGCCCGCGTGCCGGTGCAGGAGCGGGTCTATCCCGGGCTCGACCACGCCGACACGCTGCTGGCGCTCTCCGTGACCTTCCGCTCGAAAGCGCCGGAACTCGCCGAAATGGCGGCCTTCCTGCGCCAGCAGGCGGGCGAGCGACCGCAGCAGGCCCGCATGCTCGCCAACTAACCTCGGCCGTTGCGCAAGGCTTCCCGCGCCTTGCGATGGTCGGGAGCATCCGAGAAGGCCTTGTGCATCGCGGCCCAGAGCGGGGTGCGCGCCAAATTCTCGTCGAGTGGCAGCGCACGCTGGATCAGGCCGTCGGCGCGTCGGCGCTCCGGATTGGTGTTGAGCCAGGTATTGCGGTTGGTGATGTCCCAGGTGAGCACGTTGAGCACCGCCGCCTCGTCCAGCACCACGTCGAGGAACCGCCGGGCGAGGTCCGTGACCGCCCGGTCCCGGGTCTTCAGGTCGGCCGGGTAGTCGCGGTCGTTGATGTCGAACTCGGTGATCTCGATGGCGAGGCCGAGGGCGGCGACCTCGCGGAGAAAGCGCCGGAGCTTGTCCTGGTTCAGCGGGTGCTTGGCGTAGAGGTGGCCCTGGAGGCCGAGGCGACGGATCGGTACGCCGCGCGACCGCATCCCTTCCAGGGTTCGCAGCACCATGGCGCGACGCGGCTCGATCCAGTCGGCGTCCAGCTCGAGGTCGTTCTCGTTCCAGACCCCGGCGGCGTTCGGGTCGACCGCGTGCTGGATGCGGAAGGCGAGATCGACGTAGCCCGGCCCGATCGCCTCCAGCCAGGGTGTGCGGCGCAGGCCGTCCGCGCGCCCATCCTGCGGGCCGCAGATCTCGTTGACCACGTCCCAGGCCTCGATCCGGCCGCGGTAGCGCCCCGCCACGGCGTCGATCCAGCGGCGCAGGAAGGCCTCGCCCCTGCCTCCGGCGAGGCGCGGCGGGATCCAGGGCGGCAGGCTCTCGTGCCAGACCAGCGTATGCCCGCGCATGCGCTGGCGATTGCCTTCGGCGAAGGCGACGACCTCGTCGGCGTAGGTGAAATCGAGGGCGTCGGGCTCGCGCCAGGCATAGGTCAGCTTCATCGCGTTCTCGGACACGAGGATGCCGGCCTCGCGCGCCAGCGCCTGTCCGTAGGCCGGCCGCTGGCGAAGGGTGACGCCGTTCACCGCCGATCCGTAGGCGATCCCTTTTCGGGCCGCCGCCGCGTTGAGGCTGTCGGCCGACCAGGAGGGTGATGCCGCGACGGCTGCATCGCCCCGCAGCGCGAATGCACCGAGCGCACCGGCCAGCAGGGCCCGGCGGGACGTTCGTGTCGCGTTCACGCCTCGACGGTCTCGCGCTCAGCGGGGATCACCCGGGGGCGGCGGTCGGCGCCGATGGCGACGAAGGTGAACAGCCCTTCCGTCACCTTCATCGTCGCCTCGCCCTCGCGCTCGCGCCGCCAGACCTCGACCTGGATGCGCAGGGAGGTGCGCCCGACCCGGACGATCCAGGCATAGATGCTGACTTCGTCGCCGACGATCACGGGGCGGTGGAAGGTCATCGCCTCCACCGAGATCGTGGCGCAACGCCCGCGCGAGCGTCGGGCGGCGATGTTGCCGGCCGCGAGATCCATCTGGCCCATCAGCCAGCCGCCGAAGATGTCGCCCGCCGGGTTGGTGTCAGCGGGCATCGCGATGGT
>NZ_JAQGKL010000160.1 GCF_028290105.1 Methylobacterium sp.
GTACGGCTCGGGCAACATGCACCCGGAGCCTTACACCACCGCCGTGTCGGGCGGCGCCAAGGCGATCATCCATGCGGGCACCGGCAACGGCTCGGTCGCCGGCTACCTCGTCGACACCCTGAAGGACCTCCGCTCCAAGGGCGTGCAGATCATCCGCTCGTCGCGCGTCGGCGACGGCTTCGTCCTGCGCAACGCCGAGCAGCCCGACGACAAGTACGACTGGGTGGTGGCCCACGACCTGAACCCCCAGAAGGCCAAGATCCTGGCCGCCGTGGCGCTCACGAAGACGCAGGACACGAAGGAACTGCAGCGGATCTTCTGGGAGTATTGAGCCGAGGTTCTCCGACCCGGCGGGTCTCGGGCTTAGCCCCGAGACCCGGGGATCACGTCAACAGAAACCGCTCGGGCTCCAGCGGCGGCGGGGCCGTCTCGCCGAGCGCGTCGAGGACGATGCCGTCGATGGTGTGCAGCAGGGCGTCGAGGGGCAGGTCGTTCGGCGCCAGCCCGAAGGGTTCTTCCAACTCGTCGCCGAGCGCATCGAGGCCGAAGAAGGTGTAGGCCACGAGGGCGGCCGCCACCGGTGTCGCCCAGCCGAGGGAGGCCGCCAAGCCGAAGGGCAGGAGCAGGCAGTAGACCCAGGCCGTCCGGTAGAGCAGCAGGGTATAGGCGAAGGGCAGCGGCGTGTTCTGGATGCGCTCGCACACCACCTGAACCTGCGCCAGGGCCGCGATCTTGTGCTCCAGGGCGGCCAGGAGCACGTCCGTCAGGGCATTCCGGCGATAGGCGTCCGCGCATTCGGCGGTGAGCCGGGCCAGCACCGCGTCCGGCGCGCTCGGATGCTTCGCCAGCATCGCGGCCTCGTCCGCCGGGAGCCAGGCGACAGCCGCCGCGGCCGGGTCCCCGCCCCGCAATTGGGCGTGCAGGGCGTGCGCGAAGGCCGAGAGCCGCCGAAGGGTCCGGCCGCGCAAGGCGGCCTCGGATTCGGCCGGCAACAGGGCGTTGACGAGCCGGGCGAGCCCGCGCGTCTCCACCACGAGGCTGCCCCAGGCCCGGCGGCCCTCCCACCAGCGGTCGTAGCAGGCGCTGTTGCGAAAGCTGAGGAAGATCGACAGGGCGATCCCGATCAGCGTGAAGGGCCCGACCCCGGCGGTGATCGGAAACGCCTCGGGCCAGCGCCGCTCCACCGCCACCACGACGACGGCGACGAACGTGATGCCCAGCACCTTCGGCGCGACCTGCGGCAGGATCGAGCCGCGCAGGGTGAACAGGACGTCGAACAGGCTCGGACGCGAACGGACGATCATCGGGCCTGTCTATCCCGGAATGCGGCGGCATCGGCAAGCGCCGCCGGCACCAGACCGCGCCGCCGGTCCTGAGGGTTCAGGCCGCCGAGGCGATGGCCGTGGAGGCCCGTCGGACCTTGCCGGCGCCTTCGAGGAAGGCGTGGGCGTCCTCCTTGCGCTCAAAGACGTGGGGGGCGAGGCCGCGGCGGTTCAGCGCCTCCTCCATCTTCAGGCGCAGGAAGGCGCTCGTCGCGTAGCGGGTGGTGGTGAGGTAGTAGTTCGCCTGCAGGTATTGGATCATGTGCGCGTAGTCGTCGTAGAGGTTCTCGTTGATGCGGAACCCGTCGTGGTTGACCACGGTGTTGACCCGCTGCCCGGCCTTCTTGCAGGCCCCCACCAGCACCAGACGCAGGTCGTCGAGATCGCTCTTGGCGCGGGCGTGCCACCCCTCCATATTCACGAACAGGATGTTGCGCTCGGAATCGTAGCTCACCCGCTCGGCGAGGTTCAGGTTGAGGAGGTCGGCGAGCAGTTCCATCGGCTCGTCGCGGAACAGGCGGGCGTCCATCGGCATCGGCTGCTTGATGATCGGCCGGAAGCCCATGTGGGGCAGGATGTCCCGTTCGATGTCGATGCCGGGCGCCACCTCGATGAGTTCCAGGCCCTCGTCGGTGAGCTGGAAGACGCAGCGCTCGGTGACGTAGATCACCGGCTGCGCCCGCATCTGCGCGTAGCGCCCGCTGAAGGTGATCTGCTCGACCTGGGGCAGGAACTTCTGGGAGCGTCCTTCCGTGACGATCCGGAGCTTGCCGTCCTCGATCGCCGTCTCCAGGCCGCCCACCGTGAAGGTGCCGGCGAAGACCACGGAGCGGGCGTTCTGGCTGATGTTGATGAAGCCGCCGCAGCCGTTGAGTCGCCCGCCGAACATGCTGGTGTTGACGTTGCCGTGCTGGTCGCACTCGGCGAGCCCCAGGCAGGTCATGTCGAGGCCGCCGCCGTCGTAGAAATCGAACATCTGGTTCTGGTCGATGACGCAATCGGCGTTCGTCGCCGCGCCGAAGCTCGACCCGGAGGCGAGCACGCCGCCCACCGCGCCGGCCTCGGTGGTGAGCGTGATGTAGGGGGTCACCTTCTCCTCGTTGGCCACCGCCGCGATGCCCTCTGGCGCGCCGACCCCGAGATTGACGACGCCGTTCGGCGGCAGTTCGAAGGCGGCGCGGCGCGCGATGACCTTGCGGGCGTCGAGGGGCATCTTCTTCATGCCGCTGACCGGTACGCGGATCTGCCCGGCGAGCGCCGCGTCGTGCTGCACGCCGTAGTTCATGCGGTGCATCTCGGGCTCGGCCAGCACCACGCAATCCACCAGGATGCCGGGAACGCGCACGTCCTTGGGCAGCAGGAAGCCGTCATCGACGATGCGCTCCACCTGCGCGATGACGATGCCGCCGTTGTTGCGCGCCGCCATGGCCTGCGCCAGGCAATCGAGGGTCAGCGCTTCCTTCTCGAAGGAGATGTTGCCCGACGGGTCGGCCGAGGTGCCGCGGATGAAGGCGACGTCGATCTTGGTGGCGGTGTAGAACAGCCACTCCTCGCCATCGACCTCCACGAGCTTGACGATCTCGGCCTCCGTCACCGTGTTGACGCGCGCGCCGCCGTGGCGCGGATCGACGTAGGTGTGCAGGCCCACCTTCGAGAACAGGCCCGGCTGGCCGGCGGCGCAGGCCCGGTAGAGCTGCGAGATCACGCCCTGCGGCAGGTTGTAGCCCAGGATCCTGTTCTCCTGCGCGGCCTTGGCGACCTTCGGCATGCGGCCGAAATTGGCCGCGATCACGCGTTTCAACAGGCCCTCGTGGTGCAGGCGGCCGGTGCCGAGGCCTTTGCTGTCGCCGGCGCCCGCCGTCATGATCAGGGTGAGGTCGCGGGGCGCGCCGGTGTCGACGAAGCGCTTCTCCAGGGCGGCGTGCAGCGCCTCCGGAATGCAGCTCTGAACGAAGCCCGTCGTGGTGACCACGTCGTTGTGCCGGATCAGCGCGATCGCCTCGCCGGCCGTGATGACCTTATTTTTCTTCATGAACCGGGTCTTCCTCCGCGCTCCCCATAGGCGCCCCCGCAGTGCCGGTATTATCCTGCCGCGCGGGAGCGAATGGGGACAGTCTTGTTCTCGCGCGAGAGCGTAATGAGCCAACGGAAGCTTCGCAAGTGCGCGTCTTTCGTCGCTGCAGCGCAATCTGATCTTGGTGCAATGCACATTTCGCAGCGATCCTCAAATCAATCTGTACGCCATGATCAAAAAGTTTTGGCACAGAGTGGACGAGAGACATGAATCTAGGAATTTTGCCTCACGAAACGCTCGGATTATTCAAAATACTATTTGCGGCCACGCTCGCCCATGGACCACCGACCTTCCGAGGTTGCACCGTGGTCGCGGAGACGCCGTATTCTTTCACGCCAGCATGTAGGTGAGGAGCGCCCGCAGCTGGGCGGGGCGGACCGGCTTGTGGATCAGCTGCGCCCCGAGGGCGGCCACCTGTGCCTCGATCTCGGGCGCGTGGTCCGCCGTCGTGACGATGACGGGCAGGCGGAATCCGGCCCGTGCCCGAAGATGAGCGGCGACCTCCAGGCCGCAGGCGCCGTTGTCCAGGTGGTAATCGAGCACGAGGAGGTCGGGCAGGGCCATGCCGGCGGCGAGCGCCGCCTCCACGCCCGCCAGATCCCGGTGGATGCGGACCTCGGCGTCCCAGGCACGCAGGAGTCGCTCCAGGGCGTCGGCTGTGCCTGGGTCGTTCTCCACCACGAGGACGCGCGCGCCCGTCAGCCGCGTCACAACGGGCGCCACAGGTGCCGCCTGTTCGGGAGCGACCAGGCTGACGGGCAGGGTCAGGGCCATGCGGGTGCCGTGCCCGACCCGCGAGGCGAGTTCGACGGGGTGACCGAGGGCGAAAGCCATCCGGCGCACGATGGACAGGCCGAGCCCCAGCCCCGGCTCGCCGCCCTCCCCTTCCGCGCCGCCCCGGAAGAACTCCTCGAAGAC
>NZ_JAQGKL010000167.1 GCF_028290105.1 Methylobacterium sp.
GTTCCGATCGTCGCTATGAAGGTCGCGAGGACGCACCCGCGGCCGCCGCGGGGGACGTGTCGGCTGGTTCGCACGCCCGATCGGGACCGCACGGACGCGGGCGGTCGGGATGAGGCAGAGAGGATGAAGCGCAGATGATCGGCCGGCTGAACCACGTGGCGATCGCCGTCAGGGATCTGGGCGCCGCGACAAAGGTGTACCGGGCGACGCTCGGCGCCGAGGTGACGGAACCCGTGGCCCAGCCGGATCACGGCGTCACGGTGGCGTTCGTCAATCTTCCCAACACGAAGATCGAGTTTCTCGAACCCCTGGGCGAGGGCTCGCCGATCCGCGCCTTCCTGGACCGCAACCCGGACGGGGCCATCCACCACCTCTGCTACGAGGTCGACGACATCCTGGCCGCCCGCGACAAGCTCAAGGCTCAAGGTGCCCGCGTGCTCGGCACCGGCGAACCGAAGATCGGCGCCCACGGCAAGCCCGTGCTCTTCCTCCACCCGAAGGACTTCCTCGGCACGCTGGTCGAGCTCGAACAGGTCTGAGCCGCATGAATTCGGGCCGCGTCGCCCCCATCCTCCAGGCTCTGGCCGCCTCCACCCTGCGCACCCTGGCGGTGATGGCCCTGGTCATCGCCGCCGTGGTCGCGCTGGCGGTGAGCCTGTTCAAGCTCACGGTCTTCGGGGCGCTGGCGCTGTTCTTCGTGGTCTGGTGGACCCTGCTCTTCGTGATCCTGCCCTTGCGTAATCAGGTGGAGAGCGACCCGGCGCGCATCGTGCCGGGCCAGGATCCCGGAGCACCGGCCGTGCCGCGCCTGCGCGAAAAGGCGATCCTGACCACGCTTCTGTCGAGCGTCGTCTTCCTGGTGGCGATCCAGGTCTTCGAACTGGCGGGCCTCTAAGACCAGCGTTCTTGGCCCCAACGCCGCCCAGGCTTTCGGGCATAAAAAAAGCAAGGCCTAAGCCTTGCTTTTGTGAAGATGGTAGTTGGCTCAGCCTCGATTGTCTCACGCATTGCTGACGGCGTGGCGGCTGATATTCCTCCCGAGACTCGGACCGTGCGGCGCCGCTGCTTGGGCGGCGCGACCATCACGGACGCGCTTATAGGAACAACAATTCTCATTGTCACCTACCCCGCGAGACATTCCTGCGCTTTTCTACCGGAACGGCAGGAGACGTATCCGGTGGGCGCCCGCCGGGGCGATGTCGAAAAGTCACGGCCCGCTCGGCACTCATCCGGCTACGCTTGTCTTTTCCCGATGCAATGTGTTGTGTGCCCCGGCGCGCCGCCGCCCCGCTGGCGCGCCGTGTCCAGGGCCTTCCATGCGTCTCTCCCGCTACTTCCTGCCGACCTTGCGCGAGACGCCCAAGGAGGCCGAGATCGTCTCCCACCGCCTGATGCTGCGCGCCGGGCTGGTGCGCCAGGAATCGGCCGGCATCTACGCCTGGCTGCCGCTGGGCCTGCGCGTCCTCAACAAGGTCTGCGCGGTGGTCCGCGAGGAGCAGGACCGGGCGGGCGCGATCGAGATCCTGATGCCGTCGATCCAGTCGGCGGAGCTCTGGCGGGAATCCGGGCGCTACGAGGCCTACGGCAAGGAGATGCTGCGCATCTCCGACCGGCATGACCGCGAGATGCTGTTCGGCCCCACCGCCGAGGAGGTCGTCACCGAGATCTTCCGGGGCAGCGTGCGCTCCTACAAGGACCTGCCGAAGAACCTCTACCAGATCTCCTGGAAGTTCCGCGACGAGGTCCGCCCGCGCTTCGGCACCATGCGCTCGCGCGAGTTCCTGATGAAGGACGCCTATTCCTTCGACATCGACCAGGCCGCCGCCCGCCACGCCTACAACCGGATGTTCGTGGCCTACCTGCGCACCTTCGCGGGCCTCGGCCTGAAGGCGATCCCCATGCGCGCCGACACCGGTCCCATCGGTGGCGACCTCAGCCACGAGTTCATCATCCTGGCCCAGACCGGCGAGAGCGAGGTCTACTGCGACAGCCAGTACCTCGATTTCGAGACCCCCCCGGTCACCACCGATTTCGAGGACATCGCCGGCCTGCAGGGCACGGTCGACCGCTGGACCTCGCTCTACGCGGCGACCAGCGAGATGCACGAGCCCGCCGCCTTCGCGGAGGTGCAGGGCGACAAGCAGATGGCCGCCCGCGGCATCGAGGTCGGGCACATCTTCTATTTCGGCACCAAGTATTCCGAGCCGATGGGCGCCAAGGTCACGGGACCCGACGGCGTCGAGCGCCCGGTGCATATGGGCTCCTACGGCATCGGCCCGAGCCGCCTCGTGGCGGCGATCATCGAGGCGAGCCACGACGAGGCCGGCATCATCTGGCCGGATTCGGTGGCGCCCTTCGACGTGGCGCTGATCAACCTCAAGACCGGGGATGCCGCCACCGACGCCGCCTGCGGCGAGATCCAGGCCACCCTCGAGGCCGCCGGCCTCAGCGTGCTCTACGACGACCGCGACGAGCGCCCGGGCGCCAAGTTCGCCACCGCCGATCTCATCGGCCTGCCCTGGCAGGTCATCGTCGGGCCCCGCGGGCTCGCCGAGGGCAAGGTCGAGCTGAAGCGGCGCGCGGGCGGTGAGCGCGAGAGCATCGCCCCGATCGATCTCCTCGCCCGCCTGAAGCGGGTTTGAGGCTCATCATGGCGGAGACCCTGACGGACAGGTTGGCGGGGCTTCGCGCGCGGTTCCAGCGCGGGAGCACGCCGCCCTTCGCCGGGTTCGAATGGATCATCGCCGGGCGCTACCTGCGGGCCCGGCGCCGGGGCGGCGGCGTCTCCGTCGTGGCGTTCTTCTCGCTGCTCGGCATCGCGCTGGGCGTCGCCACGCTGATCATCGTGCTCTCGGTGATGAACGGGTTCCGCACCGAACTCCTCTCGAAGATCGTCGGCATCAACGGCCACGTCTTCGTCTCGCCCATCGACAAGCTGTTCACCGACTACGCCGACCTGTCCGAGCGCCTGTCCAAGGTGGCCGGGGTCCGCGCCGCGATCCCCCTGGTCGAGGGGCAGGCCTTCGCCTCCTCGCCCTATGGCGGCGCCGGCAGCGGCGTGCTGGTACGCGGCATCCGGGGCGAGGATCTCGCCAAGATCGGCGCCATCGCCGACAGCATCAAGGGCGGCAGCCTGGAGGGCTTCGACGACGGCTCGGGCGTCGCCATCGGCCGGCGCCTCGCCGAGTCCCTCGGCGTCCAGGCCGGGGACCAGATCAACCTGCTGACGCCGAAGGGCGCCGCGACGCCGTTCGGCACGGCGCCCCGCACCAAGGGCTACACCGTCAGGGCGATCTTCGAGATCGGCATGACCGAGTTCGATTCGACCTTCGTGTTCATGCCGCTCACCGAATCCCAGGCCTTCTTCAACCGCGACGCCGATGTCAGCCTGATCGAGGTCTATCTCGACAACGCCGAGACGGTGGCGGCGATGCGGCCCGACCTCGAGATGGCCGCCGAGCGCCCGGTGCTGCTCACCGACTGGCGCCAGCGCAACCGAACCTTCTTCGGGGCGCTGGAAGTCGAGCGGAACGTGATGTTCCTCATCCTCAGCCTGATCGTGGTCGTCGCGACCCTGAACATCATCTCCGGGCTGATCCTGCTGGTGCGCGACAAGTCGAGCGACATCGCCATCCTGCGCACCATGGGGGCGACGCCCGGCACCATCATGCGGGTCTTCCTCATCAACGGCGCGCTGATCGGCATCGTCGGCACCCTGAGCGGGCTGGCGCTGGGCGTCCTGATCACGCTCAACATCAAGGGCATCCAGCGGGTGCTGTTCCCCTCCGCCTGGGACCCCACCGTGCGCTTCCTCGCCGAAATCCCGGCCGAGATGAACAGCCACGAGATCACCGTGGTGGTCGTCACCTCCATCGCCCTGTCGCTGATCGCGACGCTGTATCCCTCCTGGCGCGCCGCCCGGCTCGATCCGGTTCAGGCCCTGCGTTACGGCTAGCACCCTGGCCCGGCACCCGGGTTCCGGTTACGCGATAGGCCGGGGCAACACCGAGCGCCCGACACGAGGACATCCATGACCACGAATGCCGAGGCGCCCGGCGCGCAGCCGGTCCCGGCCCTGTTCTTCGCCAAGGTGGAGCGCCGCTACGCGCAAGGGGTCGGCGCCCTCGAGATCCTGCGCCAGGCCGACCTCGCGATCTGGCCGGGCGAACTCGTCGCCCTGGTGGCGCCCTCGGGCGCGGGCAAGAGCACGCTGCTGCATCTCGCCGGTCTGCTGGAGCGGCCGGATGGCGGCGAGATCTACATCGGCGGCACCCCGACCGCCGCCATGGCGGACGCCGAGCGGACGCGCCTGCGCCGCGAGGAAATGGGCTTCGTCTACCAGTTCCACCACCTGCTGCCGGAGTTCTCCGCCCTGGAGAACGTGGTGATGCCCCAGCTCATCCGGGGGCTCTCCAACCGCGAGGCCAAGGCGCGGGCGACCGAACTCCTCAGCTTCCTCGGCCTGAAGGAGCGCCTCGTGCACCGGCCGGCCGAACTCTCCGGCGGCGAGCAGCAGCGCGTCGCCATCGCCCGCGCGGTCGCCAACGGCCCCCGCCTGCTGCTCGCCGACGAGCCCACCGGCAACCTCGACCCGCACACGGCGGGCCACGTCTTCGGCATCCTGGTCTCGCTGGTGCGCGCTTCGGGCCTCGCGGCGCTGATCGCCACCCACAACATGGATCTGGCCGCCCGCATGGACCGGCGCGTGACCATCCGGGACGGACTGATCGAGCAACTGCCCTGAGCCTCGGACTCAGGCCGCCATCATCGCCTCGATGCGGTCGCAGGCGCTGGACACGCCGTCCTCCCGGGCCATCCGGGTCCGGACGGCCCGGCAGCTTTCGGCGACGTCGGGCGAGGCGAGGAGGCGGGTCAGGCGACGTGCGGCGCGGGCGGGCGTGAAGCGGCGGCGGCTCAAGGTGGTGCCGAGGCCGAGACGGCGCACGCGCTCGCCCTCGTCGAAATGGTCGAAGGCCACCGGCACGATGAGCTGGGGAATTCCGGCCGCGAGCGCCTGCGCCACGGTGCCGATGCCGCCATGGTGGATCAGGGCCGCGCCGTCCGGCAGGAGCGCGCTCAAGGGCGCGTATGGCACGTGGATCAGGCCGTCGGGCAGGTCCGGCGGAACCTGGTCGTCCTGCGGGGCGATGAGCACGCCGCGCCGGCCCATGCGCCCGCACAGGGCGATCGCGGTCTCGAAGAAGGGCCGCGCCCGCCGCATCGCCGAGCCGTAGGTGAAGATCAGGGGCGCCGGCCCCTGGGCCAGGAAGGCGGTCAGCTCCGGGCTCAGCCGTTGCGTGTTCCCGAGGCGGTCCACGAGCGGAAAGCCGGTCTGGACCGCCTGGGGCAGCCAGTCGGACTGGGGGGCGGCGAACCAGTCGGGGAACATCAGCAGAACCCGTGACGGGCTGTTCCACCAATGCCGAAGCCGTCGCACGGGGTTCAGGTCGAGGCGGGCGCGCAGGGCGTTCAGCCCCGGCAGGGCGGCCGGGCCGATGACGTAGCGGTCCGCTCCGCGCCCGAGCCAGTGCCGCATGCGCGAGGGAACCAGGCGCGCGAGGGAGAGGCCGGGCAGGATCGGGGCGGCGTGCCGGCTCTCCATGAGGAGCGGCATGGCGTGTACGGTGACGACGCGCAGTTCCAGCTTGTCCTGCGCCACCCGGGCCCCGAGGCTGAGGCTGGACGCCACCACCAGGGTCTCCGGCGCGCGCGCGTGCTCCTGCGCGAGCCACTCGTAGGTCTGCTCGGTGAGATCCACGATCTGGGAGAAAAGGGTGAACACCCCACGCCGCGGATGCCAGAGATCCGGCGCGCGCACCGCCTGTTCGTAGTCGCCCGACGTGCCGAGGCCGTAGAAGGGCACGCCCGCGCGGATCGCCAGCGCCGCGAAGGGAGCCGGCGCCGCCAGGGCCACGCGATGCCCCCTGCGGATCAGCTCCACGCCGAGGGCGAGGATCGGCAGGACATCTCCGTGTGAGCCGACGGCGACGAGTTGAATGGGCATATGGGCCGACGCGTTGCGTTTTGCCCCCCGCGAAGCGCCTGATACCGCGTTGCTCGCCTTGCCGCACTAGCAATTCATGGCATCGTCCCGTCCTTCACCTGATCGTTATCTAATGTTGGTTCGATATCAGATAGTACTAGTACAAATCGCTGAGCTAGTCATTTTGTACTGCGTCCGTTCAGCCGCGTTATCCGAAGCGGGAAGACACTCGCGAAGCTTGGGTGTGAGCGCCGCTTCGGGTCGCAGATCTTGGATCGTGAGGGCGATCAAGGTTCCCTTAACCATGCTCACCGGGAAGCGCCGAATCCATCTTTACACGGAACAAAACAAGAACAAAACTGAGCGCATCAACGAAAGGCGATGGCCATGTTCAAGCGGATGTTCCTGACGAGTGCGGTCGAGTTCATGGCCTTCGGGCTTCTGGCGATGTCGATTGCCGCCTGGGCCATCGCATTGGCTCCGTTGCGATAGCGTTGCGGCTCGGGCACAGACGGAAACTCTCCACAGCCAAACCGAGGGCAACCGCCGGGCGGGCATGGATTCCTTCACCATGAGTCGCTCAGGTGGTCCCATGGCGCGCATCCTCAAAGACCCCGGTTACGTCCACCTCCACGTCCATTCCTCGTTTTCGCTCCTCGAAGGCGCCTTGAAGGTCGGTGACATCGTCAAGGCGGCCCTGGCCGACCGGCAGCCGGCCCTGGCGCTCACCGACACCAACAACCTGTTCGGCGCGCTCGAATTCTCCGAGAAGGCCGCCGGCGCCGGCATCCAGCCGATCCCCGGCCTGCAGCTCACCGTCGCTTTCGAGGCGCCCGACCCGATGGCGCGGGTCGGACAGGCGCAGGCCGGCACCGCCAACATCGTCGTGCTGGCGCGTGACGAGACCGGCTACGGCAACCTGCTGCGGCTGGCGAGCCGGGCCTATTTCGACGTCGCTCTCGGGGACGCGCCGCGCGTCAGCGTCGCGGCCCTCACCGAATCCGCCGAGGGGCTGATCGCGCTCACGGGCGGCTCCACCGGCCCCCTCGACGGCGCCCTCCGGTTGGGTCGGGCCGAACTCGCCGCCACGCGCCTCGCGCAGCTGAAATCCGCCTTCGGCGAGGACAACCTCTACGTCGAGATCCTGCGCCACGGCCTGCCCGACGAGCGCGCGGTCGAGCGGGAATTGCTGCGTCTGGCCGATGCCAACGGCCTCTCGGTGGCGGCGGCCAACGAGCCGTTCTTCGCGCGCGAAAGCGATTACGACGCCCACGACGCGCTGCTGGCCATCGCCGACGGCCGCCTCGTCTCGGACGATCGCCGCCGCAAACTCACCCCGCGCCACGGCTTCAAGACCCGCGCGGAGATGGCCAAGCTCTTCGCAGACCTGCCGGATGCGCTGAACGCGACGGTCGAGATCGCCATGCGCTGCGCCCACCGCGTGCGCACCCGCAAGCCCATCCTGCCGAATTTCGGCGTGGTCGCCGCCCTCGACGCCGCCGCCCCCGATGTCGAGGCGGCGCCCCCCCTCGACGAGCCGGCGGAGTTGCGGCGCCAGGCGCAGGCCGGCCTCGAAGTGCGGCTGGCCCAGCACGGCACCGCGCCGGGGATGACCGAACAGGTCTACCGCGACCGTCTCGCCTTCGAGCTCGACGTCATCGTGGGCATGAAGTTTCCCGGCTACTTCCTCATCGTGTCGGACTTCATCAAGTGGGCCAAGGACCACGACATCCCCGTCGGTCCGGGCCGTGGCTCGGGCGCCGGATCGCTGGTGGCGTGGTCGCTCCTCATCACCGACCTCGATCCCCTTCGCTTCGGCCTGCTGTTCGAGCGCTTCCTCAACCCCGAACGCGTCTCGATGCCCGATTTCGACATCGACTTCTGCGTCGATGGCCGCGAGCGCGTGATCCAGTACGTGCAGCAGCGCTACGGCGAGCGGCAGGTCGCGCAGATCATCACCTTCGGTACGCTTCAGGCCCGCGGCGTGCTGCGCGATGTCGGCCGCGTGCTGGAGATGCCCTACGGGCAGGTCGACAAGCTGACGAAGCTGGTGCCGCAGAATCCGGCCAACCCCGTCACCCTGACGCAAGCCATCGAGGGCGAGCCCAAGCTCCAGGCGGCGATCGAGGAGGAGCCCATCGTGGCCCGCCTCATGGAGATCTCGAAGAAGCTCGAGGGCCTGCACCGTCACGCCTCGACCCACGCCGCCGGCGTCGTCATCGGCGACCGGCCGCTGGAACAGCTGGTGCCGCTCTACCGCGACCCGAAGACCGGCATGCGCGTGACCCAGTTCAACATGAAGTGGGTCGAGGCCGCCGGCCTGGTGAAGTTCGACTTTCTCGGATTGAAGACCCTCACGCTGCTGCGCTGCTGCACGGATCTGCTGGCCAGGCGCGGCATCATCGTCGATCTCGCCTCGCTGCCGCTCGATAACAAAGAGACCTACGAGCCGATGAAGCGCGGCGAGACGGTGGGCGTGTTCCAGGTCGAATCCGCCGGCATGCGCAAGGCGCTGGTCGAGATGCAGGCCGACCGCTTCGAGGACATCATCGCGCTCGTGGCGCTCTACCGCCCTGGCCCGATGGCCAACATCCCGGTCTATTGCGAGCGCAAGCTCGGGCGCGATGCCGGCAACGAGGCGAGCTGGTACCCGCACGCCAAGCTTGAGCCGATCCTGCGCGAGACCTTCGGCATCATCGTCTACCAGGAACAGGTGATGGAGGTGGCCAAGGTGCTGGCCGGCTACTCGCTGGGCGAGGCCGACATGCTCCGCCGCGCCATGGGCAAGAAGATCAAGGCGGAGATGGACGCCCAGCGCGACCGCTTCGTGAAGGGCTGCATGGAGCGCGATCTCACCAAGGCCAAGGCCGACGAGATCTTCGACCTCTTGGCCAAGTTCGCCGATTACGGCTTCAACAAGTCGCACGCCGCCGCCTACGCCCTGCTGACCTACCAGACCGCCTACCTCAAGGCGAACCATCCGGTGGAGTTCCTGGCCGCCGCGATGCAGCTCGACATCGACGTCACCGACAAGCTCGCCGAGTTCCGCCAGGACGCCCAGCGCCTGAAGATCACCGTGGAGCCGCCCTCGATCAACACCTCGGGCGTCAATTTCGAGGTCCACGAGGGACGCATCTCCTATGCGCTCGCGGCGATCAAGGGGGTCGGCCGGGGCGCCGTCGAGGCGCTGGTGGAGGCGCGCGGCGATCGTCCGTTCAAGGATCTCGCCTGCCTCGCGCGCCGCCTCAATCCGCGCATGCTCAACAAGCGGACCCTGGAGAACCTCGTGGCGGCCGGCGCCATGGACACCATCGAGCCCGACCGCGCGCGCGCCTGCGCCGCCATCGAGCCGATGATGAAGCTCGCGCAAGGGGCGGCGGAGGCGGCGAGCACGGGCATCGACGACATGTTCGGCGGGGTCACCGCCGCCAGCGTCACCCTGCGGGTGCCGCCCTACGACCCCTGGCCGATGGCCGACAAGCTCAAGCGCGAATACGAGGCGATCGGCTTCTTCCTGTCGGGCCATCCGCTGGACGAGTACGGCGACCTGCTGAGCAAGCTCCGGGTCCAGACCTGGGCCGAGTTCTGCCGCGCCGTCCGGGCCGGCACCACCAGCGTCGGCCGGGTCGCGGCCTCCGTCCTCGACCGCTCGGAGCGCCGGACGAAGACAGGCAACAAGCTCGGCATCGTCATCCTCTCCGACCAGACCGGGCATTTCGAGGCGATCATCTTCTCCGAAGGCCTCGGCCAGTATCGCGAGATCCTGGAGCCGGGCCGGCCGCTGGTGCTCCAGCTCCAGGCCAACCTCGAGGGCGAGGAGGTCCGCGCCCGCATCATGACGGCCGAGCCCCTCGACGTGGCGGTGGCCCGTCACCAGAAGGGCATGCGCGTCTACCTGCGCGACGAGCGCCCGATCCCCTCCGTGCAGCAGCGCCTCCAGGTCCGCGGCGAGGGCGAGGTCTCCCTGATCCTCCTCCTCGACGGCGACCGCGAAGTCGAGGTCAAGCTGCCGGGCAAGTACCAGGCCTCGCCGCAGATCGCCGGAGCGCTGCGGGCGGTGCCGGGAGTGGTGCAGGTGGAGGTGAGCTGACGATCCGGATCGAGGGCGTCCGGTTCCACTCGAACCCGGGCGCATTTCATCGCGATGCGGAGCCTGCCTCGCGCGCGTCAGCGGCCCCGGTGGAGCGCCTTGCTCGACCGGGGCCGTTTCGTTTCACGCCGCGCGGATGGCGGTGAGGAAGTCCTCGACGTCCCGCTTCACGTTCACCGACTGGGTCGCGAGCTCGCCCGCCGCCATCAGCACCTGCTGGGCGGCCGAGCCCGTCTCGCTGCTGGAGGCGAGGACCCGGGCCACGTTCATCGAGACGTCCTGGGTGCCGCGCGCCGCTTCCGCCGCATTGCGGGAGATCTCGCCGGTCGCCGCCGTCTGCTGCACCACCGTCGCGGCGATGCCGCCCGTGATGGTGTTGACCGACACGATGGTCTGTCCGATCTGCCGGATCGCCGTGACCGCCTGGGCGGTGGCCTGCTGGATCGCGCTGATCTGCCCCCCGATCTGATCGGTGGCCCGCGCGGTCTGGCCGGCGAGTTCCTTGACCTCCGAGGCCACCACTGCAAAGCCGCGTCCGGCCTCGCCCGCCCGCGCCGCCTCAATGGTGGCGTTCAGTGCCAGCAGGTTGGTCTGTCCCGCGATGCTGGAGATCATCGTCACCGCCTCGCCGATCTTGTCGGCGGCCTGCATGAGGCTGCCCATGGCGACGTCGGTCGCCTGCGCCTCGCGGGCCGCAGCGATGGCGGCGGCGTTGGATTGCTGCACCTGGCGCTCGATCTCCTGCAGGGAGGCGACCATCTCCTCGGCGGCCGCCGCCACGGTCTGCACGTTGGCGGAGGTTTCCTCGGCGGCGGCGCTCGACGCGGCCGCCTGGCCGTTGGTGCTCTCGGCCACCTGTGTCATGGAGCGAGCCGTCGCGTCGAGCTCGGTCGCGGCCGAGGTGACGATGCCGACCGACCCCGCGATGCTCCGCTCGAAGCCCAGCACGAGCTGATCGACCCGGTCCGCCCGGCGCTGGCGGGCCGATTGCGCGGCGGCCTGCTGCGCCTCCAGGTCGATGCGCGCGATGGCGTTCTGCCGGAATACGTCGACGGCCTTGGCCATCTCGCCCATCTCGTCCACCGCATCCTGCGAAGGCACCGTGATCGCCGTCTCGCCGGCGGCCAAGCGGCTCATCGCCCGTGTCATGCCGGAGATCGGCCCGATGATGCTGCGCGCGATCAGGAAGGCCAGGGCCCCGCCGAGGGCCAGGGCGAGGGCGATCAGGCCCAGCTGGACGACACGCGCCTGGTTCACGCTCGCGGCGGTGGCGGTGGTGATCTCGCTCACCGCCGCCTCGATCTTGGCCCGCACCGCCTGGCCGGCCTGCTCCAGGACCATTTCGTGAGGCTTCAGGTTGTCCTCGTAGGCGACCCGCGTTCCCTCGAGGGCACCCGCCGCCGTGTTGAACGCCCCGACATAGGCGTTGACCGTGTCCTGCAGCTGCTTGATCGGGCGGGTGAACTGACCGGCCGAATCGAGGTCCCGCAGCGCCTTGATGGCGGCGTCCGCCCGAAGGCTGTTCGTTCCGAAGGTCGCGGGCCCCTGCGGATCGCGCGTGGCGAGGAAGCGCCAGTTGCTGACCCGCACGAGCAGCACCGCGCTGTCCACGTTCGCGGCCTGGCCGATCTGTGCCGCGGTTCCGTTCTGGCGGATCTCGGCCATGAGGATGCCGCTGACGCGCGTCAGTTCATTGCCGGTCTCGAACAGCTTCGCCTTGCTCTCCGCCAGGGTCTGGCCGGCCCGGCCGAGGCGCTGGATGTCGTCCTTCAGGAGAGTCGACTGGTCACGCATGCTGGCGTAGATCGCCCGCCGCTCGTCCGACAGGGCGATTTCGACCTGGCGTTGGAGAAGTGCGGTCATCGCCTCGCGCGTCTGCTCCATCTCCCCGACCCGCTCGGACTTCAGGCCCGCCTGGAAGTCGAGGGCCTGAGCGGACAGGCGCTGGCCGAGGCCGTTCACCGTGAAGACGTTGCGCGCACCTTCCTCGAGCCGGGCAAGCCGCCCGAAATCGGCGGTCACGGAGGCGAGCTGATACTGGGCGGTAAACCCGAGCCCGCCGGTGAGGAGGATCAGACTGCCGAAACCGACATAGAGACGGGACCGAATGCCGAATTTCATGGACTAATTCCGCTCAAATAAATTGTTTCTGATTAATAATATCGACAAATGCCCTAAATGTTTCTTACAATGGGGCGACAAAGGCATTGGCTGGTCAGTATATCGGAATTGGCTAGACAGGACGCAGCCGGAGCTCCAATGCGTCTCTCCGACTTCTAAAGGTTGCGTCGGAGTTCATTTGCACGTTTGTCGGGAAAGCGCCCGATTTGTCCCTCCAGCCCGCGGCTTCAGGCAATCGGAACTGCCTGCAGGCGCGCCCGCAGCCGCTCCGCCACCAGCGCTTGGAGCGTCAGGAGGTGCGGGCAGCGGATGCCCTCGTCCAGGCAGGCGGCGACCGTACGGAACAAGTATTCGGCGCTCGGGCCGAGATGGCCGGCGCCCGAGGCGATCCGGTCGGCGATGGCCTCGTCGGAGAGCGGGCCCGTGTAGCGGTCGCTGCGGGGGTTCACCAGGAAGGTCAGGGCCTGGATCGTGCCGGCCGCCGTCTCCACCGGCACCCAGCGGCCGAGATAGCCGTTGCCGCGCATCTCGCGCCGCCACACGGGCAGCAGCGTCTCGGCCGCCTCAGCCCCGGTGAGGCGGAAGGCGACGCCCTCACAGGACCCGCCCGCGTCGAGGGCCAGGACCAGACCGGGATTGTCGGTGCTGCCGCGAAACCGCCGCTGCAGCAGGCAGAAGCGGCGATGATAGCCGTGGACCGTGCCGACCCGCCGCTCGGAATACGCGAATTCCGGCTGCCAGATCAGCGAACCGTAGCCGAACACCCAGAGGCCCTCCGCCGGCATCGGCCGGGCCGCCAGGGCGGCGGCGAGGCCGGGGGCCAGCTCCGCATCGGTCATCAGGGCGAGTGCCGTGGCGTCGTCGGCCACCGGGCTCGGATGCGCGCGGGCGATGAGATCGAGGCTGAGGGCGAGGGCGGAGTCGGGCATGGCGCCAACGAACCATCGTGCGCCGCAGGGCGCAAGCCGGGACGCCTCAGGGCTTTCCAGCCACCGGCGTGTCGAGTTCGGGGAACGGCTCGGTGCGGTTGCCCTCGCAGATCTCCGCGTCCTCGTCGAGGATGCTGAGGACGCCGCCGCGTTCCTGGATCACGACCTTGGGCCGTTCGGCCTCGCCGAAATCGCGACCCTTCATCCGGCTTGAGACGCAATAGAGCGTGCGCCCGCCGTCCAGGAACGGTTTCGAGATCCGGCTGCGCTCGAACCGCACCGGGATCAGCGAGATCGCGCCGAACACCGTCTGGCGCAGGGCGAGGGCGGCGAGGCGCTCACGCAACGTGGCCGTCGGCGATAGAGCTGCCGGAGAGGGGTGGGAGACGGGCGCGCGCGACCCGCAGGCCGTGAGGGCGAGGACCGGAAGCGCCGCCGAAATCAGGAGACGAATGCCGTGCCTTGCGCGTCGGGGAGGGGACATGGAAGGCCGGCCGAGATTTTCGATGCCGCCGACCGTACCGGTTTTCCCGTCCTGCGTGAATGATGATTTCCTTGCAATCGACGTTATCCCGCCGCGTTTGCAACATCGTCTGCCCGCCCTAAGACAAGCCGATGCAATGGACCGACGACGGGCTGGTGCTCGGCCTGCGCCGACAGGGCGAGACCAGCGTCATCCTCGAACTGATGACCCGCGACCATGGCCGCCATCTCGGGCTCGTGCATGGCGGGCGCTCGCGCCGGATGCAGCCGGTGCTGCAACCCGGCAACCGGGTCCAGGCCACCTGGCGGGCCCGCCTCGACGAGAGCCTCGGGGCGTTTGCCGTCGAACCGATCGAGTCGGTGGCGGCCCGGCTGATGGGGTCGGGGCTGGCGCTCTACGGCATGAGCCACCTCGCCGGTCTCCTGCGCCTGCTGCCCGAGCGCGATCCCCACCCCGAGCTTTTCGAGGCCGCCGGCCTCCTCGTCGCCCATCTGCACGATCCCGACATCGCCCCGCCCCTGATGGTGCGTTTCGAACTCGCGATCCTGGCCGAACTCGGGTTCGGGCTCGATCTCTCGGCCTGCGCCGCCACGGGGGGCAACGACGCGTTGATCTACGTCTCGCCCCGCAGCGGCCGGGCGGTCAGCGCCTCGGCCGGCGAACCCTACCGCGACAAGCTGCTGGCCCTGCCCGACTTCCTGCGGGACCGCGCGGTCGGAGCGCCGTTGCCGATGACGCCGGACGCCCGGGCCGTTACCGAGGGGTTTACCTTGACGGGGTATTTCCTCGATCAGCACATCTGGGGTCCACGCGCGAGTCCGGCCCCGGAGGAGCGCGCGCGCTTCGTTGCATTAGGCACGCGGACAGTCTAAATTCCGTTCGTGTTTTGTTCTGATTTGGGTCCGGTGCGGCCCTGGAGTTCGCCATGGGCCAGCCCTTCGAGCCGCCATCGGGATCCGATGGCATCGAGACCGTCGAGCTGAAATCCGCGCTGGAGGACCGCTACCTCGCCTACGCGCTCTCGACGATCATGCACCGGGCGCTGCCCGATGCCCGGGATGGCCTGAAGCCGGTGCACCGCCGCATCCTGTTCGCGATGCGGCTCCTGAAGCTCGACCCGAGTTCGGCGTTCAAGAAATGCG
>NZ_JAQGKL010000199.1 GCF_028290105.1 Methylobacterium sp.
CGCCCTCGGGCTCCGCCCCGCGCCGGGCGCCCTCGGTGCCCTCGTGCGCCGGCGCTACGCGACCGCCATCCTCGACGGGCCCGAATTGCTGCACGCCCCGGGGGCGCGGGTGCGCCGCCGCCACGGCGTCGGCGGGGCCCCGGCCGAGGCGGCGGCGGGGTTTCCCACCCTCTACGGCGTCGGCCTTCCGCACCTGTGCCGGGCGCGAGCGCTGCGGCCCGATGCGTTGGAGGCCGCGCGGGTCGAGGCTTGCCTCGCGCTCATCGCGCATCTCGAGGACACCAACCTGCTGCATCGCGGCGGACCGGAGGGCTTCGCCTTCGCGCGAGCCGAGGCCGCCCGCTTCCTGAACCAGGGAGGCACCGCCCGGGACGACTGGTTCGTCCGGGCGGAGCGCCTGCACCAAACCTTCGTCGCCCGCCGCCTCAGCCCCGGCGGGGCGGCCGACCTCCTCGCCATGACGCTGTTCGTCGACGCCTGGGAGAGCCGGTGACGCTCGCGATCCTGCTCTCGGGCCAGGGCGGCCAGCACCCGGAGATGTTCGCGCTCACCGCCGACATTCCGGAGGCGCAGGCGATCTTCGCCGCCGCGACCCCGCTGCTCGGCCGGGACCCGCGTGACCTCGTGCGGTCCGGCGCCGACCTGCACGCCAACCGCACTGGACAGATCCTGTGCTGCGTCGCCGGGCTCGCCGCCTGGACCCTGGTGCGGGCGGCGGCGCCCGCCCGGTCCGTCGTCGTCGGCTACAGCATCGGCGATCTCGCCGCCTTCGGCTGCGCCGGCCTGTTCGCGCCCGCGACCGTGCTGGCGCTCGCCGCCGCCCGCGCCGAGGCGATGGATGCGACGGCCGGTCCCGGCTACGGCCTCGCCGGCCTGCGGGGCCTGCCCGCCGAACGCTTCTTCGCGATGGCGCGGGGGCACGATTGCCATCCGGCGATCCGCAACGCCGCCGACAGCGTGGTGGTGGGCGGCCGGGTCGAGGCCCTCGACGCCCTCTGCGCGGAAGCCCTGGCACGGGGCGCGGCGCGGGCGTTGCGCCTGCCCGTCCACATCCCCTCGCACACGCCGCTCCTCGCGCAAGCCTCGGCCGAGTTCGCCGCGCGGCTGGACCAGGCGCCCCGCACGAGCCCGCCGCGTCCGGGCCCCCGCCTGCTCAGCGGCCTCGACGGGGCGGCGGTGTTCCGGCCGGAGGCCGGCCTGCCCAAGCTCGCCGCGCAGATCGCGCAGACCCTCGACTGGGCCGCCTGCCTGGAGGGTGTGAGGGAGTTCGGCGCGTCCCGCGTGCTCGAACTCGGCCCCGGACACGCGCTGGCCACCATGGCGCGGGCAAGCCTGCCCGAGGCGCGGGTCCACGCGCTCGAGGACTTCCGCAGCGCCACCGGCGTGGTGCAATGGATTCGAAACGGGGCCTGAGCGCCCCACCAGGAGGGAACGCGTTCGATGCAGTACCGCAATCTCGGCCGCTCGGGCCTCAAGGTCTCGCCGCTCTGCCTCGGCACCATGATGTTCGGCGGCCCCACCGACGAGGCCACGGCGGAGCGTATCATCGACAGCGCCCGCGCGGCGGGGATCAATTTCCTCGACACGGCCAACGCCTACAACGAGGGCCGCTCCGAGGCGGTGGTGGGCCGGGCGATCGCCCGCGACCGCGAATCCTGGGTGCTCGCCACCAAGGTCGCCAACCCGATGGGACCGGGCGTCAACGACCGGGGCCTATCGCGCGTCCACGTGCTGCGCGCCGCCGAGGCCAGCCTCACGCGGCTCGGCACCGACGTCATCGACATCTACTACCTCCACAAGGAGGACCACGACACGCCGCTCGCCGAGACGGTCGGCGCCCTCGCCCACCTCGTGCGCCAGGGCAAGATCCGCTATTTCGGCGTCTCGAACTACCGCGCCTGGCGGGTCGCCGAGATCTGCCGCCTCTGCGACGATCTCGGGATCGACCGGCCGGTGGTGAGCCAGCCCTATTACAACGCGCTGAACCGGATGCCCGAGACCGAGCACCTGCCGGCCTGTGCCCATTACGGCCTCGGCGTGGTGCCCTACTCGCCCCTGGCCCGCGGCGTGCTGACGGCGAAATACGATCCGGACACGGCGCCCCCCGAGGGCACCCGCGCGGGCCGCCAGGACCCCCGCATGATGCAGACCGAGTGGCGCCCCGAATCCCTGACCATCGCCCGGACCTTCCAGGCCCATGCGGCCGCGCGCGGGCTGACGGCCGGCCAGTTCGCGGTGAACTGGGTGCTGGCCAACCGGCTCGTCACGTCGGTGATCGCCGGGCCGCGGACGCAGGCGCAGTGGGACGAGTATCTCGGCGCGCTCGGCTACAGCTTCACCCCCGAGGACGAGGCCCTGGTCGACGCCCACATCGTCACCGGCCACCCCTCGACGCCGGGCTACAACGACCCGGCCTACCCGATCGAGGGGCGTGTTGGGGGGTAGTCCCCGCGCTCCGCCTGCGGGGTGAGGGACGAGGTGCTCACCCCCGCGTCTCGTCCACGTGCAACGCGACCAGCGCGTCGAAGCTCGCATCGCCCTGGAAGCCGAGCTTGAGCGCACGCTCGGTGTCGAAGGCTTCCGGCCAGGTCTCCACGATGGCCTGGATGGCGGGGTTCGGCTCGCGCCGGATCAGCGCCACCGCGGCGTCGCCGCCGACGCGGCGCAGGGCCTCGATCTCGTCGGCCACGGTGGCGGAGACGCCCGGCATGGTGAGGTTGCGGCGCAGGCCCAGGGGCGCGAGGTCGATGCGGGCGGCGTGAAGCAGGTATTCGGTGGCCGAGCGCGGGCTGGCGAACCAGTGGCGCACGGTGTCGGGCACGGGCAGGA
>NZ_JAQGKL010000225.1 GCF_028290105.1 Methylobacterium sp.
CTGCGGGCCTTGCGCCAGGGCGGCCAGCGCCGGGGCCATCCGTGCGGCCCAGGCGAACGGCGCGGCGAACGCCTCGGCCGGGGCCGTGACCTCCGACCAGGGCGGCCCGAATGCCGCGAAGGCCCGCTCCAGCGTCCCGGCGAGGGCCGGGCCGTCGGCGCGCAGGCGCTGCAGTTCCACCAGGGTCGCGAGGTCCGGCCCGAGATCGTCCGGCAGGGGCGAGAGGGCGTCGGGCTCCAGAATCCGGCGCAGGCGTCGGAGTCTCGTGCCACGGACCAGGATGCCGGCGCCCTTGGCCGCCCGCCACGCGTCGAGAAACGCAGCAAGGTCGGTCTCGAACAGGGTGGCGGCGTAACGCCCGTGCAGGCGCGCCTCATGCTGCGCCAGAGCTTGCGCATGTCGGCGGCGCGCTTCCACTGCGTGGCGCATCAGGGGCGCGTCGGGGGCGGCACAGCGCAGGCCCGCCGCCGCTTCCGGCCGGGCGAGGGCATTCGCTAGCCCCACGAGCGCCCGGGTACCGTCCCAGGTTCCGCTCGCCCCGGGCAGAGCCAGGGCCTCCCCGAGCCGGTGCGCGGCCTCGGCGAAGGGCGGCAGCACCGCGAGCAGGTCCGCCAGCGCCCGCTCCATCTCGGCGCGCCAGAGCGGCGACCATTCCGCCGGGCCGATGCCGCGCAGCGGGTGCTCCGCAAGGTCGCCGAGGATGGGCACGAGGGTGGCGAGTTCCGCAATGTGGGCCCGTAGCCTCGCCAGAATCGCCGGCGTGTGGGCGGCGTGGTCGGGCCAGGACAGGGGGATGTGGGCCGTGTCGCGGCCACGGTCCGCGATTACCCGGCCGAGCGCGGCGTGGGCGCTGAGGCCGTTGGCGCGGGGGGCGTGCAGCCGCGCCACCAAGTCGTTGAGTCCCGCCCGGCGCCGATCGAGGTCGGCCCCTGCCTCGGCCCAAGGTATCCGGTCAGGCTCGATCTCGGGGCCGCGCGCCGCCCAGGCCTCCCGGAGCTGGGCGAGGACATGGGCCTTCTGGGCTTTGGCCGCATGCACCTCCAGGCAGCAGGCCCCGAGGCCGGCGGCGTCGAGGCGGCGTCGCACCACGTCGAGGGCGGCGGTCTTCTGGGAGACGAACAGCACCGTGCGCCCGAGCGCCAGGGTGTGGGCGATCATATTGGCGATGGTCTGGCTCTTGCCGGTGCCGGGCGGGCCGAACAGCACGAAGTC
The DNA here is from genome assembly GCF_028290105.1 of Methylobacterium sp. GTDB lineage: Bacteria > Pseudomonadota > Alphaproteobacteria > Rhizobiales > Beijerinckiaceae > Methylobacterium. The sequence goes on from NZ_JAQGKL010000225.1 coordinate 1,213, forward strand.
CTTGCCCGCCCCGCAGGCCAGGATCGCGGCGAGCTGGGACGAATCGGCCGAGAGCGGCGTGAACACGCTGGCTGGCGGATGCTCGGCGTCGAGGCGTTCGGGCGCCGGAAAGCCGGAGGCGTCGCCATAGGCCAGGGTCGGGGTGTCGAGGAGGTGGCGCACCACGGGGTTGCGCTTCAGAAGGTCGGTGCGCTCGGAGAGGTCCCGCCACATCAGCACCTTGGTGAAGGCGAAGGTGGAGAGCACGATCCCGGTCTCGACCTCGAAGCCCTTGAGGTCGCGCACGTGCCCCCGGATGGTGCGCCAGAGCCCCGTCACGTCGAGTCCGTCCTCGTGCAGGCCGGCGTCTAGGTCCGGCAGGGCGAGGCCGAAATCACGGGCCAGCATCTCGATCAGGGTCGGGTTGAAGCGCGCCTCCCCATCGTGGCGGACCAGCCGGAAGCCGGCGCGCACGCTGGTGCGGGTGAGGGCCACCGGCACGAGGAGCAGGGGCGCCCGAACGGGGGCCATCGCCCCGCCCCGGGTCCAGGCGAGGAAGCCGAAGGCGAGGTGGAGCACGTTGGCGCCCCCTTCCTCCAGGCCCGTGCGCGCGGTCCGGAACAGGTCGGTGAGGCGGGCGTCGAGGTCGTCCTCCGGCGCGAGGGTGAGGATGTCTTCGTTCGCGAGAGCGTCCCTCAGGGTGGCCTCGTCCGCAGGCGCCTCCGTGGGCTTCGGCAGGAGCCGGATCGAGGCGCCCCCGGTGAGCCGCGCCGCGAGGGCGTCCGGGTCGGGCGCGACGAGGGTGACGCTGGCCTTGCCCGACCGGAAGTTGAGGAGCTTGTTGCGCAGGGTCAGGTCGAGGAGGCGCAACTTCCATGCCTCCAGACGATCGCGCGGGCGCGGTTCGGGCCGGGGCTCCGGGAGGGGCGGCGGCCGGTCCTCGGGGAAGGCGGGGGCCGGCGCGAAGGGGATTGTCAGCGCGGGTGGCCGCATCAGCGCGGGCGCGGGCGGGGCTTCGGAGGCGAGCGGCGACACACCCCGCAGGCGGGCGCCGCGCACGTCCAGCACGAGATCGAGGGAGCGATCGGCCTCGACCATCCGGGCGCCGCGCGCGATCGCATCCGGGAAGGCCAGGTCCGGTTCGAGGGCGATCAGGATCACCTCCTCGAGGTCACGGCGCTTGCGCAGATCCTGCGCGTCGTCGCCAGCCGCCTCCGGCAAGCGCGCATCGACGAGCCAAAGCCCGGCCGAGACCGTCGATCCGGAGAGGACCACGAGAGGGTTGAGCCCGGCCCGCTCGAAGGCGGCGGCCAGGACGAGCGCGCGTTCGAGGTCGCTCGCGTTCCCGTCCGCCAGGATTGCGCCGGCGCCACGGATGCGCGCCTCGAACCGGTCGAAGCGCGGGGGCGCCGGACGATGCGTCAGGCCCTGGTCGCGCAGGGCCGCGTGGATCGCCTGCGCCGTCTCCCAGACCCGGGCCCGACCATCGGTGTAGCGCGCCGGTCCGTCGGCGCGACCCGCTCGCGCGAGATGGTCCGTGGCCGCCGCCAGCAGGTCGTCCACGGCCGGATCGCCGGGGCGCACGAAGGCGGCCAGCGCCTCGGCTGCCGTCTCGGTTCCGGCCCAGTGCGTCGCCGGCAGGAGGACCAGCGACACGCTCGCGCGGCCGACGACATGGCCAGCCGCGACGGCGGCGAGGGAGAGCGTGCACGGCGTCGCGTCGCCAGGCGACGCGACGACGAGATGGACGGACGGAGTTGGGCAGGTCCGAGATGCGCCCGCCGCCAGCCGTCCCACGCGCAGGGGTTCGGCCCGCAGGATCGCCGGATCGGCGACGAGGCTCAGCACGATGTCAGGCAGGTCGATCTCGCCGATGTTGGTCAGCGAGATGGCGCGGAACGGCGACAAGCCGGCGCGCGCTTGCGCGATGCCGAGTTGCGCCAGGGCGTCGCACGCGATGCGGCAGGCCTCGTCCGGCACCGCCAGGGACGCGATGGCTTCGGATTCTCCAGCCGCCTCCGCCATCCCGCCCCGCCCCCGGTCAGAGCCCCGGTTCTAGCCATGGCCGGCGCGTGACCGCAACCCATTCGATCGCTGATGCAATCACAACGTGCAAGATACGGGCTTCCTGACGGAACGTCGAATTGGAATGATTCCATAACATAGCGTTTGCCGCCGCAAGACGAGGCTCGCTATAGCGGGACCGGTTCACGCGGGCGCGATGGTGTTCGGATCTATTTCCCTCCCTTGCGGAAGGAAATCCGGGCGGCATCGGCAAAAGCGGGTGGATCATGTTCCCGATTGCGAAGGTCGTGCCCGTGACGGACGTTTCCGGTCCCCTCGCCCAGGACCGCCTCAGGCGTGGCTGGCGCTATCGGTCCGCCGTGTTGGGGCGCGTGCTGCTGGCGGCCTTCGGCGGCTACGGCGTCGCCGCGCTCGCCACCGCCTTCCTGTCGCTGACCCTGCCGATGGTGCGCTCGGAGGCGGTCGCCACCGCGACGCTGCTGAGCTTCGCGATCCTGGCCGGGGCGGTGATCTGGGCCTTTGCCGCCCGCACCCTGGCCCGCGCCGCGATCGGCCTCGGCCTGCCCGCCGCGCTGCTGGGGCTGGGGGTCTGGGTCGCGCTCACGCTCAACCCGATGGGGCCGCCGGCATGAGGCTGGGCTTTCGCCAATCCATGGCCTGGCTGCACACCTGGGCCGGGCTCGTCACAGGCTGGGTGATGTTCGCGGTCTTCGTCACCGGCACCGCCACCTATTACCGCGCCGACATCTCGCTCTGGATGCGCCCGGAACTGCGCGCCGGCCCCAGCGAGCCGGCCCCGGCCGCCGAGCGGGGGCTCGCCTACCTCAAGGCGCACGCCCCGAAGGCGATGGCCTGGTACGTCTCGCTGCCGCAGCCGGACCGGCCCCTGATCGGGGTCTACTGGATGGACAGCCTGGAGGCGCCGCTCGGCCAGGCGACGCTCGATGTCGGAACCGGGGCGCCCACCGTGGCGCGGGACACGCAGGGCGGCGATTTCCTGTACCGCTTCCACACCGAACTCCAGATGATGCCGACGCTCGGCCGCTGGATCGTGGGCCTCTGCGCCATGATCATGCTGGTGGCGCTGATCTCCGGCATCGTCACCCACCGGCGCATCTTTTCGGACTTCTTCACCTTCCGGCGGGACAAGGCGGCGCAGCGGGCTTGGCTCGACGCGCACAACGTCACCGGCGTCCTCGCCCTGCCCTTCCACCTCATGATCACCTACACGGGCATCGTGACCCTGGCGCTGATGTACATGCCCTGGGGCGTCACGGCGGCCTACCGGGGCGACGACCTGCGCTTCTACGTCGAGGCCGCCCAGACCACGACCTGGAGCCCGGCCGCCGGTCGGCCGGGGGAGGCCGCGCCCCTGACGCCGCTCCTGGAGCGGGCACAGGGAGAGGTCTCCGAGCCCCTCGAAATGGTCATCGTCAACAATCCGGGGGACGCCAACGCCACCGTGGTGGCCGTGTTCGAGGAGCCGCACGGCCTCGCCCACCAGCACCCGCAGATCGCCTTCGACGCGGTCTCGGGGAAGGTCGTCGAGCGCGTCGGCGCCCTGAAGCCGGCCGCGCGGGTCTTCACCAGCTTCATGGGCCTGCACGAGGCCCACTTCGCGAGCGACGCCCTGCGCCTGCTGTTCTTCCTGTGCGGCCTGATGGGCTCGGCCACCATCGCCACCGGCCTCGTCCTGTGGAGCGTCGCCCGCATGCCGAAGTCCGGCGAGACCCCGGGCCTCGGCCTGCGCCTCGTGCGCGGGCTCAACATCGGCACCATCCTGGGCCTGCCCATCGGCATCGCGGCCCTCTTCCTCGCCAACCGGCTGCTGCCCCTCGACCTCCCGCAACGGGCGACCTGGGAGGGCGCCGCGTTCTTCGGGGCCTGGGCGCTCGCCGCCCTGGTGCCGCTCGCCCGGCCGCACCGGCGGGCCTGGTCGGAGATGGGGCTGGCGGCGGGCCTGCTGTTCGGCGCGGTGCCCGTGGTGAGTTGGCTCACCACGGACCGCGGGCTCGATTTCGCCGGCTTCGACGCCGCCATGCTCGGTCTCGGCCTCGTCCTCGCCCTCGGCGCCCGCAAGGTCGCGCGCTACGAGGGCCGGCGGGCCGCGCCGGCCGAACGCGGTCCGGCCCTCGGTCTGGTGAAAGCATGACGCCCCTCTCCATCGCCCTCAACCTCGCCTTGAGCTTCACGGGCCTGGCCGCGCTCTGCCTCGCCATGGACCGCCACCACCGGGCGATCGCCGGGCGGGGGCAGAGCCGGGCCCGCGCACGCGCCCTGCGCTTGGGCGGCTGGGCCGCCATCGCGGCCTCGTTCGCCGCCGCGATCCTGACCTCGGACTGGAATTTCGGCCCGGTGCAGTGGATCGGCTCGTTGACCGGGGCGGCCCTCCTCGTCGTCGGGCTCGCTTCCTATCGCCCCGCCTGGATTCGGCCCGCCGCCCTCCTCGCCCTGCCGCTGGCACTCGCCGCCGCCCTCCTCGCTTAAGGTGGACGGGCGCCGCCCTTCTCGCCTGAGTGGACGGGCGCCGCCCTTCTCGCCTAAGCGGGCCGGCGCCGTTACCCTAAGGGCGTGACACGCTCGGGAGCGCCGATGTCCCTCGACCCCATGCTCGCCACCCGCATCACCGAGGCCGTCGCCGCCGGGTTCGCGGACCAGGTCGCCCATATCCAGGCCCTGGTGCGGTTCGGCTCGACCCGGGGCGCCGAGCACGCGATCCAGGATTTCGTGTTCCGCAGCTTCCGGGCGCGCGGCTACGCCCTGGACCGCTTCACCATGGACGGGGCGGCGCTGGCCGCGCACCCGGGCGGGGCGGCGATGTCGGAGACCCACTCGCATGCCCCCCTCGTGGTCGCCATCCACCGGCCCCGGGCCGAGACCGGGCGCTCGCTGATCCTCCAGGCCCACGTGGACGTGGTGCCGCCGGGTCCCGCCGATCTCTGGAGCCACCCGCCCTTCGAGCCCGTCATCGACGGAGACTGGATGTACGGGCGGGGGGCCGCCGACATGAAAGCGGGCCACGCCGCCAACCTGTTCGCCCTCGACGCGCTGGCGCGCATCGGCCTGCAGCCGGCCGCCACCGTTACTCTGCAATCCGTGGTCGAGGAGGAATCCACCGGTAACGGCGCCCTGATGACCCATCTGCGCGGCTACCGCGCCGACGCCGTGCTGATCCCCGAGCCC
>NZ_JAQGKL010000236.1 GCF_028290105.1 Methylobacterium sp.
AACAGCGCCCGGTCAAGCCGGATCCCCGTTCAACAACAGTCAGGAGATGCAAAAGCAAGCCGCCAACCCCGTTGGCCGCCCGCCGATGAACCGGGATATACGAGCCCCATATCGATCGGTCAACACCTGATTCGATTTTTCGATCATCTGCCCTCCCCCGATGCTGTGCGTCCGGCATTGCGGCGTTTCGCGCCTCAATCTCGACATGCTGGCCACTGACATCGAAGGTGGATCGGCGTACCGCCGGCCCCTTCCGGGCTGGCGCATCGCGCCCACGTCTGCGATGCCCGAACGGGGCCGAGCCGGCACATTCTGCGAGGACCTGGACGTTGCTGCGAGGACCCGGACGTTGAAGCGCGGCCGCCTGAAGATCGGTGCACAGAACGGCACACCGGATCCCCGGCCCGGCGCACGCATGCCGAGCGCCCACCTACCGCCCCTCGACCTTCTCGGCCCGGACGCGACCCGGATCGATCGTCGCGACGTCAACCTGCGCTGGCTCTGCGCGAGCGCGCTGACCGGGCTGACCGGCGCCGCCCTGATCGGCGCCGCCATCCACGTCTCGCTGCAGAGCGAGGTGTCGTTCGCGGCGATCCCCGAGCGCGCCTCCGCCGCCGTGCGGCCCTCGATCACCGACGGGACGGTCAATCTGGCGCGCAAGGGCGACCGCCTGGTGCGCAACCTGATGATCGCCTCGGCCAAGCAGAGCTTTCGCGCACCGGTGACGGTGCGGCTTGGTGACCGCGAGATCATCAAGGTCCGCCCCTTCATGCGGGTCTCGACGGCCCTGTCCATGTCGACGGGGGTCTTCGCGGCGGAGATGCCGCGCTTCGATCCCCTGAAGCTCAGCACCGACGAGCCCCTGGAGCGCGCCGCCGACCCCGGCCTCGGCGACGCACCGGGCGCCGAAGTCTCGGTGGTCAAACGCGACATCGCCGGCCTCGAGATCGAGCCCGGCGCCCCGGCTCTCACCGACGACGATGTCGCCGCGCAGGTCGAGGAGGAGCGGCGCCTCGCGGCGGAGGCGGGCCGGCGCACCGCGATCCCGATCGCGCCGCAGATCATGCTGTCGCGCACCCTGCAGCAGGGCATGACCGCTCCCGATTTCGAGGGCGGCACGCGCGGGGCCGACGAGGGGTCGCCCTTCAAGTCCATCGACGTGCTGGTAGTGCCCGAGAACGTCACCAAGCTCGCCAAGAGCATCAGCAGCGGCGGCGAACCGGCGCTCGTCGAGGAGCGCGATCTCGCCCTCAAGCGCGGCGAGACGCTCGATGCCGTTCTGAAGAGTGCGGGCCGGGCCAGCGACGAGCAGGTCCGGGGCATCGTCGCGGCCCTAGGCGGCCGCTCCCGCGTGGCGGACCTCGCGGAGGGCCAGCAGTTCCGGCTCCAGGTCGCCCCGGGGCCGAAACCCGGCGATCCACGCCAGGTCACCCGCGTGATCCTCTACGGTGAGAGCGGTGTCCAGGCGATCGCGGCCATCAACGATCGCGGCAGCTTCGTCTCGGTGGCGCCTCCCACCGAGGACGCGCCGTCCCGGGTCGCGCCGGCGGTGGTGGAGAATGCCGAGGAGGGCGACGAGGAGGGCGGCACCGGCCCGCGCCTCTTCCAGAGCCTCTACGAGACCGCCGCCCGGCACGACCTGCCCCGGAGTACCGTGGACGATCTGGTCCGGATCTTCGGCTACGACGTCGATTTCCAGCGCCGCATCTCGTCGGGCGACAGCCTCGACGTCTTCTACACCTTCGACGAGGAAGGCAGCGCGCAGGGCTCCACCGAACGCCCGGAACTGCTCTACGCCTCGCTCAATCTCGGGGGCGAGCAGCGCAAGGTCTACCGCTTCCAGTCTCCGGACGACGCCACCATCGACTATCTCGACGAGCAGGGCCGTTCCCTGAAGAAGTTCCTGATCCGCAAGCCGATCGCCGACGGCATCATGCGCTCCGGCTTCGGCTACCGGCGCCACCCCGTGCTCGGCTATGCCAAGCTCCACACGGGCGTCGACTGGGCGAACCCGATCGGAACGCCGATCGTCGCCGCCGGCAACGCCACCGTGCTGAAGGCCGACTGGGATTCGGGCTACGGCCGACGCGTCGAGCTCCAGCACATCAACGGCTACGTCACGACCTACAACCACATGTCGCGCTTCGCGCGCGGCGTCACCGCCGGGGCCAAGGTGCGCCAGGGCCAGGTGATCGGCTATGTCGGCTCCACCGGCCTCTCCACGGGTCCGCACCTGCATTACGAAGTGATCATCAACGGCCACTTCGTCGACCCGATGAAGATCCGGGTGCCGCGCGGGCGCGAGCTCGACGGACGCATGCTCGCGGAATTCACCCGGCAGCGCGAGCAGATCGAGGGGACGATGCAGAAGTCCCGCACCGCCTCCGCCATGGCGCAGCGCGACGTGATGCGCTGACGCCGCGCTCCGGCTCGAGCACCGCCCGCCTCAGGCGAACCCGAGGCTGCGCCGGATGGAATCCGGGCTCTCGCCGGCCGCGCGCAGATCGGCCAGGGCCTGCGAACCCCGGGATTTGGCGAGCTTCGCGCCGGATGCGTCGCGGATCAGGGCGTGGTGATGGTAGCGCGGCGCCGGCAGGCCGATCAGGGCTTGGAGCAGCGCGTGCAAGTCGGTGCTGGCGCGCAGATCCGCGCCGCGGACCACGTGCGTCACCCCCTGGGCAGCGTCGTCCATCACCACCGCGAGGTGATAGCTCGTCGGAACGTCGCGCCGCGCGATCACGGGATCGCCCCAACGCGCGGGATCGGCGGGCTCGACCGCCTCGGCGCCGATCCGGTACGCGAGAGGCCCCCTCCCCTCCCCCGCCTCGACGGCAAAGGTTCGGATCGCGTGCGGCCCCGGAGCGACGGCGAGCACGCGTGCCATGTCGAGGCGCCAGGTATGCGGCGCGCCCGCCTCGCGGCGCGTCCGCGCCTCGACGGCCGGAATGCGCCGGCACGATCCGGGATAGAGCGGGGCGCCGTCGGGATCGGACGGCGCCGGGCGGCCGCTGCGCTCGGCCTCGGCCTGCACTGCGCCCGCGATGATCCCGCGTGAGCAGAAGCACGGGTAGGCGAGGCCCCGCGCGGCGAGGGTCCCGATCGCGGCCCGATAGGTTTCGAGATGCGCCGATTGCCGGCGAGCGGGCGTCTCGAAATGCAGCCCGAGCCACGCGAGGTCGTCGTGGATGGCGGCGACGAGGTCGGGGCGGGAGCGGCCGGGATCGATGTCCTCGATCCGCAGCAGCAGGCGGCCGCCCATATCGCGGGCCAAGTCCTCGTTCAGGAGCGCCGAGTAGGCGTGTCCGAGATGGAGCCGCCCGTTGGGGCTCGGCGCGAAGCGGAAGACCGGGCGCGTCACGGGCGGCCCTTGCCGGTTCGTCAGCCGTCGACGCGGCGCAGGCAACGCGTCGCCTGCGGAACGCAGGCGATCCCGGGCAGCGAGCAGGCGACCGCGCCCTCGGCCCGCCGGCAGACGTGGCAGCCGTCCCCCCACTCGGCGCAGGTCGTATCCTCGCCCGGCGCGGCCGCGACCTGATGCCGGGCCGGACCGGGCACAAGGGCGCCGAGCAGCACCGTTCCGGCCACCAGGGCGACGACGCTCCAGGCGACGCGGCGGTCGTGGCCGCGCGTCTCGGCGTCGGATGCCGACACGGCGGCGGTGGAGGTCGGGGGGATCGGGGTCTCGGCCATGCGGCGGTGTTCGCGCGGGAGACTGGCGGTGTCAACGCTCACGCCGCGGCGACCCGTCGCTCGAGCAGGCCCGGCAGGGCGCGCAGGTTCAGGGGCTTGGCGAGGAAGGCATCGAACCCCGCCGCGCGGGCGGCGCGCTCGTCGTCCCGGCCCGCATTGGCGGTCAGGGCGACGAGGTGAAGGGGCCGGGCGCCCTGCTCCGCCTCAATGGCGCGGATGCGGCGGGCCGTCTCGAGGCCGTCGAGGCCGGGCATGCGGATATCGAGGAGCGCGACGTCGAAGGGCGCATCTGCGGCCGCATCCCGGATGCGGGCCAGGGCCTCGTGACCGTCCCGTGCCAGCACGACCCGGGCGCCGAGACGTTCCAGCGCCTTGGTCGCCAGGAGGGCGTTGATGTGATTGTCCTCGGCCAGGAGCACGCACGGACCGGAGCCGGGCAAGTCCGGGAGTCCGGCGTGCGGCGGGAGCTCGCCCGGCGCATCCGACCCGGCGGTCTGCGGCGGCAACGGAGCGAGCAGGCGGTCGAAGAGCGAGCGGGCGCGCACCGGCTTGATCAGGTAGCTGTCGAAGCCGGCGGCGGCGGGTGTGCCGAACTCCCGGCGGTCGAAGGGCGAGAGCAGGACGAGGCTGCAGCGCACGCCGCAGCGCCGGGCTTCGAGCGCCAGGGCGCGCAGGGCCTCGTCGCCGAGGGTGCGGTCGGCGAGCACCGCGTCGAAGGCCGCCCCCGCGATGGCGTCGAGGCCGGCATCCGGGCTTTCCACCACCACGGCGGCGGCGCCCGATCGGGTCAGGCGTCGGGCGAGGTAGGGGCCCTGGAAGGGCGAGGCCGCGACGATGAGCACCTTGCGGCCGCCGAGGGCCGGCGCCCGCTCGCGCTCGGCCGCCTGGATCTCGAGGGGCAGCGAGACGGAAAAGACGCTGCCGCCGCCACGCCGGGCCCCGGCCTCGATTCGCCCGCCCATGCGGGCGACGAGGCGCCGGGTGATAGCGAGGCCGAGGCCCGTGCCCTCGTGGCGCCGGCTGGCGCTGTTGTCGCCCTGCTCGAACTCCTCGAACAGGAGGGGCAGGCGCTCGGCCGGGATCCCCGGGCCGGTGTCGCTGATCGCGAGGTGGAGGCCGGCGCCCTCGCGGCGCAGTTCGACGCCGACGCCCCCGACAGCAGTGAACTTGATGGCGTTGCCCGCCAGATTGATCAGGATCTGGCGGACCCGCTCGGCGTCGCCGATCACGAGGCTGGGTACGTCGTCGGCGATGTCGAGGGCGATCTCGATGCCCTTGTCCTGGGCGCGGGGCGCCAGGAGTTCGACCACGGCCTCGGCGATCTCGCCCGGGTCGAAGGGCTCGGCGGCCAGATCGAGGCGCCCGGCCTCGATGCGCGAGAAATCGAGGATACCGTCGATCAGGCTGAGCAGTGCCTTGCCGGAGGTCCTGACCGCCTCGACATAGGTGCGCTGCTCGGGGTCGAGCCCGGTGTCGAGGACGAGGTCGGCCATGCCGAGGATGCCGTTGAGCGGGGTGCGGAACTCGTGGCTGACGGTGGCCAGGAATCGCGATTTGGCCACGTTGGCGGCTTCGGCCCGGCTGAGCGCCTCGTCGAGGGATCTTGCCGATTCCACGCGCTCGGTGATGTCGGAGCCGGCCCGGAGCCAGTGGGTCTCGCCGTTGCCCCCCGTCACCGGCATCTCGATGAACGAGAACCAGCGCGGCGGGCCGGAGACGGGTGCGAGGCGCGTCTCGACCCGGCGCACGCCGTCCGGGCCGCGCTGCGCCTCGCCGTGCTCGATGATGTCGACCTGCCGGGTCGAGCCGAGGAGCGCGAGCGGCTCCGCGCCGACCAGGCGGGCGAAACCCTCGTTGGCGAAGGTGATGCGCCCCTGCGCGTCGCGCTGGACGATGACCTCCGTGGTCGCCTCCACGAGGGCGCGGTAGCGCTCCTCGCTCTCGGACAGGCCCCAGACCCGGTCCTCGAGGTCCTCGATCCGGGCCTCGCTGCCGGCGGGCGGGACAAGGGGATGCGTTCGGGCAAGGCGCGACCGTGCGACCCAGCCCGCCAGGAAGGCGAGGAGCGGGAGGACGAGGACGAGCGCGACGTCCGACAGGGTCATGGGCTCGGCCTCTCCGGCGGGACCATCCGCCGCCGGGAGCCACGATGCCGGCCCCGGGTTGAGGCGGGCTTTCCAAAGGCCGTTAAGAAACGCTTGCGGATCGGCGCGAAAGGGTCCGCGCGTGGCCCGCGCGCTTCACGGGCCGGCCGTGATGGTGTAGGCGCGGCGGCTTGATCCCGCGCCGCGCCCGTGGCGGCCGCGAGGAGCGCGAGACAAAGAGTGTCATGACGGCCACGAGTTCAGCCAATCCCGGTCAGGCGCGCATCGCCGCCGCCTTCGCGCGCTGCCGCGCCGAGCATCGCGCGGCCCTCGTCACCTACGTGATGGCCGGCGACCCCGATCCGGAGACCTCGCTGCGGGTGCTCGAAGCCCTGCCCCGGTCCGGCGCCGACATCGTCGAGTTCGGCCTGCCCTTCACCGACCCCATGGCCGACGGCCCGGCGATCCAGGCCGCCGGCCTGCGGGCGCTCGCGGGCGGCCAGGGGGTCGCCAGGACCCTCGACCTGGTCCGGCGCTTCCGCGAGGGCGACACCGAGACGCCCGTGATCCTGATGGGCTACTTCAACCCGATCCACACCTACGGCGTCGAGCGCTTCCTCGACGACGCGCTCAGCGCGGGCATCGACGGTCTGATCGTCGTCGACCTGCCGCCGGAGGAGGACGACGAACTCTGCCTGCCGGCGCTGGCCAAGGGGCTCGCCTTCATCCGTCTCGCGACACCGACCACCGACGAGAAGCGGCTCCCGGCCGTCCTCGCGAACACCGCCGGCTTCGTCTACTACGTGTCGATCACCGGCGTGACCGGAACGGCGACGCCGAACTTCGACCGGGTCGCCGACGCGGTCGGCCGCATCCGGCGCCACACCGACCTGCCCATCGTTGTGGGCTTCGGCGTGCGCACGGGGGCCGATGCCGCCGCCATCGCGCGGGGTGCCGACGGCGTCGTGGTCGGCTCGGCCCTGGTCGATGCGATGCGGGCCACCCTGGACGCGCAGAACCGCGCGACGCATGGCACCGTCGAAGCCGTCAGCGCCTTGGTCCGCGAACTCGCCGAGGGCGTGCGCTCGGTGCCGCGGGCCTGACGCATTTCGCCGTCAGACAAGTTCACTTCCGGCATCGGCCCGCTTCCCTCGCTTCCCCACAAGGACGCCGTCTCCATGATGGTTGAACCGATGAATTGGATCTCGGAGGTCGTACGCCCCAAGATCAAGACGCTGTTCAAGCGCGAGACCCCGGAGAACCTCTGGGTCAAGTGCCCGGACACGGGCCAGATGGTGTTCCACAAGGAGGTGGAGAGCAATCACTGGGTCATTCCGGGCTCCGAGCACCATCTCAAGATGAGCGCCCAGGCGCGCCTGAAGATGATGTTCGACGAAGGCACCTGGATCGACGTTCCGCTGCCCGAGGTCGCCGCCGATCCGCACAAGTTCCGCGACGAGAAGCGCTACGTCGACCGTCTGAAGGACGCGCGCGCCAAGACCGGGATGGCCGACGCCTTCAAGATCGGCTTCGGCCGGGTCTCGGGCCTGCCGATGACGCTGGCGGTGCAGGATTTCGCCTTCATGGCGGGATCGCTCGGCATGGCGGCGGGCGAGGCCTTCGTGCGCGGCGCCGAGACGGCGCTCGACAAGCGCACGCCCTACGTGGTGTTCACGGCGTCCGGCGGCGCGCGCATGCAGGAGGGCATCCTCTCCTTGATGCAGATGCCGCGCACCACCGTGGCGGTGCGCCGCCTGAACGCGGCCCGCCTGCCCTACATCGTGGTGCTGACGAACCCGACCACGGGCGGCGTCACCGCCTCCTACGCCATGCTCGGCGACGTGCACCTGGCCGAACCCGGTGCGCTGATCTGCTTTGCCGGCCCGCGCGTGATCGAGCAGACCATTCGCGAGAAGCTGCCGGACGGGTTCCAGCGCGCCGAGTACCTGAAGGACCACGGCATGGTGGACCAGGTGGTGCACCGCCACGCGCTCAAGGAGACCATCGCGCGACTGTGCGGCCTCCTGACGAACCAGGAACCGGGGGGCACTTCGGCGCGGGCGCCGGCGGCTGTCGCCGAGCCCGCCTGATCCCTCCCCGCTCGACATAACTCCAGTCCCTTGCGACGCGACGGTCCGATCATGGATTCCTCTGACGCGCTGATGGCGCGCTTCCTGGCCCTCCACCCGCGCACGATCGACCTCTCGCTCGGTCGGATCGAGCGCCTGCTCGCGCGCCTCGGCCATCCCGAGCGCAAGCTGCCGCCGGTGATCCACGTCGCCGGCACCAACGGCAAGGGATCCACCATCGCCTTCATGCGGGCGATCCTGGAAGCCGCGGGCCTCGCCGCGCACGTCTACACCTCGCCCCACCTCGTGCGCTTCCACGAGCGCATCCGGATCGGCGCCATCGGCGGCGGGCAGTTCGTGCCCGAGGACCAGCTGGCCGACGCCCTGGCGCGATGCGAATCGGCCAACGAGGGCGAGCCGATCACCGTGTTCGAGATCACCACCGCCGCCGCCCTGCTGCTCTTCTCCGAAATCCCCGCCGACGTGCTCCTGCTCGAAGTCGGCCTCGGCGGCCGGGTCGATGCCACAAACGTGATCGACCGGCCGGCGGCCGCCGTGGTGACACCGATCGGGCGCGACCACGCGGAGTATCTGGGCGATACGGTCGAGGCCGTGGCCACTGAGAAGGCCGGCATCTTCAAGAAGGATTGCCCGGCCATTATCGCCGCACAGGACTACGCCGAGGCCGACGCGGTGCTGTGCCGCCTCGCCGAGGCCGCCGGCGCCAACCCGATCCGCGTCGGCAACCAGGATTTCTCGGTCCATGCCGAGCGCGGGCGGCTCGTCTACCAGGACGACACCGACCTGTTCGACCTGCCCAAACCGCGCCTCAACGGGCGGCACCAGTTCACCAATGCGGGCACCGCCATCGCGGCCCTGCGGGCGGCGGGCTTCGGCGATATCGGCACTGATGCCATCGAGGCCGGCCTCAACAACGTCGAGTGGCCGGGACGCCTGCAGCGGCTCAACCGGGGCCGCCTCTCCGAACTCGTGCCGCAGGGCTCGGAGCTCTGGCTCGACGGCGGCCACAACGTCGATGGCGGCCGCATCCTCGCCGCCGCGATGGCGGATCTGGGCGAGCGCTCGGACGTGCCCCTGGTCCTGATCGTCGGTCTCCTCGGCACAAAGGACGCGGAGGGCTTCCTTCGCAACTTCGTCGGCCTCGCCCGCGTGCTCTTCGCCGTACCCATCGCCAACCAGATGGCGGCGCGTCCGGCCGAGGAAGTCGCGCAGATCGCGGCCGAAGTCGGTTTGGTCGCCCAGGCCGCATCGAGCGTCGAGGCCGCCCTCGAGAGCCTGTCCGACATCGTGTTCGAACAGCCGCCCCGCATCCTGATTTGCGGCTCGCTCTACCTCGTCGGCGCGGTTCTCACCGCCAACGGCACGCCACCGGTCTGAACCATCCCCATTGTCCACCGCCGTGGCGGGGCGAGAGCATCCCTCTGCGGGTGTGACCCGCACGCTACATCTTGGCTGTGGAAACCGGCGTAAGTTGGCCCTCGATCGGGCATTTCGCTGGGGATCAATAATGAAAAAGCTTCTCACCACGTTCGCGGCCTTCACGGCCCTCACTGCGGCGGCCTCCGCCGCCGACCTTCCGCGCCGCGCGGCTCCGCCGGTGTTCGTGCCGGTGCCGGTGTTCACCTGGACCGGCTTCTACGC
>NZ_JAQGKL010000248.1 GCF_028290105.1 Methylobacterium sp.
GCAGCGAGAGGGTGATGGCGCGGGTGACGTGCTCGGCCATGCAGCGCAGACCGAGATCGTTCAGGCGGAACTGGGTGCCGAGCAGGTGTCCCTCGCCCTTGTCGTTGCGGTGGGCAAGGTAGCGCATCGCCTCGTAGCGCTGCACCAGGGGCACGCCTTCGCGAAGCGCCACCTCCTGCACCTTGCGCACCAGGGCGGTGTAGTAATCGTCCGCCGCGAGGCTCGCGGTGTAGACCGGGCTGACCAGTACGACGTCGATCTCGTGACCCTTGATCCACTGCACGGTCTCGTCGAGGGCACTGCCGAAGGCCTCAAGATCGACCCGGGCGAGGGCATCGTGAGAGCCGACCTGCCAGATCACGAGATCGGGCTCCAGCTCCGCCACCATGCCGCGCAGGCGCTCGCCGGCGCCGGAGGCGATCTCACCCTGCAGGCCACGGGCCTCGACCACCACGTCGACATCGGGCAGCGAGCGTTCGAGGGCCGTCTCCAGCTTCACCGGATAGGTGGCCGATGCGCCGAGCCCCATGGTGGACGCGCCGATGGCGAGGACGCGGACCGGGCGCTTCTCCTTGAGGGCCACCTTCACCGCGCCGAGGCGCGCCAGGGTGTAGAGCTTCGAGCCCGGGACCCGGCATTCCGGCGACAGGGTGACATCGACCGCCTCGGCATCCGGGCCCGCCCCGGCGGCGGCGACACTGGGCGGCGAAACGACGGTCGGTGTCGGGACGACAGGTGCCGGCTTCCGCACGCCGTCATCCTGCGACGGCGGCTGCTGGTGGGCCGACGTCTCCTGCCCCAGTGCCGCTCGACCGCCGCCCAGGCAGGCGATCGTCAGGCCGATGGCGAGGAGGGCCGAGGCTTGCGGGAGCGCCATTCGACGAACCATGCGGTAAAACCCAATGCGAACAGGCCGGACCCTACGACGAAAACATCGACGACGACACCGCCGCCCGTCCAGAACCTCACAAGTTGGGCAGCGAGGCTGAGCAGCGAACCGATCGAGAAGACCGCCAGGGAATTGCGCCCGAGACTGGCGAGAAACGTCGCCACCCAGCCGAGGCGCGGCGCGAGCACCGCGTAGAGCGTCTGGAACGCCAGAAGCACGCCGAGAAAGTGGATCAGCCGGGCCGGCGACAGATAGGTCTTGTCGAAGGTGAAGACGAGGCGCGGATCGGGCACGAGGAGCGGATCGGGCCGCAGTTCCAGAACAGACAGGACGATGCCGGTGAGCACGATGACGACGCCGAGGGGCACGAGGCGATGCGACCAGCGCTTCAGCCACGGCGATGTCCGGCTCCAGTCCTGTGCGGTGAAGCCGAGGACGAGGAGGAGCTGCCAACAGAGTGGGTCGAAGAACCAGCCGCCCTCCCCCGGCCAGGACGGCAGATTCCACTCGAAGACGAGACTCGCCGCGTAGAGACCGAAGGACAAGACGAGCGCGGCGAGCCGGCTCTGCCGGGCGATCAGCACGAAGACCGGTGCGATCCCGAGGAGCACCACGTAGAGCGGCAGGATGTTGAAGAACCCGAGCTGGTGGGTGAGCAGCACGAACCCGACCATCGTTTGAATCGGATCGGCGAAGAACCCGCCGGCATTGTGCCATTCGAGCAGCAGCGGGTTGTCGAGCACGAGGGCGGTGCCGGCGATCATGCCGAGCGCCAGCGCCATCGTGGTGATCTGGGCGCGATAGACCTCGATGGTCCGGGACAGGAGCCGCAGCACGGTCTTCAGGCGCGGCTCGGGGCTGCCGTCGCGGTTGCGCGTGGCGATGCCGATCGACCAGCCGGCCAGGAACACGAACAGCTCGGCGGCGTCCGAGATGCCGTACTGGGAATAGGTGTAGCGCTCGAAGGTGTTGCCGGGGATGTGGTTCACGAAGATCGTGACGAGGGCGAGCCCCCGCCAGAAATCCACCGCGTTCGGTTCGCGCATCGGGAATCCGCACTCCGGCACTTCGAGGGGACAGGGACCCAGCGCGCCGGGCGACGCGTCCATGGTGAGGCCGGGCCCTGATACGGTGCCCTCGGCCATCTGCAAAGTGCGGGGGCGCTCGCGGGCACTCGGCCAACTGCGCTCCCCCGACCCGGCTCGACGCGTCGGAACGGGGCCAGGGTCCGGATGGCGGCCGCCGTGTCGATCGAAGCCGAGCCGGAACTCCCCGCCATCCTGTGGCATAAATATCGAGGACGCCGCGGGCTGCCGCACCTATGGTAGGCGTCGATCTTCAGGACCCGGACACATCCATGCAGACCCCTGTGGCCGGCGATGCCGCGCCGATCCCGACCGGAGTGGCGGGTCTTGATGAGATCCTCCACGGGGGATACGCCGCGCAGCGGGCTCACCTGATCGAGGGGCGCCCGGGCAGCGGCAAGACCACGCTCGGCCTGCAATTCCTCATCGACGGCGTGACGCGGGGCGAGCGCGGACTCTACATCACCCTCTCGGAGAGCCGGCGCGAGCTGTTGTCGGTGGCCGAGCGCCACGGCTGGTCCCTGGAGGGGATCGAGATCTACGAGCTGGTGCCGCCCGAACTGAGCCTCGACTCCGAGCAGCAGCAGAGCCTCATCCACTCGTCCGACCTCGAGCTCGGCGAGACGGTGCGCATGGCGCTCGCGGAGATCGAGCGCGTCAATCCGGTGCGGGTGGTGTTCGACAGCCTGTCGGAGATCCGGCTCCTGTCCCAGGGCTCGCTGCGCTACCGCCGGCAGGTGCTGGCCCTGAAGAGCTACTTCCTCCTCAACGACGCCACCGTGCTGATGCTCGACGACCTCAGCTCGGAGGCCGACGACCTCAACCTGCATTCCATCAGCCACGCGGTGTTGCGGCTGGAACAGGTGACGCCGAGCTACGGCGCCGGGCGGCGGCGCCTGCACGTGATCAAGATGCGCGGCACGCCCTACGAGAGCGGCTATCACGACTTCGTTCTCCGCCGCGGCGGGATCCGCATCTTCCCGCGTCTCGTGGCGGCGGACCACCAGGGCGCCTTCGAGCCTGAGACCATCGCCTGCGGCGTTCCGGAACTCGACGCGGTGCTCGGCGGCGGCCTCGACCGGGGCACCACGAACCTCGTCATCGGTCCCTCGGGGGCCGGCAAGTCGACCCTCGCGCTCGGCTACCTCGTCGCCGCCCTCGACCGGGGCGAGCACGGGATCATCCTCAGCTTCGACGAGACGGTCGGCATCCTGCTGCGCCGGGCGGCCAGCGTCGGCTTCGACATCGGCGGTCATGTCGCCTCTGGCCTGCTGCGGATCGAGCAGATGGACCCCGCCGACATCTCGGCGGGTGCCCTGGCAGGGCGCATCCGCGACGCCGTCGAGACGGACAAGGCCCGGGTCGTCGTCATCGACAGCCTCACGGGATACATGAGCGCGATGAGCGGGCAGCCGCACCTCGTGATGCAGATGCACGAGCTGACGACCTACCTGAACCAGCAGGGGGTGGTGACGATCCTGGTGCTGGCCCAGCACGGCATGGTCGGGCGGATGGAATCGCCGGTGGACCTCACCTATGTCAGCGACACGGTGGTGATGCTGCGCTTCTTCGAGGCGGGGGGCCGCGTACGGCGCGCCCTTTCCGTCCTGAAGAAGCGCACCGGCGCGCACGAGGACAGCATCCGCGAGTTCAGGATCGATGGGCACGGCCTGCGCGTCGGAGCGATCCTGAAGGAATTCCGCGGCGTGCTCACCGGCGTGCCCACCTTCGAGGGCGACCGGACCGAGTTGCTCGGCGACCGGCCATCCCCGCCCGTGCAGATCACCGGCATCGAACCCTGAAACCATCGAACCCCGAAGCCATCGAACCCCGAAGCCATGGCGCAGACCGATCCCATCGCGTTGATCCTGGCACCCGGCGGGCGCGACGCCCGGGTTGCTAGCGCAATCCTGGCCGAGGTCGGCATCACCTCGCGCATCAAGGACAGCCTCGCCGACCTCGTGGCGGACCTCGATACGGCGGCCTGCGCGGTGATCACCGAGGAGGCGCTTCTACGCTCCGATCGCCGGTCCATCGCCGACTGGTCCGAGCGCCAGCCGCCCTGGTCGGACTTCCCCTTCATCCTGCTCAACCATCGCGGCGCCTCGCCGGACGAACGCCTCACCGATCTCCTCGGCAACGTGACCTTGCTGGAGCGGCCGTTCCATCCGGCCGTGCTCGCCAATGCAGTGCGTTCGGCCCTGCGCGCCCGGCGCCGGCAATGGGAGGTCGCGGCCCATCTGGAGGAGCGGCAAAAGACGCACGAGCGCCAGGCGCTACTGATCCGAGAGCTGCATCACCGGGTGAAGAACACGCTCGCCACGGTGCAGGGCCTGCTCGGCGCCACCGCCCGCTCCACCAGCGACGTCGAGACGTTCTACCACTCGTTCTCGAACCGCATCGTCTCGCTGGGCAAGACCCACACGCTGCTCACCGAGGATTACTGGCAGACCGCGCCGCTGCACGAACTGCTCGAGAACGAGCTGAACCCCTACAACGACCCCGAGCGCCAGCGCATCTGCCTGGATGGGCCGGTGATCGAACTCGCCGCCGATCTGGCGGTGCCCGCCGGCATGGCCTTCCACGAACTCACCACCAACGCCGCCAAGCACGGCGCCCTGTCCCGTCCCGAAGGACGGATCACCGTGGCGTGGAGCGTCACGGCCGGCGAATCGGGACGCCGCCTCACCCTCGACTGGATGGAGTCCGGCGGGCCATCCGTGGCCCCGCCCCAGCGCAAGGGTTTCGGCTCGACGCTGCTGCAGCGCGTCCTCGCCCAGCAATGCAACGCCACCGTGGCGATCGACTACGCGGAAGCCGGCCTTCGCTTTCGCATGGACGCACCGCTGCCGGAGGAGCGCCTGGTCCCGAGCTACTGACGCTTCGGGTCAGGACGCACCGGCGCGACGCGCATCAATCGAGATAGTCGCCGTACTTCTCGACGTGGCGCGCGAGACCGAGGCCGTGCTCGCGCACCAGTCGCTCGGCCCGGTCCGCATCCCGCGCTTCCAGCGCCTGGATGATCTCGACATGCTCCTTGATCGAGTTCGCGGCGCGGTCGCCCTGCCGCAGGGCGGCGTTGCGGATGCCCCGGACATGCATCAGCAGGTTGCTGGTGATGTCCTGGATCACGTCACAGCCACCGAGCGAGATGATCTTCTGGTGGAAGCGGATGTTGGCGTCCGAGTACTCGTCCATGTGGTCGGTCGGCCGGCCCTCGTAGAATTCCGGAAAATGCTCGCGCAGGCAGCGGAGCTGCTCGTCCGTGGCGGACTCGCAGGCAAGACGCGCCGCCATGCTCTCCAAGGCAGACCAGGCCTGGATCATGGCCACGATCTCCTTCTTCGACTTCTTGATGACGAACACGCCGCGTCGCGCTTCGAAGCGGACGAAGCCCTCCTGCTCCAGGACGGTGAGAGCCTCGCGCACCGGTGTGCGGCTGACGCCGAGATCCTGCGAAAGCTTGCGCTCGTCGAGTCTCACTTCGTCCCGCTGGCTATAGATATTCATATTGGTGATGGCTTCTTTCAGCGCATCATAGGCCAAGGCACGCAAGCTCGACGTCGCGGCGAGCGGCTTGATCTGAAAGGTCGTCGACTCAACCATCTTTACACCTGAAATCATCGTCGGAACGCAGGTACCGCACGCATTTGGTCCGGAGCATGCCGAACCCCATCCCGGAACACAAGGAAAGCTCGGCCTTTGATCCGGGACGAAAACTGAATAGGCCCCCTGCAACAACAACATAGCTGCGCCACCACGCGAAAGCGTGAACGCCACGGTCCGACCGCCGGCCTCGCCCCCCTCGAGACGCCCCGAGCCGGGCCTCACCCGAGACGATCCGCGACCGTCCTCATGACGGACCGATGGCGCCGCGCCCTGCGGCGCGATGACCGGTCCGGTTTGACACTTGGTATTTGGTATGCCACCATTCTCGAACTGGCAAATCGAGTGCCAAAACTGGCATCGCGGCTTCGAAACCAAATTGCGGGGCGACCACCTCGCCAACAACAGTATGCCGGCAGGTTTTCAGGCGGCCGGTCATTCGTCCATCGCGGCTCTTCATCTTCGTCGAGAGCTTCAACGGTGGCCTCGTGAGCTGAGAGATACGCCATCGGCGCCTGGGACCGACGGTCCCGCGCCGACATCCCGACGCAGACGACACGCTCAAGAACGGCGCACGCACAAACAAAAAGCGCCACAACCGGAGGGAATTACCATGGATAGAACTGCTGGCTCCGAACAGTCGCACGCCGTCCACGACACCGCCTCGGGCGCTCAGGGCGTCGGAACCCACGAGCGCGAGCAGACCGATGGATTCCATCTCGTCATCGACGCGCTGAAGCTGAACGGCATCACCAACATCTACGGCGTGCCTGGCATCCCGATCACCGATCTCGGCCGACTCGCTCAGGCCGCCGGCATGCGCGTCATCTCCTTCCGGCACGAGCAGCACGCGGGCAACGCCGCCGCCATCGCGGGCTTCCTCACCAAGAAGCCCGGCATCTGCCTCACGGTCTCGGCGCCCGGCTTCCTGAACGGCCTGACGGCGCTCGCCAACGCGACCACCAACTGCTTCCCGATGATCCTGATCTCGGGCTCTTCCGAGCGCGAGATCGTCGACCTGCAGCAGGGCGACTACGAGGAGATGGACCAGCTCGCCATCGCCAAGCCCTTGTGCAAGGCCGCCTTCCGGGTGCTGCACGCCGCCGACATCGGCATCGCGGTCGCGCGCGCCATCCGCGCCGCTGTCTCGGGCCGTCCGGGCGGGGTCTATCTCGATCTGCCCGCCAAGCTGTTCAGCCAGGTGATGGATGCCGAGGCCGGCGAGAAGTCGCTGGTCAAGGTGATCGATGCCGCCCCCGCGCAGTTGCCGGCCCCGAGCGCCATCGCGCGCGCCCTCGACGTCTTGAAGTCCGCCCAGCGTCCGTTGATCGTGCTCGGCAAGGGTGCCGCCTACGCGCAGGCCGACGAGGCGATCCGCGATCTCGTCGAGCGCAGCGGCATTCCCTACGTGCCGATGAGCATGGCCAAGGGCCTCCTGCCCGACACCCACGCGCAATCGGCCAGCGCCGCGCGCTCCCTGGTCCTGAAGGAAGCCGACGTCGTCCTCCTCGTCGGAGCGCGCCTGAACTGGCTGCTCTCGCACGGCAAGGGCAAGACCTGGGGGGCACCCGGCTCCAAGAAGTTCATCCAGATCGACATCGAGCCGAAGGAAATGGACTCGAACGTCGAGATCGTGGCCCCCGTGGTCGGCGATATCGGCTCCTGTGTCGCCGCCCTCCTCGAGGGCATGGGTCAGAACTGGCAGGCGCCACCCACCGCCTGGACCGACGCCATCCGCACCAAGCGGGACGAGAATCTCTCCAAGATGGCCTCGAAGCTGAAGAAGAACTCGGCGCCGATGGACTTTCACGGCGCGCTCGGAGCGCTGCGCACCATCATCAAGGAGCGTCCCGACGCGATCCTGGTCAACGAAGGCGCCAACACCCTCGATCTGGCGCGCGGCATCATCGACATGTACCAGCCGCGCAAGCGCCTCGACGTCGGCACCTGGGGCATCATGGGCATCGGCATGGGCTTCGCCGTCGCGGCGGCCGTCGAGACCGGCAAGCCGGTGCTGGCGGTGGAGGGCGACAGCGCCTTCGGCTTCTCGGGCATGGAGGTCGAGACGATCTGCCGGTACGACCTGCCGGTCTGCATCGTGGTCTTCAACAACAACGGCATCTATCGCGGCACCGACATCGACCCGACCGGGCGCGACCCCGGCACCACGGTGTTCGTGAAGGACTCGCGCTACGACAAGATGATGGAGGCCTTCGGCGGCGTGGGCGTCAACGTGACGACGCCGGACGAGCTGTTCCAGGCCGTCAACACGGCGATGGATTCGGGCCGCCCCACCCTGATCAACGCCGTGATCGACCCGGCCGCCGGCACCGAGAGCGGCAACATCGGCAGCCTCAACCCGACCAGCACGGTGCGCAAGAAGCCGGCCTGATCCGAGCGGGCGAGGCGCTCTTCCTCTCTCGAGGGGGAAGGCGCCGCGCCCCCTTCATGTCGGACGCGATCGTCGCGAACGGACGGGCGCCCTTGTTCGCCCCAGACCCGGGTGAGACCCATGGAAGCCCTCAAAGGCGTCAAGATTCTCGACTTCACCCATGTTCAGTCCGGACCGACCTGCACGCAGCTGCTGGCTTGGTTCGGAGCGGATGTGATCAAGGTCGAGCGCCCGGGCATCGGGGACGCCACGCGTCAGCAGCTTCAAGACATTCCCGACGTGGACAGCCTCTATTTCACGATGCTGAACCACAACAAGCGCTCGATCACCCTCGACACCAAGAACCCCAAGGGTATCGAGGTGCTCTGGCGCCTGATCGGCGAGTGCGACGTCCTGGTGGAGAACTTCGCGCCCGGAGCGCTCGCCCGGATGGGACTGACATGGGAGGCGATCCATGCCGCCAACCCGCGCATGATCCTGGCCTCCGTGAAGGGTTTCGGCCCCGGCGCCTACGAGAATTGCAAGGTCTACGAGAACGTGGCGCAATGCGTCGGCGGCGCCGCCTCGACCACGGGGTTTCGCACCGACATCCCGATGGTGACGGGTGCACAGATCGGCGATTCCGGCACCGGCCTGCATCTGGCGCTCGGCATCGTCACGGCCCTCTATCACCGGACCCGCACGGGCCTCGGCCAGCGGGTCGACTGCGCCATGCAGGACGGGGTGCTCAACCTCTGCCGGGTGAAGCTGCGCGACCAGCAGCGCCTGGAGCGTGGACCCCTGCCGGAATACAGCCAGTTCGGCGAGGGCATTCCCTTCGGCGATTCGGTGCCCCGCGCCGGAAACGACTCAGGTGGCGGCCAGCCGGGCCGCATCCTGAAATGCAAGGGCTGGGAGACCGATCCCAACGCCTACATCTACTTCATCACGCAAGGGGCGGTCTGGGCTCAGATCTGCGACGTGATCGGCGAACCCGCTTGGGCGACGCACCCGGACTACGCAACCCCGCGGGCCCGCCTGCCCCACCTCAACGAGATCTTCACCCGCATCGAATCCTGGACGATGTCGAAGACCAAGTTCGAAGCGATGGACATCCTCAACGCCCTGCACGTGCCGTGCGGGCCGATCCTCTCGATGAAGGAGATCGCGGAGGACGAGTCGCTGCGCAAATCCGGCACCGTGGTGGAAGTCGATCACCCGGCCCGGGGCAAGTACCTCACCGTCGGTAATCCGATCCGCCTCTCGGCGAGCGAGACGCAGATCACGCGCTCACCGCTGCTCGGCGAGCACACGGACGAGATTCTGCGCGACGTGCTCGGATATTCGGACGCGGAATATCTCAAGATCTCGGAATCCGGAGCCATTGGCGGCGTGCGGATGATCGCGGCGGAATAGGATCTGCCTCCCTGCCCGGTCCGATGTCTTCAGCTTCCAACGCGCGTGGTATCGATCCCCTTGAGGCCACGCATTCCTGGTAGCGCCGCCGGTCTCGTTGACTCAGGCGATCCCTGCGAAACGCCCGTTGACGCTGCCGGACACGACATCGTTGCTGCCCTTGGCCGAACCGCTGTCCTGGGAGACCCAATCCGCGACCCTGACGACGAGCATGACCTGAAGAGCGATCAGGCTTACGGTCGAGACGATGATGGATGCGAGCATGGTGAGCCCCTTCGATGCATGGTGCATCGCGGTTGTCTCATGGTGCACCGCAAATTGAAATACCACATTCCATGCGCCACAGAAACGTGAAGGGTTGCGCGCTCAGTCACTGAGCCAAGCGGAGTTACGCCTCCGATGGTGGCGCCTGACCCCAGTCCCCAAGCGTTCGCGCTTCGCTCGGGCGCAGGACCTCTCCGACGTCGTCGAGTGGGACGGGGTCCCGCAGCGTCCCGAGGGCCGTGAGCACACGCCGGATCGTCCCGTCATCCGCGCCGGCGGGCGCGAGGCCTGTCAGGCGCCCGTGGTCGAGCCGGGCGAGCACCCGCCCGCTGGCATGGTCGGCGAACCGGATCGTGGTCATTCGACGGAGGCAGTCGCGCAGGAAGCGCATGTCGCCCACGCCGTCCCGCACCGGCAGGCCGGCATAGACCGCTGCCGGGTCGCGCGCCTGGATGTTGATCGCCCGGTACCGGTCGATGTCGAACAGGAAGGCGACATCCAGAATGTTCATCACGCCGTTGGCGCCGAAGGCAATGGTGCGCGGGCGTTGGCCTTCCGGTACGCTGTTGTCCAAGAACTCGAAGTAGACCTCCTTGTCCGGCCGCAGCACCCAGGTGAAGAACAGGCGCGGCATGCCCGTATAAGCCTCGACGTTGTGGGCTAGCAGATCCTCCACCGCCTTGTAGCGCCCGAACTGGACGCCACGTTTCCAGGCCCGCTCCACGGTGGCGTCCGGCGGCGTGATCATGAACTGCATGTAGACTTGGTGGCCGAACCGCGTGAGAAGCTGGCTTCCCGTCTCGGTCCCGGGATTGACCGCGAAGCTGTCGAAGCGGAAGCGGTCGATGAGCAGGTGCGAGATCCGGCCCGCATCGGCCTTGCGTGCCATGTATCCGTCGAGCTTACGATCGATGATCTCGACTTCGTGGCCGGTCAGCGGTCCGGCATAGCGATGAACCGCACCCAGACTGTCGTAGTCGAGCAGGAATTTTCGCCAGACATCTGGCGTGATCAGCGCGAAATCCGACCAATCCAGGCCGAGTGCCTGGGTGAGTGCCCGTTGATAGGGACGGATCGTGCTTTTGCCGGAGGCGGAGGAGCCTTTGACGTTCATGATGACCGGAGACGCCTGGGCTTTCAGGCGTAAGAAGCCTTCGCGCTCGATCACCGCCTGAACCCAGGGCTCGATCATCGCCCCGAGGCTGAGGCTGCCATGGCCGTTCGAGACCAGGGTGCCGGCGAGCACTTTCAACAAACCCTTGTCGCGGATCAGAAATCCGCGCCGGCCGATCAGCGTGGCGACGACGCTGCGCAGAGCCGCGCAGGCCGCGATGGCCAGCGGATCGCCGGATTCGGTAGCCCGTCGCTGCCAATCCTGAAGATGCTGCTCCGCCCGCATTTCCGGATCGGCCGGCGTCCCGCGCGGTCCGGACGCGGCCGGCTCGGCCCTCCGGAACAGGGCGGTCCAACCGCGAGGGGGACGGGTCGACGGCTCCGAGCGACCGACTCTTTCGCCCAGCATCGCGGAAATTTCTGCGTCCAGGACTGCATCAGCCTGCGCGCGAAGCGTCGCCAGATGTGCATCAAGCGGCGCGGCGTGCCGAGCGATGTCACCGTTCAGGATCGCCGCGACGATGGCACGGAAGTTCACCCCGAGATCGCCGTAGGTCTGGCCCATCGGCACGGCGATGTCCGCCATCACCCGGATCAGCACCTCGTGAACGACCAGGCGCCGGGCCCGGAAGCGGACGAGCTGGGTCAGCGGCAGGCCGCTGACGTCGCTCATCTCGAAGGCGTCGGCGAGGGCGGTCTCGACGTTCTCGGGCCGGAACACGGTCGCGAGCGGAAGGATGGCGCGCGGCAGGCTCGATTCGACGCCGGGATTCCAGGGCCCGAACTCAGCCGCGTCGGGATGGGCGGGCGGATGTGCGAGGGCGCGATCCAGCATGTCCTGGCCGCTCCTTGATGACCGGCCGGCGAAGATGTCCTGGGGTGACCGCGGGAGCCGCGGTCAGGCGGCCTGGGTCTCGTCGATGGCCTCGATCCGGAGCTGGTACTGGTCTCCCCAGAGATCGCTGGCCTTCGCGTACCAAGCGGAATCGTAGAAGTCCCGGCAGCAGGTTTCGCTCGTCCAGATGCACACGGCGATGAGGCGCCCATCCACCACCTTGACGTGACGGCTGATGAGGCCGGCCGTGATCCCGGCGGACGGGCACATGTCGATGCTGGTCATCCGGTAGCTGTTCTCCCCGCTGAAGATCACGGGGCAGTCGAGGATCGCCAGATAACGCATCGGTCCGTTTCCTTGATGTTCAAACCGTCCGACGGGGGCGACGCGAACCCCGACCTCGGACCGGCCGAATAGCGCCATCGGGCGCCAGTCAAAATTTGTATTCAAAGCCACACAGCGTCAAGATCGCGTGCAGTGCAAACGTATTCGCACAGCACAATCCGCTTTCGCGGCGCATGAACCCGGCAAAGCGCGGCGGCACCCACCGGGGACATCCTCGGCCGACCGGTGACGTCGAACCGCAATCCTACGCTGCACCTGGCGTCAGGCGGCATTGGCCCGCCCAGGGGCTCCTGCGACGCAGTCCCAGATGCTTTGCACGGCGTGCAGGCAGAGGCCGTCCATGATCGCGATGTGATTGGTCTTGTGCGCGCAGAAGGCCTGGAGGCGGTCCGCGGGCGTGCTGGTGACGTCCACGGAGACGAAATCCCGGGTGGTGAGCGTCCAGACGAGATGATCGAGCACGTCGGGCCCCTGATCCGCCATGGCGCGGAAGACTTCGCGCTCGGTCAGGATTCCGATGAAGCCACCGCTGTCGTCGCGCTCGCCATCGACGACCACGATGGCATCGACGTCGGGTTCCGACAGGATCCGAACGGCATCGCGCACGGACCGGTTCATCCGGATGGTGCGCACGCGTTCGGCACTGCTGCAGGCCTGCTGGCAATCGGGCATGGCGCGGCTCCTCCGAACCACTGACATCGTGTTGCCGAGACCGTGGTATACAGAATTTCAGGTGTCAACCGATCGCCGGAACTATCCTGCCGTCGCTTGAGACAAATCCAGCCTTTTGTCGGCTCCGTTCGGGCTGGTACGGCGACGCGGCGCGTAATGTCGATAAATTTTGCATCTTTCGTAGCCGGCCAGTGGTGCGCCGCACCATTACTCGCGCCTGCTGCTCGTGCGTCCAGACAAGGCACAGGCGGCCCACAATCGCGGACTGCGCTTTTCCCGCGACCTTCGAGGCCCTGACCGCTCGCATCCGTGAGCGCCGGTCGACGCCGATGGGCGCCAGACGGGTCAAAAGATCAGTGCTTCAGCGAACCCATTTGCGCCCGCACGGGGTCGGTACTGCAACCTTTTACAAAGCCAAACCTCGGCGCGTCGTCTCTACTGCGAAGCGTCCGTCAGATGCTTTCGTCGCTAAGAAAAAACGCCGCTTTCGCATTCCGTTGCTGCACCGCAGCATCAAATTTCTGGGAGTGTACACTTGACGCAAGAAGCAACGCGAGAGAGGCTGGTATTCCACATACCAAGCCGGCAGCCAGTTCGGCGCCGCTGGAATGAGCGCGAAAGACGGTCGAAGAACCGCGCGCGTGCTTCACGTCAATAAAACCGACCGGAGGAAAGTCATGTCCAGGGTGGAAACCACGACCGAACGCGTATCCGACGGCTACCGATGGGGTCAGCTCGTCATCGGCGTCATCTGCATGGTGATGATCGCCAACCTGCAATACGGCTGGACGTTCTTCGTCCCCGACATCCAGAAGAAATTCGGTTTCGATCGCGCCGCGATCCAGTGGGCATTCACCCTGTTCGTGCTCTTCGAGACCTGGCTCGTGCCGGTCGAAGGCTGGTTCGTGGACAAGTACGGTCCGAAGATCGTCGTCCTGTTCGGCGGTGCCCTCTGCGGCATCGGCTGGGTCGTCAACTCCTACGCGACCTCGCTGAACATGTTCTATCTCGGCCAGGTCATCGCCGGCATCGGCGCCGGCGCGGTCTACGGCACCTGCGTGGGCTCGGCCCTCAAGTGGTTCCCGGACAAGCGCGGTCTCGCCGCCGGCATCATCGCCGCCGGATTCGGCGCCGGCTCGGCGCTCACCGTCGCGCCCATCCAGTGGATGATCGCCGACCACGGCTTCCAGGCCGCGTTCTTCAACTTCGGCATCGGCCAGGGTCTCGTCGTCTGCGCGCTGGCCTTCTTCTTCACCTCGCCGAAGAAGGGCCAGGTTCCGGACGTCGTCGCCAACGCCAACATCATCCAGACCCGGCGCAACTACACGCCCGGTGAGGTCGCTCGCCAGCCGATCTTCTGGCTGATGTACTTCATGTTCGTCATCGTGGGCGCCGGCGGCCTGATGATCACCGCCAACCTCAAGCCCATCGCCTCGGACATCGGCGTCGACAAGGTGCCCGTCACGATCATGGGCATCACCATGGTGGCGATCACCTTCGCGGCCACCATCGACCGGGTGCTCAACGGCCTGACCCGTCCGTTCTTCGGCTGGGTCTCGGACAAGA
>NZ_JAQGKL010000279.1 GCF_028290105.1 Methylobacterium sp.
ATCGGCCCGCCCAGGGCCGTACCCACCGCCGCCCCGGCGGTCTGCAGGATCAGCGTGGCCATGGCGGGCTCCGGGGATGGGACGCGGGTGGCGTGAGGGCGATCAGATTCCGGCGGGGAACCGGAACAGGTGGGAGAGGTGGCGCCGCCACCATCCGGACAGGGCGACCTCGGTGACGGCGGCCCCGTCGTGGGCGTGGATCATCGAGTCCCCGCCCGACGCGATGGCGCAGTGCCGGGCCGGCAGGTGGGCGCGGAAACGGAAGAGCAGCACGTCGCCCGCCGCGGGCTCGTCGCCGGCCGGCGGGAGCGGAACCGGCACGAGGTGGCGCCGCGCCGCCTCCGCCAGCGGGTCGGCGCCGCAGGGCGCGGATTCCGCCCAGGAGGCGGCGTATGGCGGGGCCTCCTCGGGTTCGGGGCCGAGGGCCTCGCGCCAGACACCGCGCAGGAGACCGAGGCAGTCGCAGCCGACGCCCTTCAGCGAGGCCTGGTGCCGGTAGGGCGTGCCGATCCAGCCGCGCGCCAGCGTCACGAGGTGTTCGGGTTCCATGGGGACCTCACCGGAACAGGCTGCCGCCATCGAGGCCCGGGCCGGAGCCGGGGACCTGGCGCAGCACGAAGTCGTTGCCCGGCAGGTGCGGGAAACCCTGGAAGTTCGCCGCGTTGGCGAACTTGTCCCGGCACGTGGCGAGACGCTTGTCGCAGCCCGCGACGAGGCGGAACGTGTCGCCGGGCGCGACCGCGCGGGCGGGCGCCTGCCAGAGTTCGAGCCGGATGGTGCCCGCGATGCCCGAATGCCCCCGCAGGTCGGCGGCCTGTCCGCTCTGCCCGCCCCCCGTCCAGGCGAGGCGGCCCGCGGCGAACCAGGAATCCGGGACGCCGGCGACCAGGGTGACGTCCAGGATTTCGGGCTCGGGCTGGCGCAGGACCGTGCCGGTGGTGGAAAAGCGCGGGTCGGCGCGGTCCACCCGGCAGCGGGCATCCCCGAGATCGGCGCCGCAGGTGGCCCGATAGGTCCGGCCGCGCTCGGCATCGAGCTTGTCCATCAGCCCGCGCAGCTCCGCCACGAAGGCGCCGCCGGCCCGGCGCACCTCGCCGATGGTGCCGATGTCGAGGAGGAGGCGGGTCTCCGGATGGCTCCAATCCACCAGCCAGGTCTCCACCGAGGCCCCGTCGTAGAGCCCGCCGGTGATGTCCGCGTCCGAGAGCCCGAGGGCGCAGAGCGCGCCCGCGACCTCGCCGCCGCCGACGGCGAAGCCGAGCTCGGCGCTGGCCTCGGCCGCCTCCAGCCCGGAGCGGGCGGCATGGGTGAGCCCGCCGAAGCTCAGGTCGCGGTCGTGGTCGGTGAAGCCGAGCCGCGCGCCGTCGCGCCGGGTCAGCGCCCAGGCATGGCACAGGGTGGTGGCCCCGCCGGCGAGATGCGCGGCGAGGTCGGGGGGCAGGACGCGCATCGCCGGGAGCCTCAGGAACGGGTGGGATTGACCATCGGGTCGGCCTGGAGCCGCGCCACGGCGAGGTCGATGAAGCTGCGCACCTTGGCGGGCGCCCGCCGTCCTTCCGCGCTCACCACGTGGACCGGCATCGCGCCCGAATCCGGGGCGTCGAGGATCAGCCGGAGGCGCCCCTCCGCCACCGAGGGCGCCACCTGATAGGACAGGAGCTGCGCGATCCCCTGTCCGGCGAGGGCGGCGGCCAGCACCCCGTCGATGGTGTTGCAGGTCAACCGGGGGCGTGGCGTCCCGGCCGCCGAGCCCGTCGCCCTTGAGCCCGTCGCCCTTGAGCCCGTCGCCCCCGAGCCCGTCCCCGCCGAGCCGATCATGGCGTGATCCCGCAGGTCCCGCGCGGTCGCGGGCGTCCCGTGCCGGTCGAGGTAGTCCGGCGCGGCGCAGAGCACCCGGCGCACGCTGCCGACCCGGATCGCGACGAGCCCGGAATCGGCGAGGTGCCCGATGCGGACGCCCACGTCGACCCCCTCCTCGACCATGTTGATCACCCGGTCGAGGAACAGGGCGCGCGTGCTCACCGCGGGGTGGCGCGCGAGGTGCTCGGTGACGACCGGCAGCACGTAGAGGCGGCCGAACTGCACGGGCGCCGTCACCGTCAGGATTCCGGACGGGGTCGCGCCAGCCCCGGCCGCGGCGGCCTCCGCCTCCTCGATCTCCGCGAGGATGCGCCGGCAATCCTCCAGGTAGCGCCCGCCCGCTTCCGTGAGCCGCACCGAGCGCGTGGTCCGCGTCAGCAGCCGGGTTCCGATCCGGTCCTCGAGGGCGGCCACCGCGCGGGTCACGGCGGGCGGGCTCATGTGGAGCTGGCGCGCGGCCCCGGCAAAGCCCCCGGTCTCCGCCACGCGCACGAAGACCCGCATCGCCTGCCACCGATCCATGTCCGCCGCCCCCGTCCCGTCGATTGTTCCATATGGCGGAATAGTCGATTGCCAGGAAAGCCGGTTCTCCCCAATCGTGGAAGGGTCTCTGATGCGGAACGAGGCCGGCCCCGCCGGCTCGCCCGTACGGAGACCTCCCATGAAACTGTTCCACGTCGCGCTGTCGGGACACGCCCACCGCGCCCGCCTGTTCCTGTCGCTCGTCGGCGCCCCTTGCGAGATCGTCGAGGTCGATCTCGCAAGGGGCGAGCACAAGTCTCCCGACTTCCTGAGGCTGAACCCGTTCGGCCAGGTCCCCGTGCTGGTGGATGGGGAAACGGTCGTCCCGGATTCGAACGCCATCCTGGTCTATCTCGCCAAGTCGCTCGCCCGCACGGACTGGCTGCCGGAGGACGCGGCCGGCGCGGCGCGGGTGCAGCGCTGGCTCTCCGTGGCCGCCGGGCCGATCGCCTTCGGGCCGGCGGCCGCGCGCCTGATCACGGTGTTCGGCGCGGCCTTCGACGCCGCGGAGGTGATCGCCCGCGCGCACGCGATCCTCGCGCGCATCGAGGCCGAGCTCGCCGGCCGGCCCTGGCTCGCCGCCGACCACCCGACCATCGCCGACGTGGCGCTCTACAGCTACGTCGCCGCCGCCCCCGAGGGGAACGTCGATCTGGCGTCCTACGGCGCGGTCCGCGCCTGGCTCGCCCGCATCGAGGCCCTGCCCGGCTTCGTGCCCTTCCCGCGGACGCCCGCCGGTCTGCGAGCACCCGAAACGCCGGCGGACGCCCGCTGAAATCCCGTTGCCCGCAGGAGACCCCCCATGTCCGTCCTCGAATCCCACCCCGCCGCGTCTCGTCCCGTCTCGCCCTGGCACCCGGGCGAAATCGCGATCCAGGCGCATCTCGGCGTCGCCGAACGGATGGCCGAACTCGGCCCCCGCGTGATCCGCGACCACCTCATCGAGCAGCACCGCGACTTCTACCGGCACCTGCCCTTCGTGGTCCTGGGCGCGGTCGATCCCGTCGGGGAGGTCTGGGCGACGCTGCGGACCGGGGCGCCGGGATTCCTCGAAGCGCCCGATCCCCTCCACCTGCGGGTGCGCAGCCCCGCCGAGCCCGATGATCCCGCCGAGGCGGGCCTCGTGGACGGCGCCGCGATCGGCCTCCTCGGCATCGACCTCGCCACCCGCCGGCGCAACCGCGTGAACGGAACCCTCCGGCGGACCGGGCCGGACGGCTTCGCGGTTCGCGTCGAGCAGAGCTTCGGCAATTGCCCGCAATACATCCAGGTCCGGACCCATCCGCACCCCGTCGCGGACAGTCCACGCCCGGCCCCGCACGTCTCGCAGGGCCTCGACGCGCAGGCCCGCGCGGTGATCGCGGGCGCCGATACGCTCTTCGTGGCCAGCTATGCCGAGGGCGCGGACGGGCGGCGCCAGGTCGACGTCTCGCATCGCGGCGGCCCGGCGGGCTTCGTGCGGGTCGGCGGGGACGGTGTGCTCACGGTCCCGGATTATTCCGGCAACCGCTTCTTCAACACGCTGGGGAACATGCTCGCCAATCCGCGCGCCGGCCTCGCCGTCATCGACTTTGCCACCGGCGACCTGCTCCAGATGTCGGGACGCGCCGAGGTGCTCCTCGATTCCCCCGAGACCGCCTCCGTCCCCGGCGCCGAACGGCTCTGGCGCTTCGCGCCCCGCACCGTGATCCGGCGCCCCGGCGCCTGGCCGCTGCGCTTCGATGCGCCCTCCGTCCCGGCTACGGCACTATCTCGATGAGGGGCACCTTCGGGATCTCCCCGGCGCTGAAGGCCGAGAGATCGATGCTGAGGTCGTCGCTGTCGAAGCGAACGGGGACGTCGAAGGCGAAGCCCGCCGTGACGCGCTGCCCCGGCGCCGGCACGGCATCCGCCGCGAAGGTGATGCGGCCGCTGGTGGCGTCGCACTGAAAGCGCGCGGCGGGCAGCGCGACGCCGTTCACCGCCACCCGCACGCTCTCGGCCACCGGCTTGGTGATGGTCCGGCGGTAGGGCGACGGGCCGGTGCCGTAGGTCTTGGCGAGCTGGAAGATCCGCGTCGCGCCGTCCCCGAGGCCGAGCAGCTGGTCGGTGGCCGCGACGGGCCGCGAGGGCGGACCGGACCCGGCATCGACCCGGTCGCGGTAGCGGAAGCCGTAGAGCCGGCCGCGCCGCTCCTCGAAGAAGCTCACCACCGCGTGCAGCGCGTCGAGGGTGCGGATGCCGAAGCCCGCATCGTAGCGCCGGCGCGAATCCGCCCAGCGGCTGTTGCGGTGCTCGCGACCCGAGGCCAGGGTGACGATCTCGGTGAGGCGGGTCGGGCCGCCGCTGCCGCGCAGCGCCACGTCGAGGGGGAAGCGGACCTCGTGGAAGTCGCTCGTCGGTTCGGTGCTCATCGGGCCCTCCCGCTCACAGGCCGCGCCGGCCCCGCGCCACCGCGCGGGCGAGGCTCGCGGCGACCTGCGCCTCCGAGCGGCGGAAGCTCTCGACGTCGGGGGTGGCGATGTTGATGGTCACCCCGCCCGAACCCCGGCCGCCGCCCGCCGCGACGCCGAGGCGCCCGTCGCTGCCGCGCTTCAGGGGCAGGATCGCCTCCGGTCCGGCCTCGCCCATCAGGCCGAGGCCGCCCCGCATGGGAAAGTAGGTGGGGGCGGCCACGACCCCGCCCTCCGCGAAGGGGCGCACGCGGCCTCCCGTCAGGACGCCGCCGCGCGCGAAGGCCGTGGCCTCGCTTCCCGAGCCCGAATCGATCAGGCTGGTGACCAGCCGGGTGATCCCGGCCTTGACCGGCTTCAACGCCGCCTTGATCGCGACGTTCGAGAGCTTGGTGGTGAGGGTGCCGAGCACGCTGTCGAGCTGGCGCCCGGCCCCCACATTGATGTTGAGGGCCTTCGACAGGCTCTGGCCGAATTTCTGGGCGAGCTTGTCCAGGGTGTCCAGTTGCTTGGCCCGCGCGGTGTTCGTGCGGTCGAAGGCGGTCTCGGCCATGGTCGCTCCTCAGGTGGGGTCGGGATAGCGCTCGATCAGGCCGCGAAGGCCGGCCCGGTCGAGGGAGGAGGGGCCGCCGGGCCCGAGCCCGGCGGCGGCCATCAGTTCGCGCGGCGTGGCACGCCAGAAATCGCGCGGGCGCCAGTGCAGGCGCCCGAGACCGAGCGTGAGCGCCTCGTCCCACGGGAAGGCGGAGGGGGCCTCCGGCGCGGCTCCACCCGTGGGGCTCAAGGGTCCGGGGAGGCGTCCCCGAAGGCGGCGGCGAGCGCCGCGCCGATGGCCGCCGCGATGGCGTCGAGATCCCCGCCGAGCGGCAGGGCGGCGACGGCCGCGTCGTCGAGGGCGTGCCCGCCGCCGCGCAGGGCCGCGCCCAGGAGCGCGATCAGGTCCCGGCCCTTCAGGCGCCCTTGCGCGAAGCGGGCGGCGAGGTCGGGCAGGTCGCTGGCACCCAGCGCGTCCTCGAGTTCGGCGAGGGCGCCCAGGGTGAGGCAGAGGGTATAGCGCTCGGGCCCCAGCGCCAGGGCCACCTCGCCGCGCCTGCGATTGGCCATCAGGCGGCCGTGAAGGCGAGGGGGCCGGCGGAGTCGAGGGCCATGTCGAAGGTCACCTCGCCGGCATGGTCGCCGCGATATTCGAGACTCGTGATCTGGAACAGGCCCTCGAGCGTGCCGAAGGCCGGCACCACCACCTGGAAG
>NZ_JAQGKL010000298.1 GCF_028290105.1 Methylobacterium sp.
GCGGTCGCCACCTCCGGCTACAACGCCAACCGTCGCTCCGACGAGTTCGTCGTCGTCCGCGCCGGCGTGAACTACAAGTTCGGCTCCTACTAGGCCGAAAGGAGCGACAGGTCTGACCTGAGCGTCCGCAGCCCGATCATCTGGTTGTTTCGGTCACCCCGCGCCCCGAGGAGAAATCCTCGGGGCGTCGTCGTGTCGAGACCGGTTCTCGAAAGCGGCGGCCGTGGCGCGTCGCTGATTCGGCTAGAGGCGCGCGAGCGCCGCGGCGGCGGGGTAGGGGGCGGCAACCTCACGAGACACCCGTCCTCGTGATCGCGTGACCGGTTGCCTCCGGCCGCCGATCGAGGATGCGGGTCTCTCACCGCTGATTTTCTGGCGACCACGACACCGGAATTTAACGGCGGCTCGGTACGCGGAGGAGGCAAGACGGAGCAGGTTTGGCCGATGACGACGCTGACGGTTGAGGCCGAGCCCGCCCGATCCGGCCGATCGTCCCGCTTGAGCGCGCTCCTGAGCCTCTACACCGCGACGATCTTCCTCTCGGCCCTGCTGCTGTTTGGCATCCAGCCGATGTTCACCAAGATGGTGCTGCCCGTCCTCGGTGGCTCACCGTCGGTCTGGTCCGTGGCGATGGTGGTGTTCCAGACGCTCCTGCTCCTGGGATACGCCTACGCCCACGCCCTCGTCCGGTATCTGCCCCTGCGGATCGCCGCCGCGCTCCATCTTCTCGTGATGGTCGGCGCGCTCGCGGCACTTCCCATTCAATTGGCCGCCGGGTGGGGGAAGCCGCCGGCCGACGGGGAGGCCGTCTGGCTCCTGGGGCTGTTCATAACCTCCGTGGGATTGCCGTTCTTCGCGCTTTCGGCCAATGGCCCCCTCCTGCAGGCCTGGTTCGCCCGGTCGGACCATCCGCAGGCCGGCGATCCCTACTTCCTCTACGGCGCGTCGAATATCGGCTCGTTCCTGGCCCTGATCGCCTACCCGCTCGTGGTCGAACCCTTCCTTCCGTTGCAGGAGCAGAGCCGGGCCTGGACGTTCGGCTTTGCGGGCTTGGCGGCGCTCATCGCCCTCTGCGCCACGATCGCATCTCGCAGGGCGGCACGCCGGGATCGAGCCGTGCCGGCATACCGGGCCGCGACCGTGACGTCGAGCACAGCGGCGCTGTGGCGGGAACGCTTCGGCTGGGTGGCACGCGCCTTCGTGCCCTCCGGACTTCTCGTCTCGGTGACGGCGCACATCTCCACCGATGTCGCGGCGGCGCCCCTCCTTTGGGTGGTGCCCCTCGCCCTGTTCCTGCTGACCTTCGTCCTGGCGTTCCGCGAGCGGATGGTTCCGTCCCAACCCGTGCTGTCCGGCCTGCAGATCCTCGGGACCACTGCGGCGTTGTTTCCGACGATCGCTGCCGCACCCCTGTTCGTCGGGCTGGCCCTCCATCTCGGCCTGTTCTTCGTCAACGCCATGATCTGTCATGGGGCGCTCTATCAGAGACGCCCGGGGGCCGGACGGCTGACGGAGTTCTACCTCTGCCTGTCGTTCGGGGGCATGCTGGGCGGCATCTTCTGCGCGCTCCTCGCCCCGCGCCTCTTCTCGACTGTGCTGGAATACCCGATCCTCCTCGTCGCTGCGCTCGCCTGCAGGCCGGATCTGGCGGCATTGTCGCGGCTGCGGGACGGCTGGCGCCGGATCGTGTTGCTGGCCACGATTCTGGCGGCCGGGTTCGTCGTGACCTTCTCGATCCTGCCGGCCTCGGCGATCGTCTTCAGCCTGCTGGCGCTGCTCGCCCTGATGATCGCCCAATGGCGCAAGCCGCTGGTGGTTACCCTTGCGGGCCTCACCCTCGCGGTGAGCACCGTCCATCTTCAAAGGTCGGTGTCCGAAACCACGGCGTTCCGCTCGTTCTTCGGCATCCACAAGCTGGCCCTGTCGAAGGACGGCCGCTTTCGCCTGCTTAGCCATGGCACGACCCTGCACGGTGCCATGCGGGTGACCTTCGACGATGGAACCCCGTTCACCGGCAGACCGGAGCCGGTGACCTATTACGGGATGGACGGTGCGATGGGCGCCGCCATTGCGGCATCGCGAGCCCGGCACGGGGGTACGTTGGGTGGGGTCACGGTCGTCGGGCTGGGGGCAGGCAGCCTCGCTTGCCATGCGGGACCCGGCGAGGCTTGGACCTTTCTGGAGATCGACCCCGAGGTCGTCCGCATCGCGAGCGACCCGCACCTGTTCCGCTTCCTCGGTGCCTGCGCTCCGGGGGCCCGGATCGTCGTCGGCGATGCCCGGTTGACTCTCGCTGAACAGACCGGAGCCAATGCCCTGATCGTGGTCGATGCGTTCTCGTCCGACGCGATCCCGAGCCATCTCCTGACCCGCGAGGCGCTCGGCCTCTATGTCTCGAAACTCGAATCGGATGGGTTGCTCGTCGTCCATATCTCCAATCGCCACCTCGAACTGCGACACATTCTTGCGCGCGCGGCCGCCGACAGTGGATTGGTCACGTATGTCCGGGACGACTCGGGCAGGACGTTTTCCGAGAGTAACTTGATCGCTCCCAGCACTGTCGTCGCGATGGCTCGCAAGGACGGTGATCTGGACGCTCTGCGTCAGCGCGGCGGTTGGGAAAAAGTCATTCCTGACCACCGACGCACGCCCTGGAGCGACGACTTCAGCAACATCATCGAAGCCATGGTCGACAAGGTGAGGCGATAAGGTCCCTGAGACCCTGGATCGAGCCGTTCCCCTGCATTGTTGCTTCGACTCGTCCCATCAGGGCCTCGGCGAAACCCGGTCCGTGCAAGCGGGTGGGAAAGGATCGTTGAGGCCCCGTAATCCGGGGGCGAGAAATATCGGAGCCTCGTCACGCTGGATTGCATACTCCGGCCTGCGCCGCGACCACCTTTGCTGTGCCCAAAGGACGGCTCAGCCGTTCTGAGCCGCGGCGCGTGTCGGTTTTACTGGCCGCTGCCGCCGCCGCCCGCACTGCCGTTCGGGAAGGCCTGTTCGGGTTTGCCGGCATTGCCGCCTGCCGCCGAGTCGGAATTCACTGTGTCTGCCCCTGTCGCGCCATAGGACGTCACGACGTCGAGGTCATTGCCTGTCGTGTTCGGCTGAACCTGCGTAATCGATCCGGTCGTCTCAGGCTGGCGGGGGGCATAATCCTGAGCGAGAGCAGGCGCCACCGCGAACAACGCGACGCCGGCAAGAAGAAGTTTTTTCACGAGAACACTTTCACTTGAGCCGGTGTGGAGTCTCTGCCGGCCATACAGGCTACGATAAGCCCGCCGAGCCCCAAGAGGTTCGAGTGACCTGTGTCGCACCCCCAGGCTGCCAGAACGAAAGGGCCGCCTCGGATTGCTCCGGGCGGCAAGCGCGAAATCTCTTGCTTGGAGTTGGTTCGAACCCGACCGCCGCCGGATCGCCCCGGCTACCGTGCGCAGTCTCCGAAGCGCTGGACGAGTCCGTGATCGCTCCAGAGATCCATCCGCATATCGCTCCCCCTCAGGGTGACGATCCGGATCGCCTCCGCGTCGCTGACCGCCTGGAAGTCGCGCACGTGGATGATGCGGCCATCCCTGTGCCGCGTGATGGCACGATAGGACCGCATCGGGTGAGGCTCGTTCTCGTTGGCGCCCTGTGTTCTATCCGACAATCAGCATCTCCCTCCGCTGAAATCGCGCGGTCGGGGCGCGGTACGGACGAGGCGGGCCGAAGGTTTCAGGGATCCGAGAAAAACCCGCTCCGGCATCGGCCGGGCGGGCGAAGGTCTTCCACCAGGGTCCCCGGCAGGACACGCACGATCCTCGCAGATGATCGATCAGGTGGAGGGTCCTGGCGCCCCGACGAGACGGAGGCGCGTAGGCCCATGGACGACCCGCGTCGGCTCGGCGGCGGAGGGGTGAAGGCGATCTTCGGGGCCTGAGCAGGGAAACGACAGCGGCGCAGGAGGGTTCTGAAGGCAGGCCTATCGAGGCCCCTGGACAGACGAGATTTTCGCAATCATGTCAGCCTCGTTCGCGTCGGTCGTCAGCCTCTGCACGGTCTATTGGGCGGCCATGTTCGCGGAGCTCGCGCACCTGCGCGCCCTTGACGACGGCGCCGGTGCCGTTGCGTTTGGCTGCCTGTCGGGCGCTCTCTTGATGGCGAGCCTCGGTTTCTTCCTGGCTGCCGCGAGCGCGTGACCAAATCGCGACACTCCGCGACTGAGGCCTACCCGCCAACGAGACCTTCGTGTTCAGGTGGTCGATCAGGGCTACCGGGAGCGCTCCAGTCGGGACGGCTACTTGCGAGCCGCCATCAGATCGTGGGTCAGCACCGTCAGCTTCCCGATCAAGCCGGTGACGTCGGCGCCCTTGCATGACCATTGCGTGCCGATCGCCTCACCGTCCGCGGATACGGATACGACGGCCACCGAGCGCAGCTTACCCTCGCGCGCCATGGCGAGTTGATCCTGAAGCACCTCGATCATCGAGGCGATATCTGCATCTGGAGTGGTCAACGCCACACGGGGCGGGAAGGAAATGACCTCGGCACTGGTCGGCTGCCCCTGCTTGCTCATGACGACTGTCCCGCTCAGACTTCGATAAACACGGCGTGCAGGGGTTCTTTGTACGAAGTGTGGCAGCTTATCCGTGTCGAAGGGCATCACCCCGATGGTGTTGCCGTCAGAGCACGGCCGGGACGAGCCCGGAAAATCGAGGAACGAAACAAAAAGGCCCCGCCGTGGCGCTCATGGCAGAGCCTTTGAACGCGATCGATGAAAGAGATCTCGGATCCGCGCCCGTGTTAATCTGGTCCGTTGCGATCATAAGCGGCAGAGGCCCTTGCCTCAACGCCCGCAATACCAGGCCCGACAACCATGCCTGTCGAAAGGTCAGGCCAACCGCAGTCGCGATCAAGATCGGAACGGCGCTCGTAGACGCCATCACGGTGTCCGCTATGGCCAAAACCCCGTGCCTGGGCACCCGTTGCGCCAATGGCTCCGACTTCTTCAGCATGCTTGGGAACGGATCTTCTCGCCGCGAGGTTGCTTGCCTCGTTTGGAGGAGAGATCGTCATGCTGACAGGTGGCTTGCTGTGGCTCATCGGGATTCCGATCCCGATCATCCTCTTGGTCTGGTTCTTCTTCCTGCGCGGTCGGTAGAAGGGCGAACTCCCGGCGAGCCCGCTGGCGTCTG
>NZ_JAQGKL010000307.1 GCF_028290105.1 Methylobacterium sp.
GGAGGGCCGTGGTCGCGGACGCGCCGTCCCATGACGGCGTGCGTGCGGCGGGCGAAGAGATCGCACACGGGGCCTGCCTGATCGCCGCCGGTGCGCGGATCTCGCCGCTTCATCGTCTCGCACTGGACGTCGCCGGCCTGTCCACGGTCCAGGTCCGAATCCCAAGCCTGCGCCTCGTCGTGACGGGATGTTCCGAAACCCAAAGCCTCTCCGCCTTCATCGCCACGCTGGCCGCCGCGGAAGGCGCCACCGTGACGAAGGTGGTCGGCGTGCCTGACACCCCGGAGGCGATCGCGGCGGCGCTGCGGGCATCGGACAGCGATGCCACGTTTCTGCTCGGCGGGACCGGGTTCGGGCGCGGCGACCAGAGTGCCGCCGGCCTCGCCCGCGCGGGCATCGTCCTCGTGCATGGCATCAGTCTCAGGCCCGGCGGGACCGCCGGGTTCGGCGAGGTCGACGGACGCCCCGTCCTGATGCTGCCGGGGCACCTGGATGCCGCCTTGAGCGCGTTCCTGACCCTCGGCCGCCCGCTCCTCGCCGCGCTCGCGGGCGGGCGGTTGGGCGTTCCGCACCGGGCGACGCTGCTGCGCAGGATCACCTCGACGATCGGACTGAGCGAGATCGTCTTCGCCCGCCGGGAGCCCGATGGAATTCTCCCCCTCGGCGGCGCCGACCTTCCCCTGCGCAGCCTGATCGAGGCCGACGTGGCGATCCTGGTGGCGCCGGAGGCGGAGGGGCATCCGGCGGGCGCGACCGTTGCG
Source organism: Methylobacterium sp. (assembly GCF_028290105.1). Lineage (GTDB taxonomy): Bacteria > Pseudomonadota > Alphaproteobacteria > Rhizobiales > Beijerinckiaceae > Methylobacterium. Next base: position 762 of record NZ_JAQGKL010000307.1, read on the forward strand.
GTACTTCCCCTGTGAGCGCACCCGAACCCACCTTCGTCGAGCGCTTGGCCCAGGCCTCGCGCCAGGAGCAGTTTCTCAGCGTGATCAGCCGCGAGGAGGCGATCGCGCGCTTCCGCGCCGCCGTCCCGCACGTCGCCCTCGGGCCCGAGACCGTCACCCTCGCGGACTCCCTCGGCCGGGTCCTCGCGCGGGATGTGGCCTCGCCCATCGACGTGCCGCCCTTCGACCGGGCCCTGGTGGACGGCTTTGCCCTCCGCGCGGCGGACACGGCGGGCGCTACCGAAGCGAACCCGCGCGCGCTCAGCCTGAACCGCGAGATCCTGGCCTGCGGCGTCGCCCCGAACCTGACGGTCGGCCCCGGCACCGTGACACCGATCGCCACGGGCGGAATGATCCCGCGCGGGGCCGACGCCGTGATCATGGTGGAGCAGACCGAGTTCGACGAGGCGGCGATGTCGGTCGCGATCACGCAGGCCGCGCGGCCGGGTCAGTTCATCGGTAATGCCGGCGCCGACATGGCGTCCGGCGAGACGGTCCTGCGCAAGGGCGTCACAATCACCGCCCGCGAGATCGGCATGCTCGCCGCCTGCGGACTCGGTGCCGTCGCGGTGGTGCGGCGGCCCCGGGTCGCCGTGCTGTCCACCGGTGACGAACTCCTCGCCCCGGGGCAGGCCCTGCATCCGGGTGCGATCTACGATTCGAATGGTCCGATCGTGGCCGCCGCCGTCGCCGAGAACGGCGGCGAGGCGCTCCCCTTCGGCATCGTGCGCGACGATGCGACCGCCCTCGAAGCCGCCCTGCGCGAAGCGATGGCGGCAAGCGACCTCGTCGTCCTCTCGGGCGGCACCTCCAAGGGGGCCGGCGACGTCTCGCACCGCATTCTTGAGCGTCTCGGCGCGCCCGGCATCCTCGTGCACGGGGTCGCGCTGAAGCCCGGCAAACCGCTCTGCCTCGCGGTCGCCGACGGCAAGCCCATCGTGGTGCTGCCGGGCTTTCCGACCTCGGCGATGTTCACCTTCCACGATGTCGTGGTGCCGCTCATCCGCGCCCTCGCGGGCCTGCCGCCGCGCGAGGAGACGAGCGTGCGCGCGACGCTCCCGCAGCGCGTCGCCTCGGAGCAGGGCCGGACCGAGTTCGTGATGGCATCCCTGGCGCAGACCGAGGACGGGCTCGTCGCGTTGCCGCTGGCCAAGGGCAGCGGTTCGGTCACGGCCTTTTCCCAGGCCGATGGGTTCTTCGCGGTGCCGGCGGCCCGCTCCGGGCTGGAGGCTGGCGAGACCGTCTCCGTCACGCGCCTCGGAGCGGGCGTGCGCCCGCCCGATCTCACGATCATCGGCAGCCACTGCGTCGGGCTCGACCGGGTCGTCGGCCGCCTCGCCGAGCGCGGCTACCGGGCCCGCACCCTCTGGGTCGGGTCCGCCGGCGGGCTCGCCGCCCTCGGACGGGGGGAGTGCGACCTTGCCGCCATGCACCTCCTCGACCCCGAGACGGGGAGGTACAACCAACCCTTCCTGTCACCCGGGATGGAACTGGCATCCGGCTGGGGCCGCCTGCAGGGTCTTGTTTTCCGCCCCGGCGATCCGCGCTTCGATGGCAAAGGCATCGCCGACACCGTCGCTGCGGCGCTCGCCGATTCCGAAGCCGTGATGGTCAACCGCAACACCGGTTCGGGCACCCGCGCCCTGGTGGATGGTCTCCTGAAGGGCGCGCGCCCGCCCGGGTTCTTCAACCAGCCGCGCTCGCACAACGCCGTCGCGGCCGCCGTGGCGCAGGGCCGGGCGGATTGGGGTGTCGCCATCGGCACGGTGGCGCGGGCCTACGGCCTCGGTTTCCTTCCGCTGGCAGATGAGCGCTACGACTTCGCGTTTCGCAGCGACCAGCGCGATCGGCCGGCGCTCGCCGCTTTCCTCGAAGTCCTGCGCGAGCCCGAGACGCGCCGCGATCTCGCGGAGGCGGGTTTCAATTCCGGAGAGGCCGCGTGAACCCGGCCAGGGTCATCGGCCTCGCGGGCTGGAGCGGGGCGGGCAAGACCACGCTTCTGGCGCGGCTGATCCCCGTACTGGTGTCGCGCGGGCGTCGCGTCGCCACGATCAAGCACGCCCACCACGCCTTCGACGTGGATCATCCGGGCAAGGATTCCTACGTGCACCGCGAGGCGGGCGCGTCCGAGGTCATCGTCTCCTCCGCGCGACGCTGGGTCCA
>NZ_JAQGKL010000021.1 GCF_028290105.1 Methylobacterium sp.
GGATCTGCGCGATGTACTCTTCGGCCACGCTCTCGAAGGTATGCGCACGGGCGGTGAGGCCCTGCTTGGCCCGGTAGGTGGCCTCGTACCAGATGGAGTCAGCCCTGCGCTCGGCTTCTGCGCGGTCATCGGTATCCAGAGATCGCTTGAGCTGCCCCTGCCCTCGCACGCTGAAGCGCATCTGCCAGCGGGTGCTGCCTTTGCGTTGGAACAGCTGGTAGCGCTCAGCTTGGGCACTGGCTGGGGTGCTCACGATGCGCCCTGTCTGGTTACTGCGGTGCGGATGACTGCGCTAGAAGTGCGCTAGGCTGCTCCGTGACCCCCCACGAAACCCTTAAGGGCAAAGGACAATTTCTGGGCTGCGCTAGCACTGAGCTAACGCATAAAGCCGTTTTTACGTGGCTCAAAGAGCAAAGAAAAAGCCTGCTAAGTCATTGACCTAGCAGGCTAAAACTTTGGTAGCGAGGGAGAGATTTGAACTCCCGACACAAGGATTATGATTCCTCTGCTCTAACCAACTGAGCTACCCCGCCATGTCGCGGCGGCTGGTTCGGGCGGCCGCGACGAGATCGGCGGTATAGGGAAGTCCGCTGGCGGGTGTCAACGGGGTTCGGGCCTGGAAAACGACCCGTTCCGGGCTCCGCTCAGAGGCGGGTTCCAAGGATCTCGGCGACCTGGGGGATGTCCTTGTCGCCGCGGCCGCAGAGATTGACGACGAGTAGATGATCCTGGGGCTTCTGCGGTGCCAGTTCTCGAACCTTGGCGAGGGCATGGGCCGGCTCCAGGGCCGGGATGATGCCCTCCAGCATCGAGCACAGCTTGAAGGCGTCGAGGGCTTCCTGGTCCGTCGCCGAGAGGTAGGTGACGCGGCCGGCCTCGTGCAGCCAGGCGTGCTCGGGGCCGATTCCCGGATAGTCGAGACCGGCGGAGATCGAGTGCGCGTCGGCGATCTGCCCGTCGGCATCCTGCAGGAGGTAGGTGCGGTTGCCGTGGAGCACGCCGGGCTTGCCGCCCGACAGCGAGGCCGCGTGCAGGCCGCTGGAGATGCCGTGGCCCGCCGCCTCGACGCCGTACATCGCGACCTCGGGATCGTCGAGGAAGGGATGGAACAGCCCCATGGCGTTGGAGCCGCCACCGATGCAGGCGACCAGCGAATCCGGCAGGCGGCCCTCCATCTCCAGCATCTGCGTCCGCGTCTCGCGGCCGATGATCGACTGGAAGTCGCGCACCATCCCCGGATAGGGATGCGGCCCCGCCACGGTGCCGATGCAGTAGAAGGTGTCCTCGACGTTGGTGACCCAGTCGCGCAGGGCCTCGTTCATCGCATCCTTGAGGGTCCTAGTGCCCGACTGGACCGGCACGACCTCGGCGCCCAGCATCTTCATGCGGAAGACGTTGGGGGCTTGGCGTGCCACGTCGACGGCGCCCATGTAGACCACGCATTTCAGGCCGAAGCGCGCGCACAGGGTGGCGGTGGCGACGCCGTGCTGGCCCGCACCCGTCTCCGCGATGATGCGCGGCTTGCCCATGCGGCGGGCCAGCATGATCTGGCCGAGCACGTTGTTCACCTTGTGCGAACCGGTGTGGTTCAACTCGTCCCGCTTGAAGAAGATCTTCGCGCCGTGGCCCGGGGCGGCCTGCGCGCGCAGGTGCTCCGTCATGCGCTCGGCGTAGTAGAGCGGGCTCGGCCGGCCGACATAATGGGTCAGGTGGCCGTCCATCTCCGCCTGGAAGGCCGGATCGGCCTTCGCGGCCGTGTAGGCCGCCTCCAGGTCGAGGATCAGCGGCATCAGCGTCTCGGCCACGAAGCGTCCGCCGAAGATACCGAAGCGGCCGCGCTCGTCCGGGCCGTTGCGGAACGAGTTCGGAGGGGGAGCGATGGTCACGGGCATGGTCCTTGCGGTCGCGGATGCGTTTGGCCAACGCCTAGACCCGCGCGGGGTTCGGCGACAATGCGGCCAAGGCGCCAATCCGGGGACTCAGACCGCTTTTGCGAGGCCGGCGCAAGGGGTTGAGCCGAACGGCGATCCGCCCCGTCAGCCCCGGGCGGCGGCGATGAAGGCAGCGATGCGCTCGGGCGACTTCTCGCCCGGCCGTGTCTCCACGCCGGAGGACACGTCCACCGCGCGCAGGCCCGTGCGGGCCAGGGCTTCGGCGACGGTGCCGGGGGTGAGGCCGCCCGAGAGCATAGCGCCGTCCGGAAGGTCCGCGCCGTCCAAGATCGTCCAGTCGAAGGCTTGGCCGTTGCCGCCGGGAAGGTCGGCCCCGGGGGGCGCCTTGGCGTCGAGGAGGATGCGGTCGACATGCCGCGCGTGGGCGGCCAGCGCGGCGAGGTCGGCGCGGGTCGCGATTCCGATCGCCTTCATCACACGGCGCCCGGTCGCGGCGCGGATGGCGGCGACGCGCTCCGGGGTCTCGTGCCCGTGAAGTTGGATCCACTCGGGGTCGAAGGCCTCGACGGCGGTGGCCACCAGGGCATCGTCGGGGTCGACGAGGAGCACCACGCGCTCGGTCCGGCCCCGCGCGCGCGCCGAGAGGGCGCGGCCGATCTCCAGGCTCACGTGCCGGGGGCTTTTCGGGAAATGCACGAAGCCGACGAGGTCGGCACCCGCCGCCAGGGCGGCGTCGAGGGTCGGCGCCGTGCTCAGCCCGCAGATCTTGATCGCGATGGCGGACTTGATCGCAATGGCGGACATGGGGGCTCGGGCGTTGGGGACGGTCTCAGCGCGGCGCCGGCAGGGCGACGCGGTCCGAGGCATTGCGATAGATGCCGTTCGGGCCCTCGTTGGCCGGGGGCGGGGCGTAGGTCTTCAGGCGGGCGGTCTCGCCCTCCAGGCGACGGATCTCGCGGCGGCGCTCGGCGCTCGTGCGGCGGCTGCCCGATTGCCCGATCCAGGCGCCGCAGCCACCGAGCAGGACGCCGACTGCGACAGCGATGAACAGCAGGGCGTAGAGCGGAAGCGTCGCGCTGAAGACCGGCATGTCCGGCGAGAAGGGATCGAACGACACCCGCACCGCGTCGCGGTTGGCGACCGCGAGGGCCACCACGAGGATCGCCACGGGAAGCAGCACCAGGCCCTTGAGGAAGCGGATCATCGAGAGGAACTCCGAAAGCGTAGGAACGAGGCGACGGCCGGTCAGAATGCGGAGGCGCCCGCCTCACCGATGCCGGCCTCGTTGAGGCGCAGGCGCATCTCCTTGCCCGTCTTGAACACGGGGATGGCCTTCTCCGAGACGGCAACGGCCGCACCCGTGCGCGGGTTGCGCCCGCGCCGCGCGTCGCGGCGCTTGACCGAGAACGCGCCGAAGCCGCGCAGCTCGACGCGGTCGCCCCGGGCGAGGGCGTCCGCGATGGTGTCGAGGATCGCGTTCACGAGGGTCTCGACGTCGCGCTGATAGAGATGCGGGTTCTGCTCGGCGATCTTGAGCACGAGCTCCGACTTGATCATGCGGGGGCCTTCACGAAGTCATGCACGAAAGTGTGGGGGCGTCTCGCCTCAGCGGGCGGCATCCGCCGGACCGGGGCGCCAGAGCACGAGGAGGCCGCCCTGGGCGATCCCCGCCGTCTCGTCGCCGACCTGGCGCAGGCGCGTGGCGAGGCCGTCGAGCCCGACGAGGTCGGCGCCGATCCCGAGGGCCGACCACAGGCGGAAGTCGCTCTTGGCCGTGGGCTTCCAGTCGAGCACGGGCAGGTCCTTGGCCACACCACGCTCGGCCTCGAGCCAGGCGATGGCCTGGCGCTCGCCGCCGAGGCCGTCCACGAGCTTCAGGGGCACGCTCTGGCGCCCGCTGAAGACCCGCCCGTCGGAGACGGTGGCGAGTTCCTTGTCGTTCATCTTGCGCCGGTCGGCCACGAGGCCCTTGAACCAGGCGTAGGTGTCGCCGACGACCGCCGCGAGGGCGGCGCGGGCCTCCGGCGAGGTCGGGGTGAAGCCCGAGGGCTCGGCCTTGAGCGGGGCGGATTTCACCGACTCGACCTTGACCCCGACCTTGTCGAGGAGGCCCGACAGATCCGGATACTGGAACAGCACGCCGATGGAGCCGACGAGGGCGGTCTCGCGCGCCACGATGTGATCGGCGGCAATGGCCGCGATATAGGCCCCCGAGGCCGCCGTGCCGTCGACGAAGGCCACGATGGGCTTCTTCTCGGCCAGCGCCCGCAGGTTGCGGTAGAGTTCCTCGGAGCCGGTGGTAGTGCCGCCCGGCGACGAGATCGAGACCACCACGCCCTGGACGGCGCTCGACTCGCGCACCCGCTCGATCAGCTTGGTGGTGGATTCGCTGCCGGCGATGAAACCGCCCACCGAGATCCGCGCGATCTGGGGACGCACGCCACCGAGGCTGAGAGCATCGCCGCCGCTGCGGACCCGCAGGCCCACCGCGCCGACGGCGACCACGAGGCCACCGATGCCGAGCACCCGCCACAGGGAAAGCTTGCGGCGCAGGCGCCGGCGATCGATCAGAAGTTCGGCATCCGCGGCCATGCGCTGGTTACGCTCCCTCGCGCGCCGGCTCCGCCGGCTGATTCTTGTCCGGGCTCGAAACCCGGTCTCCACGCCTATGCGTGCGTGTGCCGAACCTTGTCCCACACTCCACGGCGATTTGCACCAAGCCTTTGGTGCGTCTCGCATCCTCGGATGGGACGAGGGGTTCCGGCCTCAGCTGTCTTCGTGTTCTAGCGCTCCCCCACGGGCGCCGACAAGGGGTGGTGCGCGCGCGAAAACGCCCGCGCGGGAGGCGATCCCACGCGGGCGTCAGCGTTTTGGCGAATCCCCGGCCCGTAAGGGCCGAGGGTCGTGGCCGCTCGGGACGATCAGTCCTGCGACTCGTCCTTGTCGTCGCTGGTGCGGGCCTTCTTGAAGGCCGCGCCCAGGATCTCGCCGAGGGAGGCACCGGAATCGGCAGAACCGAACTGGGCCATCGCCTCCTTCTCCTCGGCCATCTCGAGGGCCTTGATGGAGAGCTGGACCCGGCGCGCCTTGCGGTCGAACTGGATCACGCGGGCGTCGAACTTCTCGCCGGCGGCGAAGCGCTCGGGGCGCTGGTCGCCACGGTCGCGGGCGAGCTCGGCCCGGCGAATGAAGGTGGTGAGGTCGGTGTCGACGATCTTCACGTCGACGCCCGAATCCTTCACGTCCACCACTTCGCAGGTCACGATCTGACCCTTCTTGAGGTCACCGGCTTCCGTGAAGGGGTCGCCGCCGAGCTGCTTCACGCCGAGCGAGATGCGCTCCTTCTCGACGTCGACGTCGAGAACCTGGGCGCGCAGCATGTCGCCCTTCTTGAACTCCTCGATGACCTGCTCGCCGGGACGGTTCCAGTCGAGATCCGACAGGTGGACCATGCCGTCGACATCGCCGTCGAGGCCGATGAACAGGCCGAACTCGGTCTTGTTCTTGACCTCGCCCTCGACCTCGGAGCCCACAGGATGCTGCTGGGCGAAGGCCTCCCAGGGGTTCTGGAGGGTCTGCTTGAGGCCGAGCGAGATGCGGCGCTTGACCGGATCGACCTCGAGGATCTGCACTTCCACTTCCTGCGAGGTGGAGACGATCTTGCCGGGATGGACGTTCTTCTTCGTCCAGGACATCTCGGACACGTGGATCAGGCCCTCGATCCCCGGCTCCAGCTCCACGCCGGCGCCGTAATCGGGGATGTTGGTGACACGGCCCTTGAGCTGGGCGTCGACCGGGTAGCGCTGGGCGATGCCCTCCCACGGATCGGCGAGCAGCTGCTTGATGCCGAGCGAGATGCGGTGGGTCTCGTGGTTGATCTTGATGATCTTGACCTTGACCGTCTGGCCGATGGTCACGACCTCGGACGGGTGGTTCACGCGGCGCCACGCCATGTCGGTGACGTGGAGCAGGCCGTCGATGCCGCCGAGATCGACGAAGGCGCCGTACTCGGTGATGTTCTTGACGACGCCGTCGATGACCTGACCCTCTTCGAGGTTGGCCACGAGCTCGGAGCGCTGCTCGGCGCGGCTCTCCTCGAGGACGGTACGGCGCGACACGACGATGTTGCCGCGGCGGCGATCCATCTTGAGGATCTGGAAGGGCTGGGGCGTGCCGAGCAGGGGCGTGACGTCGCGCACGGGGCGAATGTCGACTTGGCTGCGCGGCAGGAACGCCACGGCGCCGTCGAGGTCGACGGTGTAGCCGCCCTTGACCTGGTTGAAGATCGCGCCGGTGACGCGCTCGTTGGCCTCGAAGGCCTTCTCGAGCTTGACCCAGCTCTCCTCGCGGCGCGCCTTGTCGCGCGAGATGACGGCCTCGCCGAGCGCATTCTCGATGCGGTCGACATAGACCTCGACCTCGTCGCCGACGGCGAGTTCGCCTTCGCGGCCGGGGCCGTTGAATTCCTTGAGGGCGACACGGCCTTCCGTCTTGGCGCCGATGTCGATGACGGCCACGTCCTTCTCGATCGCGACGACGCGACCCTTGACGACGGAACCTTCGGTGATCTCGTGCTCGAGGAAGCTCTCCTCGAGGAGAGCCGCGAAATCATCGCGGCTCGGGTTACGCTGCAGGGCGTTACCAGCGGTCATTCTGTCTCCTGACAGGCCTCATCGGGAGGCCGGCATCGGCGGCTCGTGTGACGGGGCACCCTCGACGTCGCCGCCCGGGGTCGCTGACCCGACGGGCTCAACCTCCCAAAAAACGGAGGGCCGACGCATTCTCAAACGATGGTCGAGAGCGATCCTCCAACAGGGGCGCGGCCCGGGACGTGAGCCCGAGCCTCGTCGAATCCAATCGGAGAACGGCCTCGGCATAGCCGATCGCAGGACGGCGGGCAATATCGCCGTGAGGAGAGGGTGATCGCCGCGACGGGGTTCAGACGACCGCCGCATCTGCGGTGCTGCGCAGCCAGACCGCCGAGGCAATGGCGAGGGGCTCCAGGGGCAGCATGACCCGGCCGTGCCGGCGGCCCCAGAGCTCGATCCCGTCGAGGCGGACCTCGCGGATCGCCAGCCAGGCGCCGAACGGGAAGGTCGCGTCGGTCCCCTCCTCCGGCCCGAAGCACTCCTCGAACGCGAGCGGGTCGATCATGATCTCGTCGTAGCGGGACAGGTGATCCGTCATCGAGACCTTGGAGCGGAACAGCACCCGGTCCCGGTGGTACGACGAGAAGCACGGCTCGAATTCCGTGAGGGTGACCCAGAGCTTGCCGCCGATGCGCAGGTAGGGCGGATTGGGGCCCGCCTCACTGAAATTCGCCGGACTCCAGCCCGCGTCGCTCATCAGGGATTCGGCGAGCGTCACCGGCTCGGAGGCGTGATGGATCGCGCCAAGGCCCCAGGCCGCGTCGGCGTCCGGCGCATGCGCGCCGCCCCCATACCCACCCGGCACCAACCCCTGCGGCGGTTCCGTTGCGACGGTCTGGCCGGTCATGGCGTCCCCTGAAACGTGGCCTCGCGACGATAAGGGGTGCGATATTACGCAGCTTCCGATCGCGAACACCAGATGCCAGGAAAAAACGCTTCAAAAACTCCGGTTATTCTGCCGGTTGTCCGCGAGGTCGAAGCCGCGGGGTTCAGGTCAGGCCGAGTTGCGCCAGGGTCTCGGCCACCGCGCGCCGGGCCGGCTCGGGCAGCGGCAACAGGGGACGCGGCAGTTCCGGTCGTCCGAAACCCAGGATCGTCGCGGCGGCGTAGATCACCCGCAGGCTCGAATGCGCCCTGAAGAGCGCCCAGAGCGGCTCCATCGCCGCATCGAGGCGGCGCGCCTCCTCGGCGTCTCCCGTCTGGACGGCACGCAGGATCGCTCCGCAGGGTTCCGGGAAGAGGCCGGCGGCGACGCTGTACCAGACCGTGCCGCCGGCCAGCAGCGCCTCCGTGGCGTGCCAGTCGCCGCTGAATCCGATGGAGAGACCCGGGCCCACCGCGTTGCGCAGGGCCGCGAAGTGGGCGGCGATGCCGGGCACGGGCGAGGCCGGGCTCTTGATCGCGATCACGCCGGGAATCCGGCTGAGGCGACCCGCCAGATCGGGGCCGATCGCCACGTGGGTGGTGCCGGGATTGTCGTAGATACAGAGTGGCAGGCCGCTCTCCCGCGCCACCACGGTGAAGTGCTCGACGATCTCGTCCTCGGTGAGCGGCGTGTAGGACACCACCGCGAGCAGTCCCACCGATGCTCCGATGGCCCTGGCATCCTGGGCGATCCGTACGGCCTCGTCCGTGCGCAGGGCACCGACGCCGACGAGGATCGGCACGCGGCCGGCCACCGTCTCCACCGCGACCTCCAGCGCCTGGCGGCGCACGTCGCGGGTCAGGTAGGGGTAGCTGCCCGTGCTGCCGAGGAGGCCGATCGAGGCGACCGACGGCGTGACGAGGCGCGTGAGCAGGCGGGACAGGGCCCCGCCGTCGAGCCGTCCTGCGGCGTCGCAGGGCGTGATCGGGAAGGCCGACACACCCTCCGGCATCGTCTCCGTCAGCATCAGGCCGCTCCCCGCGTGCTCGTCACCGCCCTGCCCCATCAGCCGGTCCGAAAATCCGGCGGCGGGCGGTTCTGGCTAGTCCTCGTCTTCTTCGGTGCTGCGCATGCCTTTGAGCTTGGCGAACACCGAATCGGCGTTGAGCTTCTCGTCGCGGGCGGTGCGGTGGTGCTCGTCGGCCTCGGTGTAGTCGGTGGCCGTCGAGACCTCGGTCGGCAGCAAGGTCGCGCCGCCATCCACCGGCATGTTGGCCGGGCGATCCTTGGCCGAGCGCTGAACCTCGAAATCGAGGTCGATCTGCGTGCAGAGGCCGAGGGTCACGGGGTCCATCGGCTGGAGCGAGGCCGAGTTCCAGTGGCTGCGCTCGCGGATCTGCTGGATCGTCGACTTGGTGGTGCCCACGAGCCGGATGATCTGGGCGTCCTTGAGCTCGGGGTGATTGCGCAGCAGCCAGAGGATGGCGTTCGGCCGGTCCTGGCGGCGCGAGAGGGGCGTGTAGCGCGGGCCCTTGGTGGTGCGCTTGACCTCGGGCAGCTTCACCTTCGAGACCGCGACCTTCAGCTTGTAGTTCGGGCTTTTCTGCGCCTTCTCGATCTCGTCGCGGGTCAGCTGGTTGGTGGTAATCGGGTCGAGGCCCTTGATGCCGGCCGCGACCTCGCCGTCGGCGATGCCCTTCACCTCGAGGGGGTGGAGCTTGCAGAAATCGGCGATCTGCTCGAAGGCCAGCGAGGTGTTCTCCACCAGCCATACGGCGGTGGCCTTCGGCATCAGCGGACCTTGCGACATCGGGCTACTCCAACAGGTTCGTGCGGGACGGGTCTCGGGGCGCCGCCGACAGGGCGTCGCTCGCTCCGGCCCGAGACCGGCCGGCAGCATCCCGTCTCAACGCTGCAATAGGGAAGCGCCGTCTATACAGGTTCCTGTGGGGTCTGCGCAATTGCGATCCGTCGGCTCCCGGACGAACGCGTCCGGCCGATCCTCGCCCTCGATCGTCGGGGGGCCTCAGGTGAAGAGGCTCGACACGCTCGATTCGGTCGCGGTCCGGCCGATGGCCTCGCCGAGCAGCGGCGCGATGGTGGCCACCCGGATGTTGCGGGCGAGCTTGACGGCCTGGGTCGGCTGGATCGAATCCGTGATCACCAGTTCCTTCATCCGCGAGGCGGCGATGCGCGAGACGGCACCGCCCGAGAGCACTCCGTGCGTGATGTAGGCGGAGACGTCCTTGGCACCGGCATTCAGCAGGGCTTCGGCCGCGTTCACCAGCGTGCCGCCGGAATCGACGATGTCGTCCACGAGGATGCAGGAGCGGCCCTCGACCTCGCCGATGATGTTCATCACCTCGGACTCGCCGGGGCGCTCGCGGCGCTTGTCGACGATGGCCAGCGTCGCGTCGATGCGCTTGGCGATGGCGCGGGCGCGGACCACGCCGCCGACATCCGGCGAGACCACCATCCAGTCCTTCGGGTCGAGTCGCTCCTTGATGTCGCGCACCTTCACGGGCGCGGCGAACAGGTTGTCGGTGGGGATGTCGAAGAAGCCCTGGATCTGGCCGGCATGCAGGTCGAGGGTCATCACGCGGTCGGCGCCGGCCTCGGTGATGAGGTTGGCGACCAGCTTGGCCGAGATCGGGGTGCGGCCGGAGGTGCGCCGGTCCTGGCGGGCATAGCCGAAATACGGGATCACGGCGGTGATGCGCCGCGCCGAGGAGCGCCGGGCCGCATCGATCATGATGAGCAATTCCATCAGGTGATCGTTGGCCGGGAACGAGGTCGACTGGACGATGAAGACGTCCTCGCCGCGCACGTTCTCCTGGAGTTCGACGAAGATCTCCATGTCGGCGAAGCGCCGGACCATGCATTTCGCCAGCGGCAATTCGAGATAGGCCGCGATGGCCTCGGCCAGGGGCCGGCTCGCATTGCCGGCGATGATCTTGATCGAGGACTTCATGCCGGGGTCTTCATCTCGCGATCCTTGAGGCCCGTCCCATGATCGACGGCCGGGCCTTCACGCTGCGGGGTCCATAACAGCCGCAGGAGGGGCGTCACAATGCCTTCACCCAAGTTACAGGCATTCAAAGTTACGGACACCCAAGTTCAGGATGTCCGCGCGATGAGCCCTGATGTCACGGATTACGGCTCGAGCAGCCGATGCAGGTGCACGATGAAGTAGCGTGTCTGCGCGCTGTCCACCGTGGATTGTGCCTTGGCTTTCCAGGCGGTCTGCGCCGACGCGTAGTCCGGAAAGATGCCGACGATGTCGAGACCTTTCACGTCGCGAAAGTTCACCCCGTCGAGGCTCTCCAATTCGCCGCCGAAGACGAGGTGCAGCTTCTGCGCGCTGTCGATCGTCGTGGTCATCCCGCATCTCCTCTGCCGGGCTCGGCCCTGCGCTGGCAGGCACGAGCCGTGCCGCCGGTGCGGTCGCAAACGCGGCCGGGTTCGTCAACCCGGCGGGCGTGCCGGGGAACACGTGCACGCGGTGCCTGCGGCGCATGGCACCGGGACGTTGCGCACGGGTCACCGTTCAGAGGTCGAACAGGCTGCCCTGCCGGGTCGGCGGGGGCGCGGTGGCGGCCTCCGCCTGCGCGATCCTCGGCGTCTCGGCCTTCTTCGCGCCAGCCCGCTTCGGCGCCGCTTTCCGGCGCACGGCCTGACCGGGATCGCCCTCCGGCGGACCGGCCGGTTCCGGGCCGGTGGCCATCGCCGGGGATCCAGCCTCCGCCCGCACGCCGACCGTGCCGTCGGAAAACTCGAGGATCATGTGCGCCCTCGCCTCGGCGGCCGCGCGGACCGGCGTCCCGTCGACGTCGCGCACCAGCGCGTAGCCACGGGCCAACACCGCCCGGTAGCTCAGCGAGCCGAGGAGCCCCGCCAACCCGGCGAGGCGGTCGGCGCGCCGTTCGGTGAGGCGCGCGCCGGCCTGGACCAAGCGCGCCTGGAGGGCGCCGAGGCGGTCGCGGCTGCGGGCCTGATCCGTGCGGGCGCGACCCAGGGTGCCGTCTCGGGCGACGACGAGGCGGCGCCCGAGATAGGCCAGTTTCTCGCCCTTGCGCGCGGTGTCGTGGCGCAGGGCCGATCCGGAGCGGTCGCCGATGCGCGCCAGGCGTCCGCGCGCCTGGGCCAGCGCCAGGGTCGGCGGATGCCGGGCGAAACGCTCCACGAGGCGCGACACGCGCAGGCGAAACACCCGGGCGTTGCCGGCGAGCGCCGGGCCGAGGCGGGCCTCCGCGAGGTCGAGGCGCTGGCGCTTGGCCGCCAGGAAGGCATCGACGTCCGGCATCGCCCGCACCAGGGCGCGCAGGTCGCTGCGCTCCCGGTCGAGGCGACGCAGCACCGCCTCCCGCTGCCGGCGCCCGAGGTCGACCACCTCCGCGATGAGGTCTGCGCGCACCGGCACTGCCATCTCGGCGGCCCCCGTGGGCGTCGGTGCGCGACGGTCCGAGACGAAGTCGATCAGGGTGGTGTCGGTCTCGTGGCCCACCGCCGAGATCAGCGGAATCGTGGATTCCGAAGCCGCGCGGACGACGCATTCCTCGTTGAAGGCCCAGAGATCCTCGATCGAGCCGCCCCCTCGCGCCACGATGAGGACGTCGGGGCGCGGGATCGGTCCGTTGGGGGCGAGCGCGTTGAAGCCCCGGATCGCGGCGGCGATCTCCTCGGCGGCGCCCTCCCCCTGGACCCGGACCGGCCAGACCAGCACGGGCCGCGGGAAGCGGTCCTCCAGCCGGTGCAGGATGTCGCGAATGACGGCGCCGGTGGGCGAGGTCACGACCCCGACCACGCGTGGCAGGTAGGGGATCGCCCGCTTTCGCTCGGCCGCGAACAGTCCTTCGGCGGCTAGTAGGCGCTTGCGCTCCTCCAACAGCGCCATCCACGCGCCGATGCCGGCGGGCTCCAGGGTCTCGATGACGATCTGGTAGGAGGATTTGCCCGGGAATGTGGTGATCCGCCCGGTGGCGACGACCTCGAGCCCCTCCTGCGGCCGCTGGCGCAGGCGGTTGAAGGTGCCCTTCCAGACGACCGCGTCGATCCGGGCATTGCCGTCCTTCAGGGAGAAGTAGGCATGTCCCGAGCCGTGCTGCCCACGAAAGCCCGAGATTTCGCCGCGTAGACGCACATGCCCGAACGCGTCCTCCAGGGTCCGCTTCAGGGCGGAGGCGAGGTCCCCAACGGACCATTCCGGCACGTTGGACACGGTGCCGGTGGAGACGGCGGCTTTGGCGGGCGGAGGGGGAACGGCCATGGCGGCGGACGCTAGGGCCACGCTTGCCACAGGTAAAGCGGACGTCGCGCGTCCAACGTTCACATCAGGATCGACAGGATCAGCAGGACGGAGACGATCGGGACGGCGCTGACGGCAAGCGCCATGCGCCAGATCGGCAGGCCATCGACGGGCCGGTTGTCGTTCGCGGCGTGGACCGAAACACGGCCTCGCGTCACGTAATGCGACAAGACCACCCGCATGGACGGGGGCGGTGCCATCGAAAGCGGAGAGGATTTGCGACAGCTTGGCATGATCCTCACCAACGTCGCCTCGATTGGTTCGTTCCGCACCAACTCACGAGAACTTCCTTCCCCGGCATAGGTTCAACGCAGACCGTGGCCAATTCGCGATGCCTCTCAGTCGCGATGGCACCCATTCGCGTCGCCTCCAAACCGCACTTCCCGTGCACAGGCGCGGCCCACGGGACAAAACGGACTTTTCAACGAACCGCTTTTGGGGAACATCACCCCCATGAACATCCTCCTCATCGGCGCGGGTGGGCGTGAGCACGCCCTGGCCTACGCCATCGCCAAGAGCCCGCTCTGCGCACGCCTCTTCACGGCGCCGGGCAATCCGGGGACCGCCGCCTTCGGCGAGAACCGGCCCGACCTCGCTGTCAAGGATCACGCTGCCGTGCGCGCCTTCTGCGCGGATGAGCGCATCGGCCTCGTGGTGGTCGGCCCGGAGGCGCCCCTGGTGGCGGGCCTCGTCGACGACCTCCAGGCGGCGGGCATCCGCGCCTTCGGGCCGACCCGGGCCGCCGCGCAGCTCGAGGGCTCCAAGGGCTTCACCAAGGATCTCTGCGCCGAGGTCGGCATCCCCACCGCCGCCTTCGCGCGGTTCCGGGCCCTCGAACCGGCCCTGGCCTACCTCGCGCAGCAGGGCGCGCCCATCGTTGTGAAGGCGGATGGCCTCGCGGCCGGCAAGGGCGTTGTCGTGGCCGAGACCCTGGACCAGGCGGAGGCCGCGGTGCGTGCCCTGTTCGAGGAGCCCGGTGCCGAGATCGTCATCGAGGAATGCCTGTTCGGCGAGGAGGCGAGCTTCTTCGCCCTCTGCGACGGCACCCGCGCGGTGTCGGTGGGCACGGCCCAGGACCACAAGCGGGTCTTCGACGGGGATCGCGGGCCCTACACCGGCGGCATGGGCGCCTACTCGCCGGCCACCATCCTCACCCCCGCCCTGGAGCGGGAGGTGATGGAGACGATCATCGGCCCGACCCTCGACGGCATGCGGGCCCGGGGCACCCCCTTCACCGGCATCCTCTATGCGGGCCTGATGCTGACCGCCGACGGGCCGAAGCTGATCGAGTACAACACCCGCTTCGGCGACCCCGAGGCGCAGGTCTTGATGCCCCGCCTCGCCTCGGACCTCGTGCCGGCCCTGCTCGCCGCCTGCGAGGGCGACGTGTCCGGGATCAGCCTCGAATTCGACGCGCATCGCGCGGCGCTGACCGTGGTCATGGCGGCGGCGGGTTATCCCGGCACCGTGATGCGCGGGTCCGAGATCCGGGGCATCGAGGCGGCGGGGGAAAGCGACGCGGTCGTGGTGTTCCAGGCCGGCACCCGCGCCGAGGGCGGGCGGCTGCTGGCCGATGGCGGGCGCGTGCTCGCGGTCACGGCGCTGGGGGAGACTATGATGGAGGCCCAGGCCCGCGCCTACGCCGCCATTGCGCGGATCGACTGGCCGGAGGGCTTCTGCCGCCGGGACATCGGCCGCCGCGCCGTGGCCCGCGAGGTCGCGGGCGGGGGCATCTAGGGCGCGGCGCCTTCAGCGCTTCTTGTTGCCGCGCGGGCCAGTCGGGACGATCGTGTTTCCGCGATTCTCCGCCCGCAGGGTGCGCCAGCGCGAGACCCGCTCCGGATCGAGGCGGCCCTCCGCCACGGCGGCCTGGACCGCGCAGCCGGGCTCGTGGGCGTGGGTGCAGTCCCGGAACCGGCAATCGGGCGCCAGTTCGGTGATCTCGGCAAACAGCGTGTCGATGCCTTCCGCCGCGTCGCCGAGCTGGAGCGAGCGGATGCCCGGGGTGTCGATCACCCAGCCGCCGCCCGCGATGGCGTGGAGCGAGCGGGACGTGGTGGTGTGCCGGCCCTTGGCGTCGTGCTCGCGGATGCCCCCCGTCGCCTGGGGCGCATCCCCATCCGGTCCGACCAGGGTGTTGACCAGGGTCGACTTGCCCACTCCGGACGAGCCGACCACCGCCACGGTGCGGCCCGGGCCGCACCAGGGGGCGAGATGCGTCGATGCCTCGGCGACGCGCGGGTTCACGATGACGACGCTCAGGTCCCGCTGGAGCGCCCTCGCCTCGCGGCGATAGCGCTCGGCATCGCCTGCCACATCCGCCTTGGTCAGCACGATGACGGGTTCCGCGCCGCCCTGGTTGGCGAGCGCGAGGTAGCGCTCCAGGCGGGTCGGGTTGAAGTCCGCGTTGCAGGACGTGACGACGAACAGCGCGTCGACATTCGCCGCCGCGAGCTGCGGCACGGCGCTGCCCTCGCGCCGGCGCTCCAGCACCGTGCGGCGATCGAGGCGACGGCGCAGCAACTGGGTTCCGGGCTCGACGAGGACCCAGTCGCCCACCGCGTAATCGCCGGTGTTGGTGTGGACCGGAAGCACGAGCTTCACCGGGCCGGCCTCCGAGAGGCTTCCCATGCGCGCGCGATGCACGGTCGCGATGCGCTGCGGCTCGAGAGCCGCCTCGTCGGGCCGGCACTGCTCCGCGAAGAAGCCGGACCAGCCGAGGCCGGCGAGGGTGGGGGCGTCCGTCACGGCTTCACCCCCGCCGACCCGCCTGCGACCAGGAGACCTGCGCCACCGTCGACGCCGTATCCCGACCGACGGTGACGTCCCCGGGCGCTCAAGCGGCGAGCCGCGTCAGCGCCTCGGTGATCTTTTCCAGCCGGGCGGCCTCCGCGTCGCGGCGCTCGCGCTGCTCGTCCACCACCTCGTCGGGGGCGCGGGCGAGGAAGTCGGCATTCCCGAGCTTGGCCTCGATCTTGGCGATCTCGGCGACAGCCTTGGCGGCCTCCTTCTTCAGGCGGGCGACCTCGGCGGCGAGATCGACGATGCCCTCGAGGGGCAGGGCCGCCACCGATCCGCGCACCAGCAACTGCACCGAGTTCTTCGGGGCACTCGCTTCGAAGCGGATCTCGGAGAGCCGCGCGAGGCGGATCAGCGTGTCGCTCCAGCGCGTGGCGCGGGCCTGTGTGGCCTCGTCGGCCCCGACCACCACGAGGGGAATCTGCGCGGCGGCCGGCACGTTAGTCTCCGAGCGGGCCGAGCGGATCTCGGAGACGAGATCCACCAGCCAGCCCACCTCGGCCTCGGAGTTCGGGTCGTTCAGGGCGGCGAGGTCCGGCCAGGGGGCGAGGGCGAGGAGGCCTCGATCCGCAACGCCTTCGCCCTTGATCGCCCAGAGTTCCTCGGTGAGGAACGGCATGAACGGATGCAGCAGCTTGGCGATCTGGTCGATCAGGAACGCGACGGTGGCCTGGGTCTCTTCCCGCAGGCCCGCATCGACCCCCTCCCCCTGCAGGACCGGCTTGGCGAGTTCCAGGTACCAGTCACAGAAGATGTTCCAGACGAAACGGTAGGCCGCCGCCGCCGCGTCGTTGAAGCGATAGGCGTCGAGCGCCGCCGTGACCTCGGCCACCGCGCGGGCGGCCTCTCCGAGCGCCCAGCGGTTGAGCGACTCGGTGGCCGCCTCCGGGCGGTAATCGGCGCGCAAGGTGCAGCCGTTCATCTCGGCAAAGCGCGAGGCGTTCCAGAGCTTCGTCGCGAAGTTGCGGTAGCCCTCGACCCGGTTCACCGCGAGCTTGATGTCGCGCCCCTGCGCCGCCATCGCGGCCAGCGTGAAGCGCAGGGCATCCGCCCCGTACTGATCGATGAGCCCGAGGGGGTCGACCACGTTGCCCTTGGATTTCGACATCTTGGCGCCGGAGGCATCGCGCACCAGGGTGTGCAGGTAGACCGTGTCGAAGGGCACCCGGTCGGTGACGTGAAGGCCGAGCATCATCATCCGGGCGACCCAGAAAAAGATGATGTCCTTGCCGGTCACCAGTGTGTTGGTCGGGTAGTGGCGCGCGAGTTCCGGGGTCTCGTCCGGCCAGCCGAGCGTCGAGAACGGCCAGAGGGCGGAGGAGAACCAGGTGTCGAGGACGTCCTCGTCCCGGCGCAGGGTCACGGGCTTGCCGTGCTTCGCGTCGGCCTGCCCTTGCGCTTCGGATTCGCTCGCCGCGACGAAGATGCCGCCCGCCTCGTCGTACCAGACCGGGATCTGGTGGCCCCACCAGAGCTGGCGCGAGATGCACCAGGGCTCAATGTTCTCCAGCCACTGGAAGAAGGTCTTCTCGTAGTTCTCCGGCACGAACTTCGTTTGGCCGGCGCGCACCGCCTGCAGCGCGCGCTCGGCCAGCGGCTTCACGTTCACGTACCACTGGTCCGTGAGGTAGGGCTCGATGACGACGTTCGAGCGGTCCCCGTGCGGGACCGCGTGGGTGTTGGGCTCGACGAGCCGCAGGCGCTCGCGGACCTCCATCAGTTCGACCACGCGCTTTCGCGCCGCGAAACGGTCGAGGCCGTGCAGGGCCAGCGCCTCGGGCTCAGGTGCCGCGTCGGCGAGGAAAGCCGCGTTGCCGTCGAGGGTTATGCGGGCTTCCGCATCCAGGATGTTGATCGGAATGCAGCCGGCGCGGCGGCCCACCTCGAAATCGTTGAAGTCGTGCGCGGGCGTGATCTTGACCGCGCCGGTGCCCTTCTCGGGGTCGGAATAGGTGTCGGCCACGATGGGGATCAGGCGCCCGACCAGGGGCAGGCGCACGTTCCGTCCGACGAGGTGGGTGTAGCGCTGGTCCTCCGGATGGACCGCCACCGCCGTGTCGCCGAGCATCGTCTCGGGCCGCGTGGTCGCCACCGTGATGACCTCGCCGGTTTCCATGCCGGCCTCGTCCACGATCGGGTAGTCGAAGTGCCAGAGTTGGCCCTTCACCTCGACCTGCAGCACTTCGAGGTCGGAGATCGCGGTCTGGAACTTCGGGTCCCAGTTCACGAGCCGCTTGTCGCGGTAGATCAGCCCCTGCGCGTGGAGATCGACGAAGGTCTTGGTGACGGCGCGGACCATCTGGTCGTCGGGGGCCCCCGACACGCCCATGGTGAAGCGCTCGCGCGACCAGTCACAGGAGGCGCCGAGCCGCTTCAACTGGTTGACGATGGCCCCGCCCGATTCCGCCTTCCAGGCCCAGACCTTCTCGACGAAGGCCGCACGGCCGAGTTCGCGCCGGCCGGGCTCGCCGGCCTCCGCCAGGCGGCGCTCCACCACCATCTGGGTGGCGATGCCGGCATGGTCCGTGCCCGGCTGCCAGAGCACGTCGCGCCCGCGCATGCGCTCGAAGCGGCAGAGGATGTCCTGCAGGGTGTTGTTGAGGGCGTGCCCCATGTGCAGGCTGCCGGTCACGTTCGGCGGCGGGATCACCATGGTGAAGGGCGTCGCCCCGGCCCGCTCAGGCCGACCCGCCTTGAAGGCGCCGCCCGTCTCCCAGGCGGCGGCAATGCGCGCCTCGACGGCGGCGGGGTCGAAGGTCTTGTCCATCATGGGCGGGGTCGGTTCACGTGTTGGATCAGCGGGGTTGGCCCGCTTTCAACCCGTCGGGCCCTCTCCGTCAACACGCGAGCCCCGCGTTTTCACGCGGGGGCGATCCGCACAGGCTTCAGCGACCCCGGGCGACGCGCTCGATCTCGGCACGGACCAGCCGCTCGACCATGCTCGGCAGGTTCTCGTCGAGCCAGCCCTTGAGCATCGGGCGGAGCATGTCCTGGACGAGGTCCTCCAGCGTGCGGGCCTGGCTGCTCATCACCGTGTGCGAGAGCATGTGGAAGGCCTGCGCGACGCTGGCGTCCGTCACGGCCGAGGTGAGGCGCTCGGTCGGGGTCGGTTCCGGCGCGCGGGGCTCGGCACGGGGCTCGGGTTGCGGCGCCGGGCGCGGCGGCTCGATCGGGGCGGCAGCCCGCGGGGGCGTGAGTGGCTCGGGTTCCGGCTCCTCGTCGTCGTCGAAGGAGATCGCGTCGAAGTCGATCTGCCCGTCCTCGATCGGCTCCTTGCGGAACGCGATCTCGGGCTCGTCGAGGAGCACGGGCTTGCGGATCGGCTGGGCGATCTCGGCGAGATCGAGCACGTCGTCGTTCTCGGGCAGCGGCGCGGAATGCTGCGGCGCCACCACCTCGGCCTTGGCGTTCTGGTCGTCCGCGATGATGCGGCGGATCGAGGCGAGGATCTCCTCCATGGAGGGTTCCTGCGCCTTTTCCGGCACCTTGGGGCTCGCTGCACTCATCCGGACGATGCTCGGGGTCTAGGGTAAACGATCGATGAAGACAGCGAGTATTTCACGCTCCTACCCCGATACAAGCGCCGGCTACCGCACGGAGCGGGATAAGCCCGCGCCGTCCCCGGCCTGTTACCGGCCGTCCGGCGTGCGCACGCCGTACCAGAGGTCCTTGACCTGATCGAAGTGCTCGCGGGGGCTGTAGACCGCCACCGGCAGCGCCGTGAAGCGCACGGTGAGGCGGCCCACCGCCTGGACGACGCCGTAGGAGAAGATCACCCGGTCGCGCTGGGCGAGGATGAGGTTGGTGCGGGCGTTCAGCAGCTCCTGCTGCGCGTTCAGGACGTCGAGCGTGGTGCGTTGGCCGACGCGGGCCTCCTCGCGCACGCCGTTCAGCGCCACTTCGTTGGCCTGAACCTGCGCCTGCGAGGCGATGACCTGGGCCTTGGAGGCTTCGAGGCGGCCCCAGGCGGTGACGATCGCCGAGCGCACCTGGTCGCGGGTGTCTTCCGCGTCGAGGCGGCGCTGACCCACCGTCTCCTTGGCCTGGCGGATCTGCGAGTACGTCTGGCCACCCTCGTAGATCGGGATCGTCAGGCGGCCGACGATCGAGGCGCTGACCGCGTTGTCGCCGGG
>NZ_JAQGKL010000011.1 GCF_028290105.1 Methylobacterium sp.
GGCATCTCGGTCAGCGCTGGCTGACCCCGCGGGCGGGACGCCCGATCGTGGACGTGGTCGCCTTCGACGAGACCGCGCTGCTCACCGGCGCCCGGGAAGCCAACGACGTCGCCCTCACCCTGACGTACCCCGAGCGTGGCCCCCTGTTCTCGACCCTCATGGCCCTGCGCCGGGACGCCGACGGCCGCCTCGCCTTTCGGGGCCGCGCCTGCCATGCCGGAGCGCTGCAGCGCGATATAGCGATCCCCGAGACGGCCGACGAGTGGACGCCCGCGCCATTCGTGACCAGCGTCGCCGACGACCGCACCCTGGCGATCCTCCGCGCCTGAGGCGTCATCCGCCCGTCACCTCCGATGGCCTCGAAAAACCGGACACCCGGGGACGTGCGCGCACGGCGCGTCCGGTTTCCGGCCGCAGCGCGGCGAGCCGGATTGTCGCCCCGGTGCAGGGCCTTGCGTCGACGGGAGGACCCTGGCGCCTCCCCGGATGATGCGGCGCACCGAATCAATTCATCCTCCGGTCAGGGATGCGGTGGCAGGGTCGTCCTCGGAACGTGGCCGGCGAACCAATCGCCTCGATGTGTGTTGTCACACGAGTCTCTTTCCAAGAGACAAGGGATGGGCTAGCACTGATGCTCATGGGTGCGCTGCAACAAGTTCTCGTTGTCGACGATGGCCACCGCGCCGTCGATCATTCGCTCGCCGCCGAACTCGCGGAGCTCGGTTATGCCAGCGTCACCGCCTCCCTCGAGGCGGCGCACGACGTGCTCGCGGTCATCGCGCGCCCGGCCGCGGTTCTGCTCCAGGCCTCCTCCCGGCGCGATCCGGCCCATGCCCAGCTCTCCGAGCGCCTGCGCGAGCAGATGCGCCAAGCCGGCATCCCGGTGATCGTGGTGGACGAGGGGATGGCCCGGCGCTCCGGCACCGCCATCGACCTCCAGAGCCAGATCGGGCCCTACGTCCTCAACCAGCCCGACCTCTGAAGGCAGCGGGTGAGGCAAGGCCCTTAGGCACTTGGCATAACGAAGGTTTTTCGAAAAGGGCGTGCCGCGAGGCGTGCCCTTTTCGCTTTGATGGATCAGGCCGTCTTCTCGGATCAGGCCGCCTTCTTGCGCCGGGCGATCGTCGACAGGCTGCGCAGGATCGTCGTGGTCACCTTGAGCCGCTCCGGGATGGTGTCGAGTTCGCGGATGAACACGATGCTCATGTCCGGGCGCACCTTGGCGAAGGAGGCCTGCTCGGTGACGTAGGCCACCAGCCCCTGCGGGTTGGCGAAAGCCTTGTCGCGGAAGTGGACGACGACGCCCTTCGGGCCGGCCTCGACCTTCTCCACGTTGGTGTCGCGGCACAGGATCTTGATGGTGACGATCTTGAGGAGCTGCTCCACCTCCGGCGGCAGCGGCCCGAACCGGTCGATCAGCTCGGCGCCGAAGCTCTCCATCTCGGCGTCGTTCTCGAGCGTCGAGAGCCGGCGATAGAGCCCGAGGCGGACGGTGAGGTCCTCGACGTACTCCTCCGGGATCGTGACCGGGGCGCCGAGCGCGATGGTGGGCGACCAGGCCTCCTCCACGGGCTCGTCGATGCCGGCCTTCAGAGCCGTGACCGCATCCTCCAGCATCTGCTGGTAGAGCTCGTAGCCGACCTCCTTGATGTGGCCGGACTGGGCGTCGCCGAGCAGGTTGCCGGCGCCCCGGATGTCGAGGTCGTGGGAGGCGAGCTGGAAGCCGGCGCCCAGGGTGTCGAGGGTCTGGAGCACCCGCAGCCGCTTCTCCGCCTGCACCGTCAGCGTCCGGTTGGCCGGCGTCGTGAACAGCGCGTAGGCCCGGGCCTTGGCGCGCCCGACGCGGCCGCGCAGCTGGTAGAGCTGGGCCAGACCGAACATGTCGGCCCGGTGCACGATCAGCGTGTTGGCGGTGGGGATGTCGAGGCCGGATTCGACGATGGTGGTGGAGAGCAGCACGTCGAACTTGCCCTCGTAGAAGGCCGTCATCACGTCCTCGAGCTGGCCCGCCGCCATCTGGCCGTGCGCCACCGCCACCTTGGTCTCGGGCATCTCGGTATCGAGGAAGCGCTTGACCTCGGCCAGATCCTCGATGCGCGGCACCACGTAGAAGGACTGGCCGCCGCGATAGCGCTCGCGCAGGAGCGCCTCGCGCACGAGGAGCGGGTCGAAGGGCGTCACGGAGGTGCGCACCGCGAGGCGGTCCACCGGCGGGGTGGCGATGATCGAGAGTTCGCGGACCCCCGTCATGGCGAGCTGCAGGGTGCGGGGGATCGGGGTCGCCGAGAGGGTGAGCACGTGGACATCCGCCTGGAGCGCCTTCAGGCGCTCCTTGTGGGCCACGCCGAAATGCTGCTCCTCGTCGACGATGATGAGGCCGAGATCCTTGAAGGCCACGGCCTTGGCGAGCAGGGCGTGCGTTCCGACGACGATGTCGACGGTGCCGGCGACGAGCCCGTCGCGCACCCGCTTCATCTCGGTGTTGGAGACGAAGCGCGACATCTGCGCCACCTCGACGGGCAGGCCTTTGAAGCGCTCGGCGAAGGTGCGGTAGTGCTGGCGCGCCAGCAGCGTGGTGGGCACCACCACCGCCACCTGCTTGCCGCCCATGGCGCCGGCGAAGGCCGCGCGGAGCGCCACCTCGGTCTTGCCGAAGCCGACGTCGCCGCACACCAGCCGGTCCATCGGGCGGCCCGCATTGAGGTCGGTGAGCA
Source organism: Methylobacterium sp. (assembly GCF_028290105.1). Lineage (GTDB taxonomy): Bacteria > Pseudomonadota > Alphaproteobacteria > Rhizobiales > Beijerinckiaceae > Methylobacterium. Next base: position 2,715 of record NZ_JAQGKL010000011.1, read on the forward strand.
CCGCGTCGATGGCGTTGGCCTGGTCCTCGGTCTCGTTGAAGGCGAAGCGCGCCGCGAACTCGTCGGTGAGCCCCTCCGGCGCGTGCAGGCGGGGCGCCTGGCGCACGAAGCGCTCGGCCGCGACCCGGATGAGCTGGCCCGCCATCTCGAGGATGCGCTTCTTCATCTTGGCCTTGCGGGCCTGCCAGGCGCCGCCGCCGAGACGGTCGAGGGCGACCTCCGCATCCTCCGAGCCGTAGCGCGTCAGCAGCTCGATGTTCTCGACGGGGAGCAGCAGCAGGCCGCCGGCATACTGGATCTCCAGGCAATCGTGCGGCGCGCCCGCCGCCGTCACGGTCTTGAGGCCCACGAAGCGGCCGATGCCGTGGTCGGCATGGACCACGAGGTCGCCGGGCTGGAGGGCTTGCACCTCCAGGATGATGTCCTGCGGGCGCTTGGCCTTGCGCTTCTGGCGCACCAGACGGTCGCCGAGGATGTCGCCTTCCGAGATCACCGCGAGCTTGTCGACGACGAAGCCGGATTCGAGGCCCCAGACCGCCACCGCCACGTCCGTGCCGCGCTTCAGGGCGTTGACCGAGGCGAGCGTGTTGATGGCGACGGGCTTCTTCAGGCCGTGGTCGCCCAGGACCGAGCAGAGCCGGTCGCGCGAGCCGTCGGACCAGGATCCCAGGATCACGTGATGACCGGATCCCTGGAGGTCCCGCACGTGGGCCACCGCTGCGTCGAAGACGCTGGCGGATTCGTCCGCCCGCTCGGCCGCGAAGGTGCGGCCCTGGCGGCCCTCGCAATCGATGGTCGCCCGGTCCGGGTTCTCCGGCATGGAGAAGGGGGAGAGCCGGGCGACGGAGGCCGCCGCCACCCGGTCGCGCCACTCGTTGGGCGTCAGGTAGAGGGCGGAGGGCTTGAGCGGCTTGTAGGGTGCGACCCCCGGGGACGGCGCCGCCATCGCCCCGGCGCGGGCGTCGTAATAGTCGCGGATCAGGGTCAGGCGCTCGCCCGCCGCCTCGTCCACCTGCGCGTCGAACACCATCGGCACCCCGCCGACATAGTCGAACAGCGTGTCGAGATGGTCGTAGAACAGCGGCATCCAGTGCTCGAGGCCGGCATAGCGCCGGCCCTCGCTGATCGTCTCGTAGAGCCGGTCGTCGCGGGTGGCCGCGCCGAAGGTCGAGAGGTAGCCCTGGCGGAAGCGCCGGATCGTCTCGGTGGTGAGCTGCACCTCGCTCATCGGCACGAGGTCCAGCGAGCGCAGCTGCCCGATGGTGCGCTGGGTCTCGGGGTCGAAGGCGCGGATCGA
>NZ_JAQGKL010000036.1 GCF_028290105.1 Methylobacterium sp.
AGCGGCTCATGCGGCGGGTCACGCCCATCAGGCCGAGCACGTACAGCGGCATGAAGGCGAGGTAAAAGCCAATCGTCCAGAACCAGAACGCCATCTTGCCCCAGAACTCGTCGAGCTTGAATCCGAAGGCCTTGGGGAACCAGTAGGTGATGCCCGCCAGCATGCCGAACAGCACGCCGCCGATGATCACGTTGTGGAAGTGGGCGATCAGGAAGAGCGAGTTGTGCAGGACGAAATCGGCCGGGGGCACGGCGAGCAGCACGCCGGTCATGCCGCCGATGGTGAAGGTCACCATGAAGCCGACCGTCCAGAGCATCGGCACCTCGAAGCGGATGCGGCCCTTGTACATGGTGAACAGCCAGTTGAAGATCTTGGCGCCCGTCGGGATCGAGATGATCATCGTCGTGATGCCGAAGAACGAGTTCACACTGGCGCCCGAGCCCATCGTGAAGAAGTGGTGCAGCCAGACGAGGTAGGACAGGATCGTGATGACGACGGTGGCGTAGACCATCGAGGCGTAGCCGAAGAGGCGCTTGCTCGAGAAGGTCGAGACGATCTCGGAGAACACGCCGAAGGCCGGCAGGATGAGGATGTACACCTCCGGGTGACCCCAGATCCAAACCAGGTTCACGTACATCATCGGGTTGCCGCCGAGGTCGTTCGAGAAGAAGTGCGTGCCGACGTAGCGGTCGAGCGACAGCAGCGCGAGAACGGCCGTGAGGATGGGGAAGGCGGCGACGATCAGGATGTTGGTGCAGAGCGAGGTCCACGTGAAGATCGGCATCTTCATCATGGTCATGCCGGGCGCGCGCATCTTCACGATGGTGGCGATGAGGTTGATGCCCGACAGCAGGGTCCCGATGCCGGCGATCTGCAGCGCCCAGATGTAGTAGTCGACGCCGACGCCCGGGCTCATGGCGGGTCCGGAGAGCGGCGGATAGGCGAGCCAGCCGGTGCGGGCGAATTCGCCCACGAACAGCGACGCCATCACGGTCACGGCGCCGCTCACCGTCATCCAGAAGCTGAAATTGTTGAGGAACGGGAAGGCCACGTCGCGGGCGCCGATCTGCAGCGGCACCACGAAGTTCATCAGGCCCGTGACCAGCGGCATCGCCACGAAGAAGATCATGATCACGCCGTGGGCCGTGAAGATCTGGTCGTAGTGGTGCGGCGGCAGGTAGCCCTCGACGTCGCCGAAGGCCATCGCCTGCTGGGCGCGCATCATCAGGGCGTCGGCGAAGCCGCGCAGCAGCATCACCAGCGCCAGCACGATGTACATGATGCCGATCTTCTTGTGATCGACGGAGGTGAACCAGTCGCGCCAGAGGGTGCCCCAGAGGCGGAAATAGGTGAGCGCGCCGAGCACCGCGACGCCGCCGAGACCGACCATCGCGAAGGTGATGAGGAGGATCGGCTCGTGAAGCGGCACGGCATCGAGCGTCAGGCGCCCGAACAGGAGCTTCTGGAGATCCGGATTGGAGAACATGGGACTGTCTCGTGAGAGGAGTGCCGAATGGGGTCGCGGGCGGCCGAGGCGTCCGCGCTATCTGTTCAACTGGCCCGGGGCGACGGGATCGGAGCCCTTCGAGTCCGTGCCGTCCGCCGCCGGGGCACCGTGGCCCTGGTGGCCCGAATGGTCGTGTCCCGAATGCTCCGGCGCCGAGCCCGGCTTCACGTCGGGCGCGATGGATTTGGGCTTCATGCCCTCGGGCTGCTCGCGGCTGTGCGACTCGCGGCCGGAACCGCCCACGGTGGCCCCCGGCGCCTCGATGCCCTGCTCGGCGTAGCGGTTGTCGTATTCGAGCCGCTTGTGGTTGGCGTGGCTCTCCTTGCCGGCGCCGCCCATGGCGTCGATGTGCATCATCTCGTTCATGCACATCTTGCCGGGCACCGCGCACATGTTGAGCACCGAGCTGTAGAGGCCGTTCTCCACGGTGGAGAAGTAGCGCACGGGCTCGCGCTCGGTCGGCTTCTCCAGGTCGACGTAGCCCTGGCGGCTCAGGGGCTTGCCCTCGGACTTCACCTTGGCGACCCACTGGTCGAACCCGGCCTGGTCGAGACCGTGGAACTTGAAGTTCATCCGCGAGAAGCCGGACCCGCTGTAATTCGCCGAGAGACCCTCGTAGGTACCGGCCTTGTTGATCACCGCGTGGAGCTTCGTCTCCATGCCGGCCATGGCGTAGATCTGCCCGGCGAGCGCGGGGATGAAGAAGGAGTTCATGACGGTGGCGGAGGTGATCTTGAAGGAGATCGGCACGTCGACCGGGGCGGCCAGTTCGTTGACGGTGGCGATGCCCTGATCTGGGTAGAAGAACAGCCATTTCCAGTCGAGTGCGACGACCTCGACAGTCAACGGTTTCACCCCGGGGGCGAGGGGCCGGTCGGCGTCGAGCCGGCTCAAGGGGCGGTATGGATCGAGGGTATGGGTGCTGATCCAGGTCAGGGCGCCGAGCGCGATGACGATCACCAGCGGCGCCGACCAGATCAGCACTTCGAGCTGCGTCGAGTGGTGCCAGTCGGGATCGTACGCGGCCTCCTTGTTCGAGGCGCGGTAGCGCCAGGCGAACAGCAGCGTGAAGGCGATGACCGGGATGATGATGAGCAGCATCAGCCCGGTGGAGGCCAGGATCAGGTCGCGCTGGCGGGCGGCGATGTCGCCGGAGGGCTGCATCAGGACCATGTTGCAGCCCGAGAGCAGGCCGAACAGCGGAAGAAGCACGAGCGTACGAAGAATTTTGACGGGCATGGACTCGTCTGGCGCAATCTCGGTGAAGTCGCCTCCCGTCGCGCCCCGGTCGCCCGGGGTGGGAAGCGCAGCGTCTCAGTGCGCTGCATCGCACCAAATTGACAAGTGAGATGAGACGCGTCTGATCAGCGCTAGGATCATAGCCGGGGGAGCATGGAACAAGGAAGAGGTTCCTTTCCCTGTAGGCTCGGCCGGCCTCGATCTGTTAGAGGTCCGGGGTGGGATGCGCCGCGCTGCCCTTTGCCGCAGCGAAAACGCGGGGCATAAACGGTCCCCTGGATCTACACGGACGAGGCGCGGGCCAGGCCGCGACCGATCTGGTCCCGAACGGATGAAGCGAGCACGGTTCCTTCGATGAGCGCAGATTACGCAGTGCCATCCTCGACGTCGCTGGAGCGCGACGCGCACGAGGCGTCCAGCGACCACCGGGTCGCCCCCGGCGAGATCGCCATCGGGGTCGTCATCGGCCGCGCCGCCGAGTATTTCGACTTCTTCGTCTACGGCATCGCCTCGGTGCTGATCTTCCCCGGCGTGTTCTTCCCCTTCGCCGATCCGCTCACCGGCACGCTCTACGCCTTCGCGCTCTTCGCGCTGGCCTTCGTGGCCCGCCCGATCGGCTCGGCCCTGTTCATGGAGATCGACCGGCGGCACGGGCGCGGCGTCAAGCTGACCATCGCGCTGTTCCTGCTCGGCGGCTCGACCATGTCGATCGGCTTCCTGCCGAACTACGAGCACCTCGGCGCCGTCTCGATCTGGCTGCTGGCGTTGCTGCGCATCGGCCAGGGCCTCGCCCTCGGCGGTGCCTGGGACGGCCTCGCCTCGCTGCTCGCCCTGAACGCCCCCGAGAAGCAGCGCGGCTGGTACGCGATGATTCCGCAGCTCGGCGCCCCGGTCGGCTTCATGCTGGCGAGTGCCCTGTTCGCGTTCTTCCTCGGGAACGTCTCCAACGCGGACTTCCTCGACTGGGGCTGGCGCTACCCGTTCTTCGTGGCCTTCGCCATCAACGTGGTGGCCCTGTTCGCACGCCTGCGCCTCGTCGCCACCGAGGAATTCTCGCGCATGCTGGACATGCAGGAACTCGAGCCGACCCCGGTCCTCGAAGTGCTGCGGACCCATGGCCGCTTCGTCCTCATCGGCGCCGTCGTGCCGCTGGCGAGCTTCGCCCTGTTCCACCTCGTGACGGTGTTCCCGATCAGCTGGATCCACCTGTTCACGAGCCGCAGCGCCGGCGAGTTCCTGCTCGTGCAATGCGCCGGCGCATTCCTGGCCGCCGGCACCATCGTGGTCTCCGGTCTGGTGGCGGACCGCATCGGCCGGCGTACGCAGGTGGGCGTAGCGGCGGGCCTCATCCTGCTGTTCGCGATCGCCAGCATCATCGCGCCGATCGTTGTCGGCGACAGCGAACTCGGCCAGACGATCTACGTGCTCGGCGGATTCGCGCTGCTGGGCTTCTCCTACGGCCAGACCTCGGGCTCGGTGACCGCCAATCTCGGCTCGCGCTACCGCTACACCGGGGCGGCCCTGACCTCGGATCTCGCCTGGCTCATCGGCGCGGGCTTCGCGCCCCTCGTAGCCTTAAGCGTGTCGAGCCGGTTCGGCCTCTCCTGGGTCGGCGTCTATCTCTTGTCGGGCGCCGTCGCGACCCTGTGCGCCCTCGGCTTCAACCGCCGCGAGACAGCCCGTCTCTGACGAGGGGGGACCCGCTACGCCTCAATCGTTTCGAGGCCCCGGCCGCCGCGACTGGCAGCCGGGGCTTTTTGCATGGCATCAGGCGATGACATCGATCCTCAGGCGATGACATCGATTCCAAGATCCCTGTGTTGAGACCGCCATGAAGGCATTCACAAAGCCGCCGTTCGAGACCATGCCGGACTCATGATCTGCACCCAGAGAAGCGACGGTCTCGGGACACGCGTCTTGTCCGCGGTCTATGCGCAGCTGCTGTCGGAGCAGATCGGCGTTCCGGTGAAGGTCATCTGGACACCCCTGGGTTGGCCTGACCCGCCCCACAGCCCAGTCCTGATGCATCCCAAGTACATCCTGGAGCTGTTCGACAGCCTGCACCTGTTCGCGGACCGCACGCAGGGTCGGTACGGCGACATCGTCCTGCACGAGGAGGTGGTCAGCACCGGCCTCTTCAGCCTGTTCTACCATCAGGACGAGCTGTTCCATCTCTCGCGGGGCGAGATCGCCCAGATCGCCTGGATGGGCCCGGGCCTCAACTACGACTTCCCGACGCCCCTGCTCCAGTTCATGGCCAGGGACCCCGACCTGAAGGAAAAGCTGGCGCGCATCGCCGCCTGCATCAACTGGAATGCCGCGCTCCCGGCCGCCCTCGACGCGCTCGGCCGCAGGTGGCCCCTCGGGGAGTGCCTGTCCGTCCATGTCAGGCGCGGCGACATCGTCGGGATGCTCCTGCATTCCGACTTGGCTATCCTGGCCGATGGCCTGATGATCCAGATTCTGCAGAGGCTGACGCCGCTTCAGGCCTATTTCAACGCCGTCGATCAGCATCGAACCGGCGGGATCATCGTCTGCACCGAGGACCGTGCAGTGGTGGACCAGTTCGCCCGCCGCTACGGTCCCGAGCGGATCATCGCCTGCGTGGAGGGCGACCTGACCGAGAACCAGCGCGCCGCGATGGACCTGCTCCTGCTGTCGAAATCGAGGCGGATCATCGCGCCCGTCGTCAGCTTCTTCTCGCAATGCGCCGCCGCGATCGGCAACACGCCGCTCCAGAACACGGCCTGGCGCCTGGAAGAAACCACGGACGAGATCAAGGCCATGCTGCAGGTGGCGCAGTCCCCGCGCGCGCGCGACGTCACCGCGGTCATGTACGCCGCCGCCTATATGATCGCCCTGAGGAACGACCTCGATTCGACGCACCACTTCAAGACGCTCGCGCTCGGCCTCGACCCGGCCCTGTTCCACCGGGTGGCCGGCGATGCCTGAGGGCATGTCGAACCCTCATGGCACGTCGAAGCCTCAGGGCATGTCGAAGCCCGGCTCCGGCCCTAGATGAGCCGGACGTTCGCCTCCTCCGGAGTCCACGCTGCCATGCATCCCTCCCGACGCGCCGTCATCGCCGGTGCCGGCCTCCTGCCCCTGTCGGCGACCCTCCTCGGTCGGGTCGCCGCGCCCGCGCAGGCCGAGCCCGCGGGTCTGATCCGGCGCCCGATCCCCTCCTCCGGCGAGACCCTTCCGGTGATCGGGATCGGAACCTCCCGCCGCTACGAGGTCGAGCCCAACGCGGACGCCGTGGCGCCGCTGCGGGAGGCCGTGCAGCGCTTCGTCGCCCTCGGCGGCACGGTGATCGACACGGCACCGAGCTACGGCACCGCCGAGGACGTGCTCGGCCTGATCCTCGGGCAGGACGACCTGCGATCGAAAGTGTTCCTGTGCAGCAAGGTCGGCACGCCCGGCCGCGAGGGCGGGGCCGCCGAGATCGCGCGCTCCTTCAAGCGCCTGAACACGGCGATGATCGACCTGGTCGCCGTCCACAACCTCATCGACCCGGAGACGAACCTCGCCACGCTGCGGGCGCTGAAGGCGGAGAAGAAGATCCGCTATCTCGGCGTCACGGTCTGGCGCGACAGCCAGTTCGCCGATCTCGAAGCGCTGATGCGCCGCGA